>CALGPK010000048.1 GCA_937960415.1 uncultured Bacteroidales bacterium | reverse complement strand
GTACCTGTATTGTACACTAACAACGATGTAGCAGGCGAGGGAATGGTAGTGTTGTCGGAAACACTCGATAAAGCAATTCTTGGGATGAGAACACCTTTATTGGTGAAACTTACATCTAACCCGGCGCTGGCATCAGGATTGGTACCCGTTGTATTGATAGAAATTTGTGAAAACAAAATATTGGCAAATAAAAAATAAATCAGAATAAGTAAATGAAATTTTTTCATAGTTGTAGTAAGTTTTTTTGCAAATATAAAAAAAATTTTAAATTCAAACCAAAAAAATGTAAAAAATTTTTACCATACATTTAGTTCAAAATAAACTATTTAAAATTACAACATGGTAAGAGATAAAGAAAAGAATTTATTTCGCTAACTTTGTAAGTAAACAAACATAGGCTATGGCAAACATTACACTTGAGGAAAAAGAAGCATTAGACAGAACGTTTGAGGAGCTATTAGAGGTTTGTCAACGGTGCAATAATGATGAAAATAAGGCAAAAATAAGAAAGGCATACGAAATAGCTTTTAAGGCTCATGAAAACATGCGTCGCAAAAGTGGTGAGCCTTATTTATATCACCCGCTTGCGGTGGCTCGCATTGCTGCCGAGGAAATAGGCCTGGGAGCTACATCGGTTATTTGTGCTTTGCTTCACGATGTAGTGGAAGATTCGGATTATACACTCGAAGAAATACGTGAGCTTTTTGGTGATAAAGTAGCTAATATTATAGATGGCCTAACGAAAATATCGAATGTGTTTGACCATGGAACTCAATCGGTTCAGGCTGAAAATTTTCGAAAAATGCTGTTAACTTTATCGGACGATGTTAGGGTGATATTGCTCAAGCTTGCCGATCGATTGCACAATATGCGAACACTGGATGCGGTTCCCGACTACAAGAAAATGAAGGTAGTTGCTGAAACACTGTATTTGTATGCCCCGCTTGCTCATCGCCTGGGTTTGTATAAAATTAAAACCGAGCTGGAAGATTTGTCGCTTAAACATCAGCATCCTGCTGTATACAATGAAATTTTAAGAAAATTAGAAGCTTCTGAGGAGGAACGACAGATATATATAAAAGAATTTTGTAAGCCTATTGAAGAACAATTGCGTGCAAGTGGTTTTTCTTATCAAATTTCGGGAAGACCCAAATCGGTGTATTCTATTTGGAACAAGATGCAAATAAAAGGAGTTCCTTTCGAAGAAGTTTACGATATTTTTGCTATTCGAATTGTTTTTGAACCCAATATGGAGATGAGCGAGAAAGCTCAATGTTGGGCTATTTATTCTATTGTAACCGATATATACAAACCAAAACCGGATAGATTAAGAGATTGGATTAGTAACCCCAAAGCTAATGGTTATGAAGCCCTTCATACTACGGTTATGGGACATCTAGGACGGTGGGTAGAAGTGCAAATACGTTCAAAACGTATGGACGAAATAGCAGAGCTGGGTTATGCAGCACACTGGAAATATAAGGATGGCGGTGAGGAGTCTGAATTGGATAAATGGATTAAGAAGATTCGCGAATTGCTCGAAAATAATTCCGAAGATGCATTGGAGTTTATCGACGAATTTAAAATGAATCTTTTTTCATCGGAAATTTTTGTATTTACACCTAAAGGTTTGTTGAAACGCTTACCTAAGGGGAGTACGGCACTCGATTTTGCTTACGACATTCATTCAGAAGTAGGAGATCGTGCTATCGGAGCAAAAGTTAATTTTAAACTGGTACCTTTAAATCATGTATTAAATAGCGGCGATCAGGTAGAAATTCTTACCAGCGAAATACAAACTCCACAGAAAGAATGGCTCGATTTTGTTATTACTGCCAAAGCAAAATCAAAAATCAGGGATCATTTTAAAAATGAAAGAAAAAAATTTATTTTAAAGGGAAAGACATTATTAGAAGAAAAGTTTAAGGAATGGAATATACCCTTAAATAGCAGAGCTTTTAAACAATTGTTAGTCGAATATCGGGCCAGCTCTAAAGACGATCTATATTATAAGTTAGGTTCCGAAGAGCCAGATTTTAACAGAATAAAAAAGATTGTTCAACACCGTAGTCGCAATAAATTTATTCGTTACTGGAAAATTCAGATATCGAAAACTACTTCACGTTTACCTTTTATTCGCTCGTCCGATGCTTCTAAGCAGGAACAACAGGAAAAACCTGTTCCTATTGATAGGAAAAAGACGCTGGTGCTAAACGAAGATTTAGAAAAGCAAAGTTACAGTATAGCACAGTGTTGTAAACCAATTCCCGGAGACGAGGTTATTGGTTATTTGGTTAGTCCAACTAAAGTTGTCATACACAAAAAAGAATGCGAACAGGCAATTCGTTACATGGCCAATTTTGGCGATCGCATAATAAGCGTAGAATGGGTGTCGAAGAAAGTATTGTCGTTTATTGTACGTATAAAAATAACCGGAGTGGACAATATTGGAGTGGTACACAATATCACCAACTTATTATCGAACGAACTGGAAATCAATATGAAGTCGATTTTGTTTGATGCAAATCATGGTATTTTTACCGGAATTATTGACCTTTATATTCACGATGCTTACGATTTGTCGGAACTAATTAATAAAATCAAACGCCTAAAAGGTGTTCATTCGGTTAAACGAGTGGAAATACCCGAAAATGATTCTATTTTTCAGGATATAATGCAGAATATTTAACCTATTTTATTTTATAAGTAGTATAAGGGGGGGGTTAATTTTTTTCTTCTTTTCGTGCGAATACCATTTTCCAGTAATTTTTAAACAATTGTTCCCACGAATCGAATTCTTCTCTGTAAAAGATTCCAATTCCCTGTGTATATGGCGAGGTGTCTTTTAAAATGTTGGTGTTAGTACGGTTAAAACCCTTGGCTCTTAATTTACCTGATTTGTTGAGCTTAGCCTCTATGTCAAAATCGCCGATGAGCGTCGAAGTTTCGCCCTGAGTGCTATTCGAAACGCCAAGATTGGTGTTGATGGTTATTCGGTCGTTAAGGATTTGTGTATTTAAAGCCAGTTCGATTTCCTCGTTGGTTATTACATCACCGGGTCGGTAGTTGACTCCCAAATTGACTGTTTTTGAGATCTGCGAGAGCCAGTGATTGAGCTGATTGGTTAAGAGTTCAGATGAATTAACCCCAAGGGCGTTGGAGCTGCTGTATTCCACTGTTTTAATACCACTTTTATAGCTTTCGGGGGTAACAAAACGATTGAGCACCAGTAGCGAAATAACTTGTTTGTTGACTTCTTCGTCTGATAAAGACGACAATACCCCTTCAACACGACTGTCGGCATTGGGTATTACGATGTTAAATTGGAGCAATGGATTGAGCAGTTTGTTTTTCATGCTTAGCTCGCACGAAACTGGAACACGGTTTTTGTAAGCAGAGTCGAGCATAAGTTCGTAAAGGCTGGTACGAAGGTTATATGAGGCTTTAATATCTAAGATGGCACTTAACGGATCACCATTAAACGAAACAGTAGAACCCGGTTGTACTTCGAACCTTTTGTTGATTACATTTTGCAATGTAAAAAGATAATCGCCTTGCGTAATGATATAATTGCCAAATATCAGAAAGTCGCCATTGGGTTTAAGCTCGAGTCTAAGATTACCACTACCTTGCGATTTAATAATGTCGCCAACTTTAGAATCGAATATTAGTTGAACATTTGCCTCGGGTGTGGCCTGAATGTTAAATGTTAAATTTAAACCAGACGCAGGATTTACATTTGGTCGGATAATGTTTTCTGGGCGAGTTTGCTTGTTTACAATTTGAATAAAATCGTTTTGCGAAATTTCTGTTGCACTTTCGAGATTTAAATTAAATTTAGTTCCTTTTTCGGTTTGTACATTTGCAAAAATGTCGATTTGGTCGAAATTGCCTTTGATATTGACCATGCCAGAGGCATATACAGATCCATAAAAAAGGCTGGTATCGCTATAATGGGTATTCATAAATAAAAATCGATTGCTATTGAGCAATAGATCGATGTTGAAGGCAGTAAAATTATTGTGAGTTATTTTTCCTGTCAAACGGGCTTTATTTGCCTCCTCGTCGTAAATATCTATTTCTTTTATGCTAAAAGCATCTTTTTGAATATCTACTTCGCCAGTGAAATTGTATCGCGTGTTAAGGAATGGAATGGTAAAGGCTGTTTTCATTAATTCTACTTTGCCATTTAGTATAGGCTTTTGTGTTGTGCCTTTAACGCTAATGGTTCCCGACGCAATTCCACGAATATCTTTGGCAAAAGAGCTAAGCATGGGCTCAAGAACTTGTAAACGCCATTTGTCGAGTTTTATCATAGCATCTATTTGTCGATGTTGGTCGTAGGTGCCTTGAATTTGTAAGGTTTGAATATTTCCACGATATGCGTTGGCTTGATATTGTAATTCTTGTTTTTCGTCATTCCATTCGGCAATTAGTTTTAAATCGCCCAGATCTTCACTATTGATTTGAAGCTTTTGAACATAAATATCACTCCACAAAATGGGTTTTTCTAAAGCTTTAATTATTTTAATGTTGCCATCTATTATGCCGTTTAATGAAATAGATTGATTTTGCAAAAAAGGATTTAGCGTTGACATCTGAAATTCACTCATGTACAAATGGAGTGTGTCGGTAATTTTTTTACCAAGTAAACCATGAAGCATAAAGTATTGTTGGCTTTCGTTGATAATGGTGTTTCGAACGAAAATGTTGCTATCGTTTATTACAAGGTTACCATCGTTGATGTACCAGTTGGCATGATTAAAAAAGATTCTAGAAGGTGTGAATGTAATATCGACTTGTTTGTTTTGTAAAGTCAGAATAGCCGAAAGCTCAGCATCGCCTATCAGACTATCGTTGTTGTTCCATGTAATGTAAAGTTCGTTTTGATCGTTGTGGCTCAGTATTTTAGAGTTAAGGTCGTTTAAGAACAAGCTTTTATTCGGGCAAAATTGCTTACAGTTAAATCTGGTTTCTAAAAGATTTTTGTTATTTATAAGTTCAACCTGGGCATTGAAAATTTTTATTTGATTATATGTAATGGAGTCGCTTTTTATGGAGCAACGAATTTCTTGTGGATAGGATAGTTTAAGGTCAATTTGGGTGTTATTGGCAATGGTCAATTCGGGCAAAATTTCTTTTAAAAAACTACATTGGTTATTGAATTTTACAAATAATTGTGCCTCAAAATTTTCATCGTGTTTATGCTTTTTAGGTATTTGTACGATGTTGTACGATGGCAAATAGTGCGAAATAATATTCTGCAAAGAGTATAATGTATTATTGTATTGAAAATGTCCGTTTATAGAGGCTTTTAAAATATCTGAATCAAACATTAATTCTTTTTTACCATTGTTGCTCGAAGCAGAAAAGTGAATGAAGGGGAAGTGATATGTGTTTAAATGTTCGTAAGTAACCTGATAAAGATCGATATTTCCTTGCAATTCGTCGAGATTAAGTCCCCGAATTCTGGCATCAAGTAAAAACGAAATGGTAATGTTTGAATCGGGATGTATAAGGTTTATCTTGTTTAGTTTTGCTTTTTGAACATCGGCCATAAAGTTGAAAACAGGGATTTTATCGGAATAGTCTATTTTTCCTAAAAAATCGAGTTTTATATTGGGATCGTTGAGTTGTAAATTGCCGTCGAATAATTTTTCAGTAAAGCTGCCATCAATCAAAATGTTTTGATAATTATAGTTGTTAAAGTCGAGCATGCGAATAGTCCCTTTGGCATTACCTTTAACATTATTTTTAAAAATATCTACTGAAACGTTAATTTCTAAACTGGTATTTTTGATGATAGGGTATTGCTGTATGATTTGCCCAATGGCAAAATCATAAAGAGCCAGGTAACCGTTTATTTTGGTGCTTTTTTTGAGTGTATCGTATTTAAGCGTAATGTCCGATTTAATATTGCCTAAATTGGTTTGACATTTCCCATAAACTACAAAATCGTTAATAAAGCCCGAAAGCTCTCCTTTAAAATAAAGGGTTCCCATGCGTTTAATTTCTTCTGGAATAGTTAATGTGCCACCGTGAAATGATAAATTATCAATTTCGGCGGGATGAGTTGTTAACTTCGTCAAACGAAGCGAGAGAAAAGGGTTATTCGAAACGATAAGTCCGTCTATGTCGTAATTGCCTTTAATGAAAGTATATTGCCGATGTTTTATTTGAAAATCACGAAATCGCAAAGAAGCAAGTGGTCCTTTAACTTTACCGGCAAAATATACAAAACGATTAATGGGACTTAAAATGTCAGCAAAAAACGAAAGATCGTTACTATGTATTTTCGATGGCAAAAAATCTATGTTGAAACGAACTTTTTCCACGAAATTTCTAAAACTGTATAGTTCAGGCGTTTCGAGCGAAAAATGCCGGGCTCGTAAAATGCTATTGGGAGTTAGCAATGAAAGTTGTTGCAAAAATATACCATTCTGATTAAATGTCCCTTTGCACGATAAATGGTTGAGCGAAAAACCTGATTGTTCCAGAAATGATATGCGTTTTATCGAAAATGTAATACTATCGTTTAAGTAGATGGAATCAATGTTAAGGTTTATTTTGCGAATGTGTAGATGATTAAAATCAATTTCCTTAGTACGGCTGTGTGGAATAGTTTTATCGTCAAACCGAAAATTGGCAAGTATCATACGAAATTTTTTCACAAGTATCGTGTACGAAGTAGTGTCTGTGGTTTGAGAAGTATTGGCAAGAGCATCAATTAAAAACTGAAAATTGGTCAGGCTATCGTTGAGTTGTTTTAATTTAATGGTAGGCTGAGTAAGTGCTATTTCGTCTATTACGATTTTTTTTTGTTTAAAAGAGAAGTCGTTTAAATCGACTTTAAGGTGTCGAATAAATAAAAGTGTATCGCCTGTTTGATCTTCGATATATACATGATGTAAAATAAAAGTTTTAAAAAAAGTAAAATCGACGCTTTCGATATGAATCTGCGTCTTCAATTGTTCCGATATTTTTTTAGCAACGATTTGTGTAATAAAAGTTTGTACTGGTGGGCTTTTGAGAATAATGAAAATACTCAGCAATATAACAAACAATATTGCCAGTGGATAAATTAGTATGCGTCTTTTTTTGCTAATTTTGCCAGAAATTTTTGCAAAGTTAATTATTTTGAGCCATAAAGCAATTATCCTGGGAATAGAGTCTTCGTGCGACGATACGTCTGTAGCGATTACAGAAAACCAGCGACTTCTGAGCAATGTAATAGCAAGCCAGGAAGTGCATAAAAAATACGGTGGTGTTGTACCTGAATTGGCCTCGCGTGCGCATCAGATGAACATAATACCGGTGCTTTCTGAGGCTTTAAAACAGGCTAATATTAAATTATCCGACGTTAACGCCATTGCTTTTACCAATGGTCCTGGATTGCTTGGGTCGCTTATGGTGGGATCGTCCTTTGCAAAAGGGCTTTCGATAGCACTTGCTGTCCCGTTGATTGAAGTTAATCATTTGCATGGTCATGTATTGTCGCATTTTATAATCGAAAATGACAGTGATAAAAATTTTCCGGATTTTCCACATCTGTGTTTACTTATCTCAGGAGGACATACGCAAATAGTTAGGGTTAATAGCCCTTACGATATGACCATACTTGGCTCGACCATTGACGATGCTGCCGGCGAAGCTTTCGATAAGGCTGCTAAATTGTTGGGTTTCGGATATCCCGGAGGTCCTATTATCGATCATTATGCTAAACCTGGCAATGCCAGGCGTTTTTATTTCCCAAAACCTGCTGTGGCAGATTTGAATTTTAGTTTTAGCGGGTTGAAAACCTCATTGCTTTATTTTTTAAAAGAAGAATTGAGAAAAAACAACCAATTTGTTATACAAAATTTAAACGATTTGTGTGCATCATATCAACAGGCAATTGTCGAAATATTAATGGAAAAAACATTAAAAGCAATAGAACAAACTAACATTCGTTGTATAAGTTTAAGTGGAGGTGTTTCGGCAAATTCTGAAATCAGAAAACAGTTTGCAACACTCGAACAAAAGGGCATTCGGGTTTTTATCCCACCCATAAAATATACTACCGACAATGCTGCTATGATTGCAATTGCTGGATACTACAAATATTTAAAAAAAACATTTTCTTCATTAGATGTGGTTCCTTTTGCAAAGTTAAATATTTAAACTCGTAATTATTTAATTAGAAATTATAAAAAATGATTATCGATTGATTAAACATAATGCAACAAAACATTTTCAGTTGCATAAACCCAAATTAAGAACTATCAGATAGTGCAAATCCATCGATCTCCATATTTAGAAATATTACTTATCTGGCACAGCCACAGTAAAATGGAAAAGTATATTTTCCTTTCTAACCATTGAGATAAATTTATACAATTCTGTTAATTATTTGTTCTGTAAAAAATGAATTTAAAAATTTGTAAAAAAAAAAAATATCTATTATTTTTACATGCTAACTAAAAAAATTGTTCTTATGAAAAAAGTTATTGCATTAGGCGTTATTGCTTTATTTTGCAAAACAGTGTTTTCGCAGGTTATTAATGGTGATTTAGTTATGAACACAAAATTTTCCGGTTCTCCTTACATAGGTGTATCGGGGGGTCTGCTTTCCGAATTGAGTGATGGATTTTATGCCGGTGGAAATGCTGGTCTTCGATTTTTTACAGGTGGTGGTACTTATATTCAAATTCCCATTATGGGCGAAGCAAGGTATTATGTAAGTGGTTCAAACAATGGATTTTATCCTTTTGCTAATCTTGGATTTTTATATTATTATTTTAGGAAAAGTAATTCTATTATAACCATTTCGGGCAGTGGTACTTATTTCAGTTTTGCATTGGGTGGCGGTTTCCGATCCGGTAATGTCGATTTTTCGGTACGCTACGAAAATATTCAATATAAAATATTTCATGGCGAAAACTTTGGATTTCGACTTGGTTTCTGGCTCGATGATAGTAGAGGCGGAAAAAAGAAAAGACGTAGATAATTTCGAAGGATATTCTCTAAACTCAATTTACGCAATAGAGTTCTTTGCGTAAAATAATGTGTTAAATTAAAAATTTAAAGCCACCTTTGAGGTGGCATTTTTATTTTTAAAAAAATTATTTAATTTTGCTCCGTTAGGGGTGCCTTAATACACGGGCTGAGATTATACCCTTTGAACCTGCTCTGGGTAATGCCAGCGAAGGGAAACGGTAGGACAAAATAATCTTGCTCGTTGGTTTAAGCACTTTTTTAAAAAGTTTAATTTAAAACATTTGTGTTATGGAAAAAGTTGTCTCATTGAGTATTGTAGAACAATACTTCAAAAAATTGAAATCAAATTTAGAGATTGATGTAGCAATTGTAGGTGCCGGTCCTTCGGGTATGTTAGCAGGGTATTATTTGGCGAAATGGGGCTTCAAAGTGGCTATTTTTGAGCGTAAACTTGCACCGGGTGGTGGTATGTGGGGAGGAGCTATGATGTTTAATGAAATAGTTATTCAGAATGAGGCAGTATCTATTTTAGATGAATTAAAAATTAACTATTCGCGATACAATGAAGAATGTGTGGTTACCGATTCCGTACAAGCCACATCTGCTCTAATTTATGCGACAACCAAAGCTGGATGTACTATTTTCAATTGTTATTCTGTAGAAGATGTTGTTTTTAAAAACGATAGAGTGTGTGGAATAGTGGTTAACTGGACACCTGTTCATTTGCAACATTTGCATGTTGATCCGTTAATTATTTTATCAAAGGCAGTATTAGATGGCACCGGACACGATTGCGAGGTAGCCAAAACAGTTGCTCGTAAAAACAATGTAAGGCTTTTTACTGAAACAGGTGGAGTTGTTGGCGAAAAATCTTTACAAGTAGATGAAGCTGAACGAACAACGATAGAAAATACAAAAGAAATCTATCCAGGTCTTTTTGTTTCGGGAATGGCTGCAAATGGTGTAAGCGGAAGTTATCGAATGGGACCTATTTTTGGCGGCATGCTTCTTTCGGGAAAAAAAGTGGCTGAACTTATCAAACAAAGGTTATGAAAAATTTTGGAATTTACGCCATCATCTCAAATCCACGAATGTTGCATGAAGATGTAGCTGAAGTTTTGGCTGATGAAAAAATTCAATACGTTCAGTTAAGAGAAAAAAATCTCCATGATAGAAAACTAATTGCTCTTGCCAGAAAATTGAAGAATATTTTTTTGGGAACGTCTACCCGGTTAATTATAAACGATAGACCCGACATTGCAAAAATTGTTGGAGCAGATGGCTTACATTTAGGCCAGGAGGATATGAACTACCATGATGCAAGGACTATCGCAGGAAACAACATGGAAATAGGATTATCTACTCATAATTTAACCCAGCTTAAAGATGCATTGTTGCTCAATCCTTCTTATGTAGGCTTTGGACCTATCTACCATACAACAACAAAGGCAAAACCCGATCCGGTAGTTGGAACATCCTTACTATCCGAAGCATTAAAAATAGCTACAGTTCCGGTTGTTGCTATAGGAGGCATCTTCCCCGAAAATATTGACGAGGTTCTTAGAGCAGGAGCAAAAAACATCTGTATGGTTCGTTATTTTATGCAATCTGAATCAAAACAAGAATTAAAAGAGAAAATACATTTTGTAAAACAAAAAATTAAAGAATATGACACAAATGCAACAAGCCATTAGTGGCAAAATTACTAACGAAATGTCTCAAGTAGCTGCTGAAGAGCAGGTTAATGTAGAATGGTTGAGAGACGAAATAGCAAAAGGAACAATTGTTTTACCTAAAAATGTAAACCATACATTTAAACCCAAAGCTATAGGTAAAAATTTACGGGTAAAAATAAATGCTAACATAGGAACATCGCCAATGAGGTGTAATTTGAATGAAGAGTTGGAAAAGCTTAAAGTAGCAGTGCGTTATGGTGCCGATTCGGTAATGGATTTATCAACAGGTGGAAATTTGCGACAAATACTAAAAACCGTTCTTTCACATTCAGAAGTTATGATTGGTACTGTGCCGATTTACTCTATTGCATCAAAAGTTTTAAAAAATAATTTCGACGACATAGGAATACTCGATTTTGAAGATGTGTTCAAAGAGATTGAAGAACAAGCAAAGCTGGGCGTTGATTTTATGACGTTGCATTGTGGAATTACCAAACGTAGTTTGTCTTTTTTAGAAAACGATGATCGCATAATGGGAATAGTAAGTCGTGGAGGTTCCATTATTAGAGCATGGATGAGTAAAAATAATGCAGAAAATCCATTGTACGAACAATTTGACCGGTTGCTTGATATTTGCGAAAAATACGATGTTACTATTAGTTTGGGCGATGGTTTGCGTCCGGGTGCCAATGCCGATGCAACCGATCGAGGGCAAATTGCCGAATTGCTAGTGTTGGGCGAACTCGTTGATAGAGCACGAAAGCGGGGCGTTCAAACTATGGTTGAAGGTCCTGGACACATGTTGTTAGACGAAATAGAAGCAAATGTTAAACTAATGAAAAAAGTTTGTAACGAAGCTCCGTTTTATGTCTTGGGTCCTCTTACAACCGATATTGCTCCCGGTTATGATCACATAGTAGGAGCCATAGGAGGGGCTATTGCAGCAATGGCAGGTGCCGATTTTTTGTGCTATGTTACACCAGCCGAACATCTATCATTGCCTACCATAGATGATGTAAGAGAAGGAGTTATAGCAAGCAAAATAGCAGCTCATTCCGTTGATTTAGTCAGAAACACAGCCAACGTTAGGAAAAGAGATTACGATATGTCTATAGCACGAAAAAAATTAGACTGGGAAACCATGTTTAATTTGTCGCTCGATCCAGAAAAGGCAAAGCAAAAACGAGATTATAAGCCAACCGATTCCGATTACTGCTCTATGTGTGGCAATTTGTGTGCCATTAAGATTGACAACATTATATGATAAATTATTTTTTAACTATTGCGGCTTCCGATTCGTCCGGAGGTGCTGGAATACAACAAGACATCAAAGTGGCAGAGAAGCTTGACTATCATGCTTTAAGCGTAATTACTTCCATAACAGCCCAAAACTTTAACAAAATATTAAATGTTTATTCCCTCGATGCAAAAATTATACAAAAACAAATAGAGGCTCTGGCAGTTTTTCAAAATATAAAGGCATGTAAAGTAGGAGTACTTTCAACTAAAGAACAAATTTTATTAGTATCTGAATTTTTGAAAAATACCAGCATACCTGTTAAGGTAATTGATACAGTTTTTGTTTCGACCAGCGGGTATGTCTTTTTAGATTATAGTTTGATGGAATTATACAAGCAAAAGTTATTGCCGTATTGTACTTTTATTACGCCTAACAAACAAGAACTTGAATATATTTCAGGCAAAGAACTAAACTCTTTTGCCGATGCTCTCTCTATTGCTCAAAAAATACATCAGCAATATTCGTGTAATGTTTATCTTAAAGGTGGACATTTCCACGATACAAAAGAAGAAATCAACGAAGCATTGATATATCAAAACAATATTAGTTATTTACAAAAAAAAAGAGAAAATTTTCGATACCAACATGGTACAGGGTGTGCTTTTTCTACCGCTTTTGCTTGTTATATGGGGAAGGGATTTTCTCCTATTGAGGCAGCCCAAAAAGCAACTCTCTTTGTTAGCATGCTGTACAAATCGATAAACCTCAATAATTCATAAGGATATCAGATAAATCGAAACAATGCATTTTCAGAGTTAGAAAAATTACGTTTCTGATGCAACGTCTGCATACCGAAAAAAGTTGATTTTATTCGTCGAATTGAACTAGTAATTTTTCCGTTTGAGGTAATTCAATATTATTATACAAATACGACAATTTTCAACAATTATCAACAATCAGATTGTTAACAGCCATTATTTTGACAAAAATATCAATGCCCAAAGATAAATTTTCACAAATGGTCTTATAAATTAATAAAAAATATATTTAATTTTGTTCGATGGCAGTTATGAATATAAGTGCAGCTATATTAGCAGGAGGTAAAGCCAGTAGATTAAACGGATTAAAAAAAACAAATATATTTATTGAAAAACAGGCTATTTTTGAAAGACAAATGGAAGCATTATTAGAGGTCTTCGAAGATATTTTTCTAATCTCTAACGACGATACTAATTTTAGTAACTTACCAGTTTTTGCCGATTATTACAAGAACATAGGACCTATTGCAGGTATTCATGCTGCCTTAAAAAATGCTACAACACCTTATGTTTTTGTTGTTTCGTGCGATTTGCCTTTTTTAAATTCAAAGTTTATAGAATTACTAACAAAAGAAGTTCAAGTAAATAGTGTAGATGCTATCATTCCAAAACATAGTTTGGGCATAGAGCCACTCCATGCTATTTATTCTATATCTGTTTTAACAGAAGTTGAAAATCAAATAAAACAAGGGACTTATGCAATCCGAAATATATACAACAGGTTGAAAGTAAAGTGGTTTGAAGTAAATTCTTCCTTTCGACCCGATAAAATGTTTTTTAATATTAATTATCCAGAAGATATTTTAAAAGCAGAAATGTATGCAAAACAAACAAACTGAAGAACAAGTATTGGAAATTTTGAAACAATTTAAGCCCGAAAAGTCGGAAATATTAAAGGCATTACATGCTTTACAAAATGCTCATCCTCTACATTACATTACTGAGGAAGCCATAACTCAAACAGCTCGATATTTCAAACTAACCACAGGACAAGTTTATGGTGTTGTTACATATTACTCAATGTTTAGTGTTAAACCTCGCAGTCCATTCATTATTCGTTTATGCAAATCGCCTGTATGTTATATGAAGGGCTCTTTGAATTTGTGGAATTACTTATCGCAAAAACTTCTGTTAAATGAAAACAATATCAGTAGCGATGATTTGTTTACGCTCGAACCTTCTGAATGTTTAGGACATTGCGAACAAGCACCAGCGATGATGATTAACGAGCAAGTTTTTACTAATCTTTCGCCCAAAAAAATAGACCAGATTATAGATGATTTTAAACGTAAGTACCATGAAAAATGATTTTCCATACATATCGTTGAAAAATGTAGATAAAGCCGATCTTACGAAAATTGAAAATTACTTGCATTTTGGAGGTTTCTCGGCAATAAAACAAAGCTTGGGTTTATCTGCCGATGAAATTATTGATAGGATTAAAAAAGCAGGTTTAAGAGGGCGGGGAGGGGCAGGTTTTCCTACAGGCTTGAAGCAGTCTTTTACTAAAACCTCGTGCGAAGTATGTCTGCAAAAGTATGTTGTATGCAATGCTGATGAGGGAGAGCCAGGTACTTTCAAAGACAGGTACATAATGGAAAAAAATCCTTTTGCGATTATAGAAGGTATGATTATTGCTGCTTATGCAATAGGTGCAAACAAGGGGTATATATACATTCGTGGCGAATATGAACAGGCAATTCGAACTATGCAAGCAGCAATTGACGATTGTTATCGCTACGATTGGCTGGGCAAAAACATAGCACAAAGCAATTTTTCGTTCGATATAGATATCTACATTGGAGCAGGTTCGTATTTATGTGGCGAAGAACTCACACTTATTGAATCGCTCGAAGGTAAGCGAGGTTATCCACGTATAAAGCCACCATTCCCTGCTGAAAAAGGCTTATGGCAACAGCCTACACTGATTAATAATGTTGAAACATTTAGCCATATACCATTTATCATAAATGAAGGTTACGAAGCCTATGCATGCATTGGAACAGCAGAATCGAAAGGAACAAAATTGTTTTGTGTTAGTGGAAACCTAAAACAAACAGGAGTCTTTGAACTGCCTATGGGCATTACGCTCCGTGAACTCATTTACGATGTATGTGGCGGAATGCTCGAAGGTTTTGAGTTTAAGGCTGCGTTATTAGGGGGAGCAGCCGGTACATTTGTCGATGCATCTTTTTTGGATGTACCACTTGCTTACGAGACACTTAAACAAAAAGGTGCAACGCTTGGTTCTGGTGCTGTTATGATTATCGATCAAGCAACCAACTTAAAGGATTTGTTGATTAATATTTTGGAGTTCTTTAAACACGAATCATGTGGTAAATGTGTACCTTGTCGTATAGGTACAACCCTAATTTACGAGCGTTGTAAGAAAGCACAGCTTTTGCCCGATGATATTAACTGGCTGATACAGCAAACGGAATATATGTCAAGAAATTCGCTCTGTCCGTTGGGACAAAGTCCTATTTTACCAGTTAAATCGTTTTTTACATATTTTAATGTTTAAACTTTACTAATATGAATAAGAACGTAAATATTATAATAGACGGAAAGACCATCACAGCCAAAGAACATGATAATTTATTAAATGTTGCACGACAGAATGGGTTCGATATTCCGGGTTTGTGCTATCATCCGCGCCTGTCACCAACAGGTGCTTGCCGATTGTGTGTGGTAAAAATTGAGGGGACAAATGGTCTGGTTATGGCTTGCACGGTTCAAGTTAAGGATGGAATGAAGATAACTGCTTTCGACGAAGAGTTGGAGAACAATCGTCGTCATACACTTTCGTATTTACTGGCAGAACACAACGAAGAATACGACGAAACTTATCACGATGAGTTCAGACCTTTGATAGAACGATACAATTTGAAAGAAGTTGCACAACGACCGATTAAATCTATCTGGCAAAATATTCCACGTGTTGTTGACGATACTTCACCTGTGCTGACTTACGATTCATCAAAGTGTATTCGTTGTTTCCGTTGTATCAAGGCTTGCGAAGAAATACAGGGCAAAGGAGTTTTGAGTTTTGCCGACAGGGGCATTCAGAAGTATATTGTGGCTGGTACTGGTAAATGGGGTAGTTCCGAATGCGATGGCTGTGGCGAATGTATTCAGTTGTGCCCTACCGGTGCAATAGTAGAAAAGCCGCATCGCAATATCATTAACATATACAAGATAGACAAAAAAGTGGTTACCTCATGCCCTTATTGTGGGGTAGGTTGTCAAATAGAAGTCTGGACTCAAAACAATCAAATAGTGCGTGTAAATGGTGTTGAAGATGTATCACCAAACTATGGACGATTATGTGTTAAGGGGCGTTTTGGTTATCAGTATGCCAATGATCGTGAGCGATTAACACAACCACTTATTCGCAAAAATGGCAAATTAGAGCCTGCTACCTGGGACGAAGCATTAACACTGGTTGCTAATAAGTTTAACGAGATTAGGCAAAAATATGGCAAAAAGGCATTGGCTGGATATAGTTCGGCAAAATGTTCGAATGAGGATAATTATATTTTTCAAAAATTTATTCGACTTGCATTTGGTAACAATAATGTAGATTATTGTACTCGATTGTGCCACGCTTCTACGGTTGCGGCTATGATTCGCTCGTTGGGCGATGGTGCTGGTAGCAACTCGATCGAAGATTTCGAAACTACCGATTGTCTTATTGTTATTGGTAATAATATAATTGAAACACATCCCGTTACGGCGACATTCATTAAACGTGGTAAACAAAAAGGTCAGAAGATAATTGTAATTGATCCTAAATGGACACCACTGGTTAAATATGCCGACTTGTTTTTACAACCTCGATTGGCAACCGATGTGGCATTACTTAATGGTATGATGCATGTCATAATTAAACATCATTTAATCAACGAAAAGTTTATTGAAGAAAGAGTAGAAGGAGGAATGCAGGCTTACGAACAATTGAAAGAGCTTGTAATGAAATATACACCCGATCTTGTTGAACAGATAACCGGAGTACCTGAAAAACTTTTTACAGAGGCAGCTATAATGTATGCTACTGCTCCAACTGCTATGATAGCAACAGGCATGGGCATGAGTCAGCAAACGGTTGGTACAAATAACGTGTTTGCTTTATTAAACATGTGTTTGATTACTGGTAAAATTGGTCGCGAACGATGTGGCATCAATCCACCGCGTGGTCAGAACAATGTACAGGGAGCTACCGATGTTGGAGCAAGCCCAGTTATGTATCCCGGATATATACCGGTAACTAATGAAGAAAACCGCAAGAAAGTTGCTAAAATTTGGAATGTGCCTTTTGAAGAACTTGATCCTAATCCGGGCTTAACTACATTAGAAATTATGGATGCAGCTCATGAAGGCATTATCAAAGGAATGTACATTATGGGTGAAAATCCAGTTATTACCGATCCGAATCAGTTGCACACGATAGAAGCCTTGCAAAATCTCGAATTTTTAGTTGTGCAGGATATTTTTCATACCGAAACAACAGCTTATGCCGATGTAGTTTTACCTGCAACATCATTGTTTGAAAAAGATGGAACAGTAGTAAATAGCGATCGTAGAGTGTTGCGTCTGCGTAAAGTATTAGAACCAACAGGTGAGGCACTGCCCGATTGGAAAATTATTGTTGAAATAGCAGCTCGAATGAATATAAACATAGGAAATTATCTCAATGAAGAAGAAATCTGGAACGAAATTCGGCAGGTTGCTCCCATATTGAGCGGCATAACATACGAACGCATCGAAAAGCAAGGAATTCAATGGCCTTGTTACGACGAATATCATCCGGGCACTTCTACTTTATACAAAGATAAATTCAATACTTCATCTGGAAAAGCAAAAATTTATCCGGTAGAATATCAAGAACAATCGGAAAAAACTAGTGCCGAATATCCACTTGTCATGAATAGTGGCAGAATTTTGTATCAATACCATTCGGCAACTTTGTCTCGGAAAAGTGATGTTTTAAATGCGTATGCAAGTGAATCTTATATACTCATTCATCCGGATGATGCAGTCAAATATAAAATACAAGATCGAAAAAAAGTAAAAGTTTGCTCACCTCGTGGCGAACTTATAACAACAGCTATTATTAGTGATGAAGTTTTACCGGGCGAGGTATTTATGCCCTGGCATTTTCACGAATCTCCAGTCAATGCTCTTACTAGAAACGAAAAAGATCCTATTTCTAAAATAGCACCGTTTAAATACTCGGTGGTAAAATTAGAAGCAATTTAGTAAGAAATTTTAAATTGAAACTGTTTGATAATTTGTTTGAAAAATATTAATTTTGCAGGTCAATTTAGGCGAGGTAGCTCAGTTGGTTAGAGCGTTGCGATTGTAATCGGGAAGGTTGCCTCAAAAAGGTTCTGAAATTAAATGGCGAGGTAGCTCAGTTGGTTAGAGCGTCCCGATTGTAATCGGGAAGGTTGCCTCAAAAAGGTTCTGAAATTAAATGGCGAGGTAGCTCAGTTGGTTAGAGCGTCCCGATTATAATCGGGAAGGTTGCCTCAAAAAGGTTCTGAAATTAAATGGCGAGGTAGCTCAGTTGGTTAGAGCGCATGATTCATAATCATGAGGTCGCCGGTTCAATCCCGGCTCTCGCTACAAGGTTAGTTATAGTTTTGGTATAGTACAGACTAAAAGTTTTTTTAAACACAGACAAATCCTATAACGTTAAATTCTTTATATCCGTACTAAAAAACTGTGTAATAATAAGCTTTATCTTGCTTTATAGCTCCGATAATTAGCCACAACAAATCTTTTTTTAAAATAAAAAAAGCCGATTATTTTTCGGCTTTTTATTAGTAGCGGGGGTAGGGATCGAACCTACGACCTTCGGGTTATGAGCCCGACGAGCTACCACTGCTCCACCCCGCAATTTTGATGCAAAGTTAATAAATATTTTTGTGAAATCAACAAAAAACAGTTTGTTAAAAAAAATTAATTTCGTTAGAACACTTAACAAAAAAATCGTACAAAACGATGGCTGTAGTTACTGCAACGTTGAATGAATGCTTGGTTCCAAATTGAGGTATTTCTATCGAAACATCACACATATTCAGCACCGACTGTTCTATGCCCTTTACTTCATTGCCAAAAACAAATGCATAAGATTGTTTAGGCAGATAATGAAATTGACGGATATCTTTACTTTCGTCAGTTTGTTCGATGGCTATAATTTGAAAGTTTTTTTGTTTACAATATAAGAGAGCTTGAGTTGTGCTTTCGAAATATTTCCATTGAACCGATTGAGTGGATCCCAGAGCCGATTTTTCTATTTCGCGACTGGGTGGAGTAGCCGAGATTCCACATAGCAAAACTTCTTTTACGCGAAATGCATCGCAAGTGCGAAATACCGAACCAATATTGTACTGACTTCGAATGTTGTCAAGAATAATCACAACGGGGAGTTTTTCCTTTTTTTTAAAGGTTTCTGCATCTATTCGATGTAGCTCTTCGATACTAAGTTTTTTCATTCTTTAGCTTTGATGTTTAAAACAGGTTTAATGTGATCTTTAATTTCTGCTGTAGGTAATATCGATTGAATGATATAATCTTTGTCTTTGTATGCAAAAGGGCTTTCGTCTATAGTATCTTTACTGATGGATGTAGAAACAATGCCCTGCATGCTCTTTTTAAATTCTTCGAGTGAAATAAGGGCTTTGGCTTTTGTTCTGGAATATTTTCTTCCAGCTCCGTGAGGTGCTGAAAAGTTCCATGCTTTTTCAGATTTTCCTTCGCAAATAAGTGTTCCGTCGCGCATGTTTAATGGTATAATAATGGTTTCACCTACATAGGAGCGAATAGCTCCTTTGCGGATAATAAAATCTTCAAAATCGATATAATTGTGGATTGTTTCGATGGTGTTTATAATATCAATGTCGCTGTTTTCTTTAATAATTTGAAGCATGGTTTTTCGATTAACAGAGGCATAGTATTGCGACACAACCATATCGATTAAATATTCAAAAGCATCGGAGTTTTGAAGATAGGATAATTGTTTTGGGATAGAATTGGCTTGCTTTTTATTTTCGTTTTGTTTGATGGCAAGGTTTTGCCAGTAGGTGGCAACTTTGTTACCAAAATGTCTCGATCCCGAATGAATAGTAAGAAAGTAAGTGTTTTTATCGTTTTTGCCTAATTCAATAAAATGATTGCCGCCACCTAACGTGCCAAGCGAATGATAAAACTTATCTTCGGGGAAGTTGATTTGTTTGAATTTATTATTTAGCCAGGATTCGTTAATAACAGGTGATTGGTATTTTTTATGAAACTTTTTGTTGTAATGATGAACAAAATTCTGTATTTGCTTGTTAAGTTCGGTAAAACTAAAATGGGTTTTGGGCATTTTTTTATGAATTTCAGTACTCATGGGAATTTGCTTTTTAATAATTTGATCGAGTTTTTCAAGTTTAAGATTATTGGGTAGTTTTACTTGTGAGGTGAGCATCCCACAACCAATATCCACTCCAATTACGTTGGGTATGACTTTGTCCGTTAGCAATGTTGTGAATCCGATAACTGCACCTTTCCCGCTATGGGCGTCGGGCATAATAGCAATAGGTTGATTAAAAGCGGGATGGTTGACCAGTTGTTTTATTTGCTGGATACATTCCTCTTCAATTTCAGTTGCATAAACTCTGGCAGTTGTATATTCTCCTTTGATAGTCATCATGGTTGTTGCCATTCGAAAGCCCCTAAATCGGGTTTGAGGTCTAATATACGATTATTTCCGTTAAAATCCAATGGGTATTGACTACCTACAACAATGTCGCCTTTGTCGATGCAAATGGAACCTGTTTGCAATTCGAATTTTTCGTTTATCGGATCTTTAAGTTGTGGATTCTGATTTTTGATGATGTTTATCCACTCGGAGGTGTTGTTTGTATTCAGGTCATTACCGGCTTTTATTAAGCAATGTTTGAATTCAAAACTAAAAACAGGTGAGTTTGGAAACTTGTCGATATAAATTTCGCTTTCTTTGTTACCATATATGATGCAATTTGCAAAATTGGCTTTTTCAAGTGGTCGAACTTGAATGTTGCCATTTATATCCTGATAATAGTTATTTAATAGTACCGATGGAGTTTGTCGGTTAGTATAATACCAATTATTAATGATAGTGCAATGGTAAAACTCATACGATCCACCGATGGTTAGTGCAATGGCAAATTGTCCACAATTGGCAATAATGCAGTTCCATGCTTTAATGGTACTTCCTTGGGCGAAAATTCCGGCTACATTCATATTTAGAATTTTAGAATTTGAAATGGTAAGAGTTGGTTGTAATGTAGAAGCAAGCGTATCGACCTGTATGCCTATGATAGCATTACGCACTTCGCAGTAGTTCATAACATTATCTTTGCTGCCAACGACAAAGTATATTCCGTCCCACTGGCCTGGAATTTTGTCGTACCATTTTTCCAAACGATCGCCACGAAATATAATTGGATTTTGTTGCGTACCATTCGCAATAAGTGTACCTTTTATGTACATTCTCGATTTGTGATGAAAATAGAGTTTAGTGCCGGCTTCTATGGTTAGAGTAGTATTGCTATCAACAAGCATCGAATTATATATCAGATAGGGTTTATCGGCTGTCCATGTGGTATTTTGATTGAATATTTGTGCATTAATAAGATGTACATCCTGACCAAATGCAACTAAATCGACGTCTTGCATCCTGTCATTGTAATGAAATTCTATGGAGTCTTGAACAACCACAGGATTATTTACATTATTAGGATTAATTTTAACTTCTACAAAAATAAACAAACTGTCTTTGGCATCGATTTCTACGTTTTTTAATTCTCGCGTGCTTATACCGTTAATGTTAATTCTAAAGAATGATTGATTTCCTCGTGCCAGTCGTATGGCTGAAAGTTTGATAGGCTTATTGAGCGGATTGTAAACAATGAAATATCGTGTGGCACTTCCAATGGTTGTAAAAACAGTGTCGAAATGCACGATATCGGTCGAAAATTTCAGTACAGCGTCGTTGCCAGAGTAAAAATTTTCTTTTTTGCAAGAATAAACAATTAGGATTATGATTAAAAGTAAATTAACGTTTTTTAATATGAATTTTATATGATTAAAGCAACGTTTGATCATTTTTTGTCGTCTTATTTATGCTTGTTCTTCCAAATAACTGTTTTTAGGGTTTTCGGAGGTATGCCTATGTGCTACCTCCGTTTTATTTTACATAAAATCTAAGTCAAGTTGTTTTTTTATTTCGTTTAGTAATGGGTATTTTTTTTCAAAATATTCAAATTTTTCTTTATCGGTGTATGGCTTATCGCTTTTAATATCTTCTTCACTATGTGCAATTTCTATTTTTATGTTTGGGTTTTTTAGATTTGCTCTTAAATAAGCAAGCAGTTCATCGTGAATTTTAAGGATTTCTTGTTCCTGTGATTTATTCAACACTTTTAAAACTAAGGTTTCGGTGTTCCATGAAGCAAAGTCATGGTTTTTGGTATAAAGTGTTTTAATACGAATATCGGTTTCTTTTCGTTGGAGGTATGAATTCCATGCTTTTAAAGCCATTTCTAAATTGAATGGCTGTATTTCTTCAATTTTTTCTTTGTTATCGATGATAAGTGTTTGTTTGGTGTTTTTTTCTTGTTGTTTTTTTATAGAAAAACCTGATGCAATAGTGGCAGCTTGTTTATTGATTTTTGATGTAGGTGGTTCGTTAGTGGTGGTGTTAGTTTCGGTAGTTTGTTGAACATGGTATGGTTTTGTTTCGCTTTGTATGGGTATTTGAGTTGGTGTGGTAGTGGTTTGAGTATTTTGAACTATTGTGTTTGAGTTTTGGACCGGTGAATTTGTTGGCTGATTTTGAATAAAACATAGCCGATATAGCATAAGTTCAACCAAAAAACGCTTGTTGTAACTGGTTTTGTATTGTACATCGGTTTCGTTGATTATATTCAGTGCTTCGTATAAAAATGCTATGGAGCAAAAATTGGCTTGATCGACATATCGTTGGGCTATGGATTCGCTAACTTCAAGCAATGAAATTGTTTTGCTGTCTTTGCATAGCATAAGGTTGCGTAAGTGTTCGGCCAGTCCGCTGATAAAATATTGTGGGTCGAAACCGTTTAACAAAATATCGTTAAAGATAAGTAGCGATTCACTATAATTGCCCTGCTGAAACAAGTTAGTTAGTTTAAAATAATAGTCGTAATCCAGTACGTTAAGGTTTTTAATGACTTTTTCGTACGAAACATGATTTTCGCAAAAACTAACCATTTGATCGAAGATAGAAAGTGCATCGCGCATACTACCGTCGGCTTTTTGAGCGATGATGATGAGTGCTTCTTTTTCGTACTGAATATTTTCTTGCTGAGCAATATATTCAAGATGTTGTACAATGTCGTTTATTTGTATTCGTTTGAAGTCGAAAACCTGGCAACGCGAAAGTATGGTAGGTATAATTTTGTGTTTTTCGGTGGTAGCCATTACAAAAATGGCATGCATAGGAGGCTCTTCGAGGGTTTTAAGAAAAGCGTTGAAAGCATCTTTCGACAACATGTGTACTTCGTCGATGATGAAGACGCTGTATTTACCAAGCTGAGGCGGTATTCGTACTTGCTGTATAAGTTCACGAATAGAATCGACGCTATTATTAGAAGCGGCATCGAGTTCGTGAATATTAAATAATGCGTTTTTATTGAAATTGATGCACGATTCGCATTGGTTGCAAGGTTCGTAATCGGGAGTAGGATTAAAGCAGTTGATGGTTTTGGCAAAGATTCGGGCACAGGTTGTTTTGCCTACTCCACGCGGACCACAGAATAAATATGCATGAGCCAGTTGTTGGTTTTTAATAGAATTTTTTAGCGTGGTGGTAATAATTTCCTGACCAACTACGGTTTTAAAAGTCGATGGACGATATTTTCTGGCAGATACAACGTATTCGCTCATATTTATTTACTTAATGCTTTTACTTTAAACTCATCAACTTCCCAATGCGAACTTGAATTACTTCCTGTTCCTGAACTTATGTACTTAAATCCGATGTAAATGGTTTTTCCTATGTAATTAGATAAATCAATGTCGCCACTATGGGTCCAGGTCTGACTATTAGTAGGAGAAAGGTTAATGTTTGTAATTTCTGTCCATGTTGCTTGTGTTGGATCTCCTGTGCCGGTATAATTGTCCGAAATCCAAACCGTTAAGGGTTTGGGGGTGCCTGTATCGGTGTAACGAGTCCATGTTTTAAATGTAAGAATGGGCGACGATACATTGGTTAGATTGATGGCAGGACTAATGAGCCAGTCATGACTGGGCACATCGGCTCCATAGCCGTTTATCGACATGCATTGAAATGTAGCATCGTATATCCAGTTTTTATTGCTCGAAACGCTATATGTAATCCAATCGGTAGGTGCTGTTGTAAATGTTTCGTAAATAATATTGCTTGGAATTGGGGCAGTAGTATCCCAATCAACGAGGTCTTTTATACTATTGAGGTATAGTTGATATGTACCGTTGTAACTACTTAAGATAGCAATTATAGATCCACGTCCTTTGGGAGTTTTATTGCTGGCAAAAGTGGCGTATTTACTGGTACGTAAGATGATGGAATTGCCATTGATGTCTTGTAATTTGCGGTCGGTAGCTGAAGCCGATTGTGGAGCAAATTCTACATTAACTTCTTCGAAAAAGACATTGTCAATTCGTATTAAACGTCCAATATCGTTACCGGTGATAGTAGTAATTTCGCGGCTTAACGGGGTAGGAACAGCCCCCGGCAAACTATCTCTGAACAAATGATTGTCGATGATGGCATTCGGAATACGACCAATGCTGTTGTTGTATTTATAGCCCAATTGAGTTACACCTCCGTAATTGCCAAGAAACAATCCTTTACATTTAACATAAACTCGCTGGCCGGGTTTAAATGTTGTGTACAGATTAGTTCTATCGAGAGCAATTAAAATTCCTGCTGTGTTGTCTTGTATGTAAAGCGATTTATAAATATTACCTTCTTCATCGCTCGATATAACAATACCTTTAATGATGATGGTGTCTTGAATAGAATCGAGTCCCCCGCTATACATGGCTTTAAGTTCGGCAATAGTTTTATTGGCCTGAAAATCGACATGAGGAATATTTACCGGCGGTTCGTCGAACTTTTCTTTTATACATGATGTAAGGACAAAACCTGTTAAACTTACTAATGTTACAAATGTTGTAAATACCGATTTCATATTATTAATGGTTAACATAATTCTAAAATTTTTAAAAACGATAACTTATCATAAAAAAGTATGTGCGTCCGTATGAATAAAAATATTTTGGTGGAAATTTGTTGATGTTTTTATTCTGAAAATCGAAACGCATCTGTTCGTAACCTCCTGTAATGAGTTTTTGGTTGTTTAATGCATTATTGATATTTAAGTTAATGGCTACATATTGACTTCCTATTTTCCACGATTTACCGATGGAGAAATCGACAGTATAGCCGCCTTTTAGCTTTTGTTGTTGAGTTATTTGTGTTATTAATGGATCGCCGGGACCTAGGTTGTTGATGGCAAGTTCGGTTCTGCGTTCGGGATTAAAGTCAAGATAGTTTTTGTCGAATTGATTAAAATGAATACTTGCAAACCAGAATTTGGGATGACGATATTTTAATCCGATGCTTCCTGCATTTTGGGGACCAGGAACATAGAAATACTTCATATAAATAATTTCGGTAGTGTCGGCTTTTGAACCATTATCATACGAAATAGTTGCAGTAGGACGAGATGTATATCTGTAATTGCCAAGGTTGTATGCACCAACAACCGAAAGACTGGAGTGTAGTTTAATTTCTGCTCCTACTTCTATGCCTTGATGAACTTTATCGATGTTTTGCAGCAAGATGTTGACAAACGTTTGGTATTGGTCGTGGTAAAAGCTGCGAATATCGGTTTGATTGTAGAAATATGTTTGATAGGCTGTAATACGAGCAACAGAGTTAATTCCACGGAAAATATATGAAGCTTCGCCTGCAACGATAGTTTCATTTTCTATATTACGGATTATACGCGATGATGTGCGCGCGTTGATAAATGCATTTTCGGGAAGAGGAGGTTGAGTTATATAAGCACCATTTGTTGTTATTATATGGCGTCCACTAAGTTTATACGTTATACCTGCTTTAGTTGCGTAGTGCATAAATGTATTAATGTTTCCTTTGCCATACGAAGCTTCGGGGTATCGTCCGTTTTTCATAAAGCCTTTGCGATAGAATGATGATGTAGATGCCTGTAATTGAGCATAATAATCAATTCGATAAGTTTTTTGCTGAAAAAGCAACCATGCATTATGGTTGTTGAAATGAATGTTATAGTTATAGCCAAAAATATCGCCAACTTTAATATGTTTGTATGGGTTGTTTATGTCGTTCAACAGCATGGACGGATTGTCAGGAAAATCACGTTCGGCATATTGATCAATGTCGAGCCAGTAAGCTGCTCCCAGCAAATCGTTGAGCACTTTGAAGTAATGAGTTTTGCCCACCGAACCATTTATACCTGTAATTAATGTAGTACGATCGTTCAAATCGTGAGTAAAATGCATATTATAGAGCCATTGATTATTATCTTTTCGTTGTTCTTCGACAATATAGCGAGCCGATTGTCCGCTTAATGTGGCTAAATAATTTATCTGGTATAGTTGATCCCAATTTATTTGATAAACATTGGGCGATGAGGTCCAATAATCGGTGGTTATTTGCTGGAAATAGGGTGTAGTTTGGTAACTGGGCAGGTAGCGATAGTAGTCGGGGCGTGGGTCGTTGGCTTGATACCAGTTGAGCGATGTGGTACCAAAACGTCCAAACTGATAGCCAGTAGAAAAGTTGAGCTTTTGTTTATCGTTCAAACGATACGATTCTGTTAAGAAAATCATAGGTTGGTTTACTTTTCTAACTTTTGCATTACGAACAATTCCGTCCTGATATCCCCAGTTGGGATTATAGTAGTTAGATCCAATAAGGTCGTAGCATTCTTGAGTGGCTGGAGCTTGCATACCACGTTTATATGGTGCTCCGAATATGGTTAAAGCGGTTTGATGGTTGTTGTTCCATTTTTTTTCGATACTAGCAAAGTACGAATAGGCATCGTACCATGTTCCTTTTACATAACCGCGTTCGGCGTATCGTTTCGATATGCTGAAGGCGTAAGCCAGTCCTTTTTCGTTATATCCGCTTGAGTATGTATACATTAAGCGATGTGTGTACGAACGATTAGATATTGCATACGATAGTTGATTTTGTTTGCGAATGCTGCCGGCAGTCATTAAAATATTCGTCGATCCGCCAATATTTCCAAATGCATAGTTGCTTGCATCGATGCCATTAGTAGAAACTTTATTGCGTGTTACGTTATTTAATCCTCCCCATTCGGAATAGCTGGCACGTCCGTTTTCGAAATCGTTCATAGGTAGTCCATTGATATAAACAGCAAAGTTGGCAGCGTCGTAGCCGCGACTACGAAAATTAAAACTACTTAAATTGAACGATGCAATGTTGGTAAATGGATCGTTGAATGCGTGTAGTAATCCGCTAATGTTTTGCCCTTGTTTATCGTCGATGTCGTCGGACAAAAAGGTTTGTTCGGACATTTGTGAAATATCGTTGTTTGAAAAGCTTTTGGCAGTTAATTCTATTGTTTGAATATCTAATTCTTCGGTATGGAGTTCAATCTTTTGAGTATAGGTTTCGTATTCATCACCTGAAACAATCAAAAGATAAGTACCGTAAGGTAATTTTGCTTCGAGAGTTCCTTTATCATCGGTTATGAATTTTTGAGTATTTATCCAGATTGGATAATTTATTACCGGCTGTTGTTGGTCTTTATCAACAAATTTGACTTTAATAGTACCTTGCTGAGCAATAGCAATGGTCGTAACAACGAAAAAAGCAAATAAACAAAATATCCTCATGTTGATCTCAATTACGTTTCAAAGTTAACTGATATTTTGGAATGATTTTATGAAATTTTATTCATTTATTTATCAACAATGACAAATTCGGTTCGTCGGTTGAGTGATCGTCCTTCTTCAGTATCGTTTGATGCAACCGGCTTTTTCTTGCCAAATCCACGTGTAGCCACAATGCGTTTTTTGTCTAATCCTTGCAAAATAAGATAATCTGCAACAGCTCTTGCTCGTTTTTCGGAAAGAATTTGGTTGCTATTGTCGTCGCCAATGTTGTCAGTGTGTCCGTGAATTTCAATCCGAATGTTAGGATTTTCGTTTAAAAATTCAAGAAAATTATCGAGTACAGCCAAACTGGATTTTTCGATAATGGCACTATTAGATGCAAAATAAATATTGTTGAGTTTAACCACTTTTCCAATTTCTATAGGTTTAACTTCAAAATCAACTTTAATGGGCTTGTCTTTGGTAATTTCTTCGGCTTTGAAATAACTTGAGGTAAAAGCATAGTCTTTTTTCTTAACCATTAAAATATAATCGTCGTTAGGTTTTTCGACGGGGATAACAACAGCATAACGTCCAGTGAGTTTGTCAACCATAGCTTCGGATGTGCGTTGTTCGCTGACATTTTTTACTATAACCCGTGCATCTTCGAGGGGGTTGCCTTCCTCGTCCTTTACCTGCCCTTTATAAAATACAACTTCTTGGGGACGTGCTTCGGCATATAAGTCGAACGAATAAATATCGTAGCTTTTCGAATCGCCTATTTTGTTCGATGAGAAATAAGCTTTTTTGCCGTTGGTACTGACAACGAAGCCTAGTTCATCGTTTTCTGTGTTAATAGGATAACCGATATTTTTGGGTTCTGACCACTGTCCGTTGGGTAACAGTTTTGAATAGAAAATGTCGTAGCCACCTACACCGTAATGTCCGTCTGACGAAAAGTAAAGTGTTTTTGAGTCGCTATGAATAAAAGGGCTTTTTTCGTTGCCCGGTGTGTTGATTACCGGTCCAAGATTTTTGGCAGGTTGCCAGTTGCCATTTTCGTCTTTTACTGATAACCAGATATCGCTGGTGTGGGTATTTTCGTCTTCGAGTTCAAAGCCGATATTGCCGGGACGAATGCTAGAGAAAAACAACATCTTACCATCGGACGATATGGAGGGTTGACTTTCCCACGAACGTTTGCCATTAATAGCACCACCAAGGTTTTTCAAGGGAGACCATTCGCCGTTTTCGTTGTACGATACCCATATATCGCAGTTAGGTCCTTCGCAAATGGTAACATAAAGTTGATTGTTGTCGATGGTAATGCTTACTGCTCCTTGATTAAACTCGGTGTTTTTATTAAATGGTTCGGGCATGGGTTTCGAATTAGCAAACGCTTCTTTGCTAGAATTTTGAACTCGTTCGGCAATAGTGAAAACATCGTACTTGCGTGTGTGCCCAAGCTCGTTGGTTTTGGTAGTACGTAAGGTATAAAGCATAAATTCGTCGTCGGGAGTTATTAATGGTAAAAATTCATCGTTGTCGGAACATAATCCTTCTACTTTCTGAGGGTTAAAAGGTACAGGATTGTTAATTAACTGATTGTAAACGTCGATATGTTTTTTCATGTTTTTTAAATCATGCAGAAAAGGCGATGTTTTTACGTTGGCTAAAAACTTTTCGATGTAAGGCAATGCTTCGTTATACTTTTTGTTTTGATACAAATGATAGGCAATTTCGTAGCAGGCACGGTAATTGTCGATGGAAGGGCAGGCATCGGCAGCTTTTCTGAAATACTGCGTTGCATTATTTTTGTATTGTAAAACCTGCGTTGCATTTTGAGTAGTTTTTGCACGTTGAACGTTGACATCAGCCAGAATTAAATAAGCTCGGGCAAAATTAGGATCTTCTCTAACAGCTTCTAAAAGCAGTTTGTATGCTAAGTCGGGATTATGTTTTTGATAAGCTTCTTGAGCTTGATCGAACAGTTTTTTAGCCTTTTTTTCAGGTTCCGGGCAGTCTTGTGCTCCCGTCAACGAATAAACAAGTATAAAAGATATGTAACAAAGCAGTTGTTTCATTTCTTCTTAGCTTCTTCTATTATTTTATCTCCCTGTGCCCTTGCTGAAGCTTTTATTTGTTCGGCTTCGGCTTTAGCCTGATTTACTTTTGCTTGCGATTCTTGTTGAGCTTTATTTTCTACTTCAGTAGCTTTTTTATCGGCTTCTTTTCTGATTTTATCGGCCGATTCTTTAGCTATCTTTTCTGCTATAGGACCTTTGGCTTTTCCTTCTTTTTCTATTTGACTGGCTTTTGCATCGGCTTCTTGTCTAATTTGTTGAGCTGTTTGTCGTGCGGTTTCATTAATTTGTTTGGCTGCGGCTTCGGCTGCTGCTATTATTTGGTTGGATCGTTGCTCGGCTTCACGCATAAGTCTGTCGGCTTCTTCTTGTGCTTTTCGAATGGCTTCGGCTTTTGCCTTGTCAATTTCTTCGGTTACTTTTTCTTTAATGGCTTCTTTTACGTTTTCGATCGATTGTTGAGCCATATCTTTCAGGTTGAATTTGATTTCGGGTTTTGTGAGCGTGCCGCGTATCAGTCCTTTAACGGGTATGATGTCGGGCATTTTAAGTGCTAAACCAGCTTGTTGGGCAGTTCCTGTCCACTGAGCAAAAATTTCGTTGGCCTGATTGCCCAGCGCTGCTTTGGGTATTTGAAGCAATAGATCGTAGTTGAGGCTTTGGTCGAGGTTTTGACTACCGGAAAATTCTGTAGCAATGTTACCAATTTTAGTTTTAACAGGTTGAACTTCGATATTGCCATCTTTTATGCTAAACGAAGCATTAATTTGTTCTACACGAAAATTTTCGTATTGCTTGTTTTTAAGAAACTCGGCAATTTTTTTGCCTGTTTCGCTATTTTCAACTACGATGTACGGAGCCGAAAAGTTTCCAGTGGCGTTCAATGTATTAAGTACTGGCGATAAGTTTTTATCAAGTTTGGTTTGCATATCGAGCGATACGGAAATTTTTCCTGCACAACGTTCTACTATAGGAGCCATTTGCTTAATCATTTCAAATGTTTCGTATGTTTTTTTGAGATCTATATTTTTCATATTAAACGTGAAACTTGCTGTTGGTAGTACGTCGTTGTATTCGTATTTGGCTTTCATGTTGAACATGCCATCGAGTGCATTGAACTGAAGATTATCCAAGTCGAGGATGCCGTTTTTCATGATGATTTTGCCTTGGGCGTTGGTTATATCCATGTTGTCGTACAAAAGTTGTTTAATATTGGCATCAAATACAAAGTCGATGTTTTTGGGGATCGATGGGGCTTCTAGTTGGTTGGTGTCGGAGGTAGTAGCAGTTGTTGACGATGATTCGTCAGAACTTAAAAATTGATTGACATTCAGCAGGTTCGATGTTAACGAAAATTGTCCTTTCAGCAATTCGTCTTTGAATATGTAAGCCATGAAGTTTTCTATTTTGCCTTTTAAGTTTAAATCGCTTTGACCTATAATGAGTTTTAAGTTTTTTAGATCGAAATAACGGGGGGTAATTTCGGTTTCCATTTCTGGTATGGAAACCTTGTACGACAAATCGGACGATGCATATTCCAACGAACTGATTTTGATGTAGCCCTTGGCGTTTATTTCGTCGTATTTTTCTTGTTCAAGTTGTTTCATGGTGGTTTCGTACACTACATCTATTTCGGTTAGCCCTTTGAGAGTGGTATTGGGCATAGGATAAAATGTGCTAACCTCCGATAAATTGAGTTTGCCTTTAATGATACCTTTGAGGTTGGCATTTGAAACGGGTGTAGCAACTAGCAATTGTACGTCGATGGGGTTGTTGGCACTTTCGGCATGAAACTTTTTAAGATTGATAATGGTATTGTCGGGATCGCCATTTTTGTTTTCGATAGCCAAATCGATAAAAATATTTTTTACCGATGAGGGTAAATCGGGATATTGGAAGTAAGCATTATCGACTTTTAGATAGAGATTAAAGCCTGGCATCTGGACATTGTTGTATGTGCCGTTGATGCTGCCATTAAATGCAATGTTGCCGTTGGTTTTAATGCTTTCAAAATCTTTAGTGTAAACTGCGGGTAAGAGCGATAAGAGCGTCTTGAAATCGTTTTTTTCAGTGGCATAATTCAAATTGACGGTGATGTCGGAATCGTTGGGTAATCCTATTGTGCCATCAAACTTAATTCTAAATTGATTGATATCTAGTTGATTATCTTTAAATGTGTACAATTGGTCTTTTAAATTAGCATCGATATCGGCCAGAAAATGGATATTAGCATTTTTTAGAAAAGCAATTCCTTCATAAATTAGATGTGTATTATTGATGGAGAGCTCATTTTTTAAGATAGTTCTGTCGGTGCTAAGATCTCCTTTTAGAAAGTAGTCAAATTGATTAGCGGTGAGCTGAATGTTGGATGATTCGTCGAGGTAGGATATGCGACCTTGATGAATGATAAGTTTCTTTAAAGCGAGTGAAAAATTTGACAGAGTTGTATCGGTTACGGTAGTGCTAGTGTCGGTGCTTTCTTTAGCAATGTCCCAGTTGGCTTTTCCATTTTTTAATACGATGAGGTTAATAGTGGGTTTTTCGAGTTCAATGCTTTTTATTTTAATCTGATCGCTAAAAAGGCTCATAAGGTTTATGCTTGCTGTAAATTGTGGAAGTTTGAGCAATGTGTCTTTTTCGAAATCTTCAATGCCTACAATGAAAAGTTGATTAAGTTGAAAATAAGCATCGGGAAAAGTTTTAAAAATTCCCATGTCGAAGTCGGTAAAATCAACTTGTGCGTTTAAATTTTTATTTATTTCGTCTTTAATCAGTTGAAGAATTTTATCTTTAAAAAGAAATGGAATGCTAATACAGGCTATTAAAAAGATAAAAAAAACAATAGCACCAATTTTAATGATTTTTTTTACCATACAATTTATTTTTGCGTAAAGTTAACACAAAGTTGAATTTTGATAAAATAAGAAAGTATATTTTAAAGAATTTTTAACCACAATCTAATTAATGCACCTAACACAAATGTTTAAAGCTAAACTATTTATATGAATTTATCAGAAAGACTAAATCAATTGATTTTTGAATTGCATGGCATTAGCAATTTTTCCTGCCTTCGTCACTTTTAAAAAAAATTTTTTTTTAAAACTTAACAAATCACATACAGCGACTTATGTTTTTATGGTTTTAAAAACTGTTTTGTAGTGTCTAATTAACGGTATCTGTTAATAACTTTGGAATACCTGTGTTTTAATTAAGATAAATTGAATTGTCTTAGCCTCATGTTTGTAAGAGTAAAAACATCGCCGAATTCGCCCAAAAAAGCCGTTCAAATAGTTGACAATGTGCTATTTGGGTATAAAGTCAAGCAGTGTATGGTTCGCCTTATGCCCAACATTGCTATAAAAAAGGTTGTATTAAGCAAATGCTGTTTAGAATTAAATGAAATGCCTGTTTTAATTAAATAACCTATTGAAATAGAATTACATACCATATCGTGTAGTGCCTACGTGATTTTGTATGTGTTTGTATATCAACAAATTAGGTATAAAAAGTGACGAAGTCGGGAAGAATAAAATACTCTGTGCCCATCCGTGCCCTCTGTGGTGAAAAAAAGTCTAACCACGGAGAGCACAGAGAAAAAAAACTCTGTACCTTCTGTGGTGAAAAAAATCTAACCACAGAGAACACAGAGATACACGGAGAAAAAGAAGAATAAAATCCTCCGTGCCCTCTGTGGTGAAAAAAAATCATTACGATTATTATTTACTTGCAGTAATCCCGATTGGAAATCTTTAGCCTGAGATTGTGTATGCCTTGCAAATGCCTTCGTCACTTTTATAAAAAATTTCGGTTTTTGATAAATCTAACAAATCGACATACAGCGACTTATGTTTTTATGGTTTTAAAAACTGGTTTGTAGTGTCTAATTAACGGTATCTGTTAATAACTTTGGAATACCTGTGT
>CALGPK010000047.1 GCA_937960415.1 uncultured Bacteroidales bacterium | reverse complement strand
AAATAGTAATGGCACACAACATACTGTTACTGCTACATTTACAGGCGATCAAACGTGCACTTACACCGTAACTTACAATGCTCCTAATCCTTGTAATCAATGCAATACTGATGCAGGTCCTGATTTTAGTACATGCGGTTTAACTGCAACTTTATCGGCTACTACCAATCCTGGCGATTATAACACCGGATGGTCGTGCAGCTCACCGGGTGTAGTATTTACTCCTGTTGGTTCGCCCAATGCCACCGTTACTGTTCCATCGTCGGGCACATACACATTTACTTGGACTATCACTAATAGTTACGGTGTAACGTGTAGTGACCAGGTAGTAGTTACCTTTACACAAACACCTGTAGCTTCATTTACTGCAACACCTATCAATTGTTACGGACAAGCATCAACCATAACATTTACCGGTAGCGCTTCTACATCTGCTGCATATAATTGGAACTTTGATACAGGAGCTAATGTTCAGTCTGGTTCTGGTGCAGGTCCTTATTCTGTAACATGGACGAATTCTGGAAACATAACGATAAGCTTACAAATTATAGATAACCACTGCCCATCTAATACAGCAACAGTTACGTTAAATCAACCTCCGCAACTAGTAGCTAATATTGATGTAACACCTGTTACCTGTGCAAATGGCACCAATGGAAGCGTTAATATTTCTGTACAAGGAGGTACGCCCTCCTATTCATATCAATGGTCGAATACAACAGGACCACCTTTCCCTGCTGGTACTTATCAGGTAACCATTACCGACCAAAATCAATGTTCAATTACATATCCCTTTACCGTTACCGAACCAAATCCTATTGTAGTGGTACCTAATCAGACTAATTTAACTTGTTACCAAAACAACTCAGGTAGTGCAACTGTAAATGTTTCCGGAGGCACAAGTCCATATACGTATAGTTGGACAAACAATATTAGCAACACACAAACAGCGTCCAATCTTGCTGCCGGGTCATATACCGTAAGTATTTACGATGCCAACAACTGCCTTGTTACAAATACATTCCAGATAACCGAACCACAACCTATCAACATACAAACAGTAAACACAACAAACCCAACGTGTACAGGACAATGCAATGGTACGATACAAGTTAATGCATCGGGTGGTACACCACCTGGATACACATATACATGGTCGAATAATAGTACATCGCAAACTGCAACCTCATTGTGCGCTGGAAATTATACAGTAACTGTTTCCGATGCCAACAACTGTACGGCTATACAATCATTTACTTTGATTGACCCGCCTGCAATGAGTACACAAATAATTGATGTTATCCATAACCCTTGTTTCAACCAGTGTGTAGGCTCGGCTACTGCTAATGTTATCAATGGTACTGCACCTTATAGCTATGCATGGTCGAACTTTAACAACAACCAAACGGCAAATAATTTGTGTGCAGGAAGTTATACAGTAACCGTTTACGACATTTATCAATGTACTGCAACTGCTTCAGTTATTATTACAGAGCCTGCTTTATTATCGGCTCAGGCAACCAATATTCAGGCTACACAATGCTATGGCGATTGCAATGGAAGCGCTAGCATTACCGTTTCAGGGGGCACTCCTCCTTATCAATATACGTGGCCAAATAGTAGTGTAATGATACCAACCAATAACGCATTATGCGCTGGTACTCATTTTGTTACTATAACCGATGCTCATGGATGTATTACTACAGCTGCAGCAATGGTACCACAGCCCAGCGAATTAATAATAACGAATATTCTTACTTCCAATTTAACTTGCAATGGCAGCAATAATGGTTCTATACAGGTCAACATTACAGGGGGAGTTGGTACATGGTATTTTAGTATACCCGGTATTACAGATACAACTGGCATATTCAGCAATCTTGCCGCCGGAACATATAATATTACCGTAACCGATTCAAGAGGCTGTAGCAAAACAGGAACAGCTACCATTACAGAACCGGCACCTGTTGTTATTTCTGGTCAAACATATTATTCAATATGTAATGGTCAATGGGTATATCCATCTGTTAATATTCAAGGTGGCACGCCACCTTACACATTTTATTGGAATGGACAGCCCGGTAGTAATACTATTGGAGTACAACCACATCAAAACACAACTTATACCGTTTCGGCTACGGATGCGAATAATTGTCAAAGCAACACACTTACTATTAACATAGCAGTTTCTGCCCCGCTCGTTATAGATATTACGGCAAATCCTGAGGCTGTATGCCCTGGACAACCTGTTGAACTTACACCTATAATGTTTGCCGGAGGCGGACCTCCATACTTAATTACAACAGCAGACGGAACCGTACTTACACCACCCATTTATGTTTATCCGCAACAATCAGGTTATTATGTTATCTATGTAGAAGATGTTTGTGGGTCTAAAACACACGATTCGGTGTATATAACAGTACATCCTTTACCTATAGTTAATTTTGTAAGCGATACGGTAAGTGGCTGCGAACCCTTAACCGTTACCTTCCATCCACAAGTTAGCTCACCCGGTCAACAATATATGTGGAATTTTGGCGATGGAAGCACCAATCAAATTTCATTCGAACAAAATCCCATACACATTTTCCAAAACGATGGCATTTATGATATTACCCTTACCATTACCAGCCCAAATGGTTGTGTCAATTCATATACATATAACGATATGATACGCGTATATCCACGTCCCGATGCACGATTTACATATAATCCACAAATAGTAAGTATTGTTAAACCAGAAGTTTCTTTTACCAACCTTAGCACCGACGGAGATTGGTATATATGGTCGTTTGGAGATGGCGATTCGTCGAACCTAATACACCCCTATCACTGGTATCAAGAGATAGGTGTATATCTGGTCGAATTAATTGCTATAACCAATAAAGGCTGTATGGATACTGCTAAAAGTTATGTAACAGTCCGGCCCGAATATACATTTTACGCTCCAACATATATTTCGCCCGACAACGATAACCTAAACGATGTTTTTTATATAATAGGAACTGGAATTACGTCTAAAAACTTCAAAATGTACATTTACGATCGCTGGGGAGAAATTATTTATGAAACCAACAAGTACGATCCCGAAAATCCTGCCAAATACGGATGGGATGGCATGGTGAAAAATCATAAGCCGGCTCCTCCGGGTACGTATGTTTGGCTGGTAAAATTTACCGACCCGGATAATGTGCAACACGAAGAATCGGGAATCGTTACTGTTATTAAATAATTTTCAGGCAAAAATCTTAAATTGTTCGAAATATTGCTTTATCCAAAAAGTAGATATATTTTTGAAAAAAATTTTAGATGCGTACTGAAAAAGATTTTTTAGGCACGATAGAAATTCCCAACGATGCCTTATATGGAATTCATTCTTTACGTGCACGACAAAACTTTCAGAACGACACCAAGTTTTCCATTAATTGGTATCAAGCTATGGGCATTGTAAAACATGCCTGTTATCAAACATACAAAAAGTTTAAAAAAAATGCTCAGGATAGTAAATTACGAGACTACAAACCATTTATTGATGATAAGATTATAGATGCTTTGATTAAAGCCTCACAGGAAATTTCAAATGGAAAACATTTCGAACACTTTATAGTACCAGCTATTCAAGGGGGAGCTGGTACCAGCATCAATATGAATATCAACGAAATCATTGCTAATGTGGCATTATTGCACCTCGGACAAAAACCCGGAGAATATCATATTATCGATCCAATAGAACATGCCAATATTTACCAATCAACAAACGATACTGTTGCAACAGCATTACGTATTGCTATCATATTCCTTTTGCATGAATTAGAAAATGCTATTAATCAAACGCGTTTTTCTTTGGAGCAACTCGAAAACAAATACCGCGATGCACTTAGACCGGCTTACACACAAATGCAAGAAGCCGTACCCACTACATTTGGCAAAATGTTTTCGGCATATAGCGATGCTCTTTCCCGCGATTGGTGGCGAGTATCGAAATGCTTCGAACGCATAAAAGTCGTCAACCTTGGCGGAGGGGCTATAGGAACAGGATTATCCGTTCCTCGTTTTTTTATTATGGAAGTCGTCAACGAACTAAAACGTTTGACTAACTTACCCGTTGCTCGTGGCGAGAATCTGATTGATGCTACACAAAACTTTGACTCATTTGTCGAAATTCATGCCACACTAAAAGCCCATGCCGTAAACATGGAAAAAATAGCTAGCGATTTACGCATTCTATCGTCCGATGTCGGAAAAAAACTCATAACTCTACCGGCAGTACAAGCTGGTAGTAGTATTATGCCCGGTAAAGTAAACCCCGTAATAAACGAATTTGTTATCAGTATTGCACATCAGATTTATGCCAACGATGTGCTTATAAGCAACCTGTGTGGTCAGGGATTACTCGAACTGAATCCATACGTACCACTCATTGGACATGCTATACTTCAAAGCCTTTCTTTACTAAACTCTGCCAATCGAAGTCTTACAAAGTTATGTTTGCAACATCTAACGGTAAACGAAGAGTGGTCGTTAGAACTTTTATATAAAAGCCCCACTATAACCACTGCCCTAGTTCCTTACATAGGTTATCACAAAGCAACTGAACTTGCTCTACTTATGAAAAAAGAAAATTTAACTATCATTGAGGCAAACGAAAAAACTCTAACCATTGCATCGGAAAAACTTAAAAAAATATTGAGTCCCCACTCGCTTATTCAACTAGGTTATTCGCTCAAAGACATATCATTATGAACATCAAACCAAATACTCCATTCTTTTTTATTGAAGAACTTGATACAAACAGTATTGTAATACTTGACAGCAACGAATCGAAACACGCTATCAGATCGCTTCGCCTTAAACAAGGAGATACTATTTATTTAATCAATGGACGAGGGCTAGTTTGTAAAGCCATGATTGTTGACGATAATTTTAAAAACACTACACTAAAAATACTCGAATATGAAAACATAAAACCTCACCCCTATTATTTACATCTAGCTGTTGGCATTACTCAACATTCCGATCGTTTTGAATGGATGGTAGAAAAAATTGTAGAATTGGGCATACGCGAAATTACACCTATTGTAACCCAACGCACAGAAAAAAAATCGATAAAAGTTGAAAGATTGCAAAAAATTGCCATCTCGGCATTAAAACAAAGTCATCAGCCTTATTTACCTATCATTAATCATCCGATAAATTTCAAAGATTTTGTTCAGAATGCAGATGCCACTGTTAAAGCCATTGCTGTGTGCAGCGAAACCAAAACCTCGCTTTCATCTTTACTCAATCATTCAAATACATCATATTTAATTGCAATAGGACCAGAAGGCGATTTTACGATTGAAGAAAATCAGTTTGCACAAAAACAAGGTTTTATTCCAATTCACTTAGGCAATAGCATACTTCGTAGCGAAACATCTGGTGTATATGTTGCTTCCATACTACGATTTTTCTACAATTTTTAAGGCAATATTCATTCCATCTAAAGCAGACGAAGTAATTCCGCCGGCATATCCCGCTCCTTCGCCACATGGATAAAGATTCTTTATCTGTAAATGCTCAAAAGTAGCACTATCGCGTGGAATACGAATTGGTGAACTGGTACGCGATTCAATGCCTACCATTATAGCATCACCATTGATGAAGGCAGGCATGCGCTTTTGTAGTTTAAAAAAGGCTGCTTGTAGTTTTTTCTTGACGATTTCGGGCATCCAATCATGCATAGGACTGGAAACTATTCCTGGGATATACGAAGTTTCGGGCAGGTGTGTCGATGTTTTGTTTTGCATAAAATCGACAATGCGTTGGGCAGGGGCTTTTAAACCATCGGCAATCTGCTGATATGCCATTTGCTCAACACTTTTCTGAAAATTCAACATGTCCAGAGCTGTAGGATTAGACGACACATCTTCGGGTCGGATCTCAACCACTAAGCCACTATTGGCATAAGGCGAGTTACGTTTCGATGGCGACATGCCATTAACCACTATAGTATCCGGTTCGGTCATGGCAGGAACAATCGCTCCACCCGGGCACATGCAAAACGAATATACTCCCCTATTCTCTACTTGTTCCACAATTTTATACTCGGCAGGAGGTAAAAACTTTAAAAAACGATTGCCATGATATTGCATAAGATTGATTAGGTGCTGTCGATGTTCGATGCGAACTCCCATGGCAAAACCCTTTGGCTGCAAGATCAACCCTTTTCTAAATAAAAGCTCGTAAACAGCTCTCGATGAATGCCCTGTGGCTAATATTACTGCATCGGCTATGATCTTTTCGGAGTGATTGACAACAATGCCCTTACACGCATCACCCTCAATAAGAATATCAGTCATTTGTGCAGAAAAGTGTATTTCGCCCCCGGCATCAATAATCCAATTTCGCATTGTTTCGACAATACGGGGCAATTTATCGCTTCCTATATGTGGGTGCGATTCGTACAAAATACTCTCATGAGCTCCTGCCTGCACCAACACTTTTAGAATCCAATCGATATTCCCTTTCTTCGTTGAACGTGTATATAGTTTTCCATCCGAAAAAGTACCTGCACCTCCTTCACCAAAACAATAGTTCGACAACTCATTCACACGGTTGGTTCGATACATCTGAGCAATATGACGTTTACGCTGATGCACATCTACCCCTTGCTCTACAATGATGGGTTTTATCCCCTTAGCCAATAACTGCAACGAAGCAAATAATCCAGCAGGTCCAAAACCAACCACCACTACACGTTTGCCCGTTTTTAAGGGTTGAGGGACAAAGGCTTCAGTACTTGAAAGTGGTAGATTCTCGTCGATTCCAACAATAACTTGCAACACAATTTTAATTTCGGGCTTACGTGCATCGATAGAACGTTTTTGTAGTTTACAAAATGTAATTCGTTCTTTTGAAATTTTTAATTGTTTTGCTACAACATTAATTATTTGGTTTTCGCTATAATATCCAGGTTGTATAAATAATTTTACCGTAGTAATCATCGGGAAATAAAACTATTGGAAGCAAACAAAGAGTATAAAATTCTAAAACTAACTAATAGATATAACCGATTGATTTCTTACTTTTTTTTCGGTTTAAAGAAAGTATAATCATCGTCTTCGTCATCTTCGTCTTCTTCGTCATCGTATTCGCCATCTTCGTCTTCATCATCATATTCTTCATTGTCCTCTTCGTCATATTCTTCCTCATCGTATTCTTCATCATCTTCAGTGCTATCATCAAAGCCAAGGAGTTTATTATTAACTAAAATCACATCTAAAATATCTTCCTCGCTCAATTTAGCATTTTTAAGCATTTCTATTGAGTCTAACCAATTATTGGTAATTTCTTCTAAGGCTTCTTCTTCTTCTTCTTGGTCATCGTATTCGTTTGTATCTAAATGTCCTTCAATATAACAAACCAACGATTTCATTGCTGCATTATAATTTTCGTCGTCTTTAAATACTTTCTTTAATCTTATCGCAGCATCGCTTAAAATTTCAATTAGAGTCATAATTTTTTTTTTTCAAATATAAAAGTTCTTTTTTCGAAAAACAAATTTTTAACAAAAAATTATTTAAAAAATGATTTTTAAAAATATTGATGTATATTTGAAGTCAAAATAAATATCTTATGGGGAAAAATCTTGGAAATGAAATATCACCAAACGCCATTAACATGATTGCCAAATCAACCAACATTGTTGGCGACATTGTTAGTGAAAACGACATTCGTATCGATGGCAACATAAAAGGGACTATTCAAACCAAAGGCAAAATAGTAGTAGGCCAAACGGGAGTTGTTGTTGGAACGATTCATTGCCAGAATGCAGAAATTGAAGGCACAATAGAAGGTAAAATAAATGTAAAAGAATTGTTATCGCTTAAATCGACTGCCAATATAAAAGGCGAAATTTATACTGGTAAATTAGCAATTGAACCCAATGCTATTTTTACAGGAACTTGCAAAATGGGAGATTTTACTCCTCCAGATAATGAAAAATAACTTCGAAAAAAGTAAGAAATCGTTTGATTCGTACGTCAAATATTCTAGTATTGCCATACAAATGGGTGTAATTATTGCGTTGGGCATTATTGGTGGTACGTATTTGGATAAATGGCTCTCGTGGAAATTTCCTGTATGTACTGTTGTGTTGTCTTTGTTGTCGGTTGCTGCTTCGATTTATGTGGCAATTAAAGATTTATTGAAGAAACAAAAATAAATCCATGTTGTTCTTATTTAACAATGGTTTAAGATAGTTCAAGTATGAAACGTTTGTTTATAACATTCATCATGGCCTTAATTATTTCTTTGCTTATCATTCTACTTTTTAACAATGGTCATGAGTGGCTTGTAGCAGTATCGCTGTATTTTTTTCTGCTAACTATGTTTATTATTCGATTGTTAGTTAAAAAGCTCAAAAAACATCCTCGTTTATTTATTAGCACTTATCTTGCTTCGACCATGATACGGCTTTTTTTGCATGTTGCTATTATGGTTGTATTATTTGTATTGACCGATGTTGAATATCTAATTGCCACTTTATTTTTAGCAAACTACATTATCTTTAGTATTTTTGAAGTCTATACACTTATATCTAAAAAAAACATGGATACGTTATAAATTTTTGTGTACATTTGTTTTGAATGAAGCGACCTATTTACTACATAAAAACGTGGTGGTTTGCCATTGAAAAGACTACGTTAAATTTATTTCGTTTTTTACTCAATTTTATTTCAAATTCCATATTTTTTGTTTCACTTATCATTATTGGATTAACCGTTTACCGAACAGGCTTCCCAATAAACGACATACGCGATGTTTTTATAAAAAACATTATTCTAAACTTACAAGTCTTACTTTTGATTGCTTTTTTTGTTAGGCTTCTGATACTGATACAAACTCGAGCAAAAAAAAGAATCATTTTTGGCGAATTCCTTCTCATTTTAGTGCTACTACTGTTTGTTGTAGAACACTACTATCTGAACAACCATTTTAAAAATATCTTTAAAGAGTGGTACAACTTTATCGAGTCGATATACCTTGTTGGTACAAACATTATCATATTTTTGATAGAAATTTCGAAAAAAAGCTTAAAGTTTCTGGAAAAGTACAACCCTTCGGTACTTTTTTTAGCCAGTTTTATTTTGTTAATTGTCATTGGAACATTGCTTCTTTTGCTGCCTTCAGCAACTTATAATGGTATATCGTTTACCGACGCTTTTTTTATCTCTACTTCGGCTGTTTGTGTTACGGGACTTATAAGTGTTGACGTTCCCACTACGTTTACTTTTTTTGGAAAAACCGTTATTTTATCACTCATTCAAGCGGGTGGACTTGGCATCATGACCTTCACAACGTTTTTTGGACTGTTTTTCACCGGATCGAGCTCGTTTAAAGATCAGCTTATCATTAAAGATATTATTCACTCCGACACACTTTCGGAGATTTTTAAAACTTTACTGAAAATCATCATTTTTACGTTTTTTATTGAATTTATTGGTTTTCTGTTTATTTGGTTTTCGCTAGATCCTCATTTACATGTCAATTCCGACAATATTAAGTTTTCTGTATTTCACACCGTGTCGGCTTTTTGTAATGCCGGCTTTAGCACCAAATCGGCTGGTTTGATGGACAGTGCTTTGCAACACAATTACTTACTTCACTTAATTATTGCTTTTCTGGTTATTGCCGGTGGAATCGGCTTCCCAATACTACTTAATTACTATAAACTCATCAAGCATTTATTTTACAACTTTGGCAGAATTTTGAAAGGAAAATCCTATTCGCACAAACCCCACATAATTAACGTAAACTCAAGACTGGTGCTTATAACTACTTTTATTTTGATTATGTTCGGTATGGTGTTTTTTTTATTATTCGAAACCAATAACAGCCTCAAAGGATATTCATTTGGCGAAAAGCTTATTTTTTCGTTTTTTGCATCGGTTACACCGCGTACAGCTGGATTCAATACAATAGATTACTCCACCGTGCTACCCATAACGTCCTTGTTAACCATGTTTCTGATGTGGATTGGAGCCTCGCCTTCGGGAACCGGCGGTGGAATTAAGACTTCTACATTTGCCATTGCTATGCTCAACATTTTTAGCTTTGCCCGAGGAAAAAACCGCATCGAAGTTTGGCGTCGCGAAATCTCATCGCAAAGTGTTCGAAAAGCCTTTGCTGTAATTCAACTATCTCTGTTGGTAGTGGGACTTTCGGTTTTATTGGTTTCGATGTTTAACCCCGAGATCGACTTTATGAAAATCATTTTTGAGTGTTTTTCGGCATTTGGCACTGTAGGACTATCGATGGGAATTACCTCTCAACTTTCGGAAGCCAGTAAGTGGGTCATCATTGTTACCATGTTTTTGGGAAGAGTTGGCACATTGACTCTTTTTGTCGCTTTTTTGCGAAAGGTTTCTACGGTTAAATACAAATATCCAACAGACGAAATCATTATAAATTAATTATTTATGAAAGTTATTGTTATTGGTTTAGGTAATTTTGGTTCGGCAGTAGCCGTTAAACTGGCGGCATTGGGACACGAAGTTATCGGAGTTGACTCTATTGAACAACGCGTCGAAAATATCAAAGACAAAGTTACCTATGCTATTACGGTAGATTGTACCGATGCTACTGTTATTAAGACTCTTCCCTTGCAGGAAGCCGATATAGTACTGGTAGCCATTGGAGAAGATCTGGGGGCATCGATACTCATCACGGCATTGCTCAAAAAATACAACGTAAAACGTATCGTAAGCCGAGCTATCTCGCCTATCCATCGTACTATACTCGAAGCTATAGGCGTTATGGAAATACTAAACCCGGAAGAAGATTCAGCCAATCGCTTCGTAACCAAGGTAAACATTAAAAATGTAATCGACTCATTGAATATTTCCGACGAATATTCGGTAATGGAAGTACTTGTACCTCATCAGTACATTGGTCTAACTGTTGCCGAAGTGGACTTACGAAAAAATTATTCGATCAATATTTTGACTGTCAAAAAAGATATTGAGCGTCACATACTCACCAAAAATTATTACGAAACAAAAATACTAGGCGTTGTATCGCACGATTACGTTTTCGAAGCCAATGACATATTGGTTGTATTCGGACACAACGACGATATTAAGAAATGGATTGAAAAATCGACTAAGTAAAGCATGATTGTTGATAATCTTGCCATTATAGTTGCCATTGCTCAACATGGAGCTATAGGCCGTAAAAATCAATTGCTGTGGCATATTCCCGAAGATTTAAAATATTTTAAAGAAACAACTATCGGACATCCGGTTATTATGGGATGGAACACGTGGCTATCGTTGCCCAAACGACCTCTACCTAATCGACTGAATATCATCTTATCGTTTAAACATACTTGCCCCGAAGGTTGCAAAGCATTCAGCAATATTCCCGACTGTCTGGCATTTGTAAAACAGCAAGACAAAACGTGCTTTGTAATTGGAGGAGCCAGTATTTATGCTCAACTAATAGATTATTGCAAGCAACTGTATATTACATGGATTGATAAGGAATGTAACGATGCTGATGCTTTTTTTCCGATTGATAAAATTTGCCATTTTAAATTGATTAACGAGAAACAACATTTTGCAGCATCGATCAATAGTGTGCTGCGGTTTTGTGTGTACGAACGTTAAACATCTTACTTAATTATACGCCCAAGAGTATCGTAGTATTGTTCTAATTTCAACATTCCATTTTCGTATAGTTTCTCGGATTTAAGTTTTCCACCGGGGTAAAAATAATACCAATTACCATTTTCCTTACCCTTCGAATAAAGTCCTTTGGCTACAATCCTTCCCAAAGTATCCCATTCTTGCCACAATCCTTCGCGTTTACCTTGTTGATATCGAACCTGATATCGCAGTTGTCCGTTGGAATGCCATTCGTTGTACATGCCTTGTTCTAAACCATTTTCAAAGCGTACTTGTACCAATTTATTGCCGTTATTGTAGTACCATGTCCATGTACTATCTTTTTTACCTTCGTTGTATTGACCTTCTTCTATTTTTATTCCACTGTCGTTCCATGTTATCCATTGTCCGTGCTCTTTACCATTTTTGTAACTTCTTTGTACCACTAACACGCCACTTTTATTCCACCCTTTAAACAAACCTTCCTTTTTACCATCAACATAGTTGCCTTCAGATTCAAGCACTCCATTGTCGTACCAAATTCTGTATTGCCCATGTCGTTTACCATTTTTATAATGATATTCTGAAACTTTTATTCCATGTTCGTTAAACGTTTCGGTATTTCCGGTAAACGGCTTGTTGGTGTTTTTATAGTAATAAACTCCATCTTTTTGATACAAGTCATTTTCTGTTGCGACAAACCAACCACAACTAATCAAAATAATAAGATACAAAAAGGCTAATTTATTTATCTTTAAGCCCCTTAACGTACTCTTTAAAGTAATAAAGTGTTTCATAGGCATCTTTTTCAAACTTTGTAATTATTTCAAATAAATTATTGGGTATTCTGTTTTCAAGTATTTCGGTTTGAATGTATTTCAAATGGTTTTCCCATTCTTTCATTCCAAAAACCGATACCGACGATTTTGCTTTATGAGCAACCGATGCAAATTTTTTGTAATCGCCAACCTGCAAGGCGTCTTTCATATCTCGAACAAATTCGGGTATTTGTTCATCAAAAATATCAATAAGTTCCTGCATAATAAGCGGATCACCTGCACTTACATCGAGGAAATAGGTTGTATCGAATTCCATTTTACAGCTTATTTGACATTAACTTTATAATGGTATTAAATAATTCATCTGGTTTGAAAGGTTTTGATAAATATTCATTCATTCCTACCTCAATACATTTTTCCTTCTCGCCCTGAACCACAGCAGCAGTAATAGCTACTATCGGGATGTTTCGTATCGTTTTGTCGGGGTGATTACGAATATAGCGAGTAGTTTCGTATCCATCCATTTCGGGCATGTGCAAATCGAGTAATATCAAATCAATGCGATGCAGCTGAATCAATTCAATTGCCTCTTTGCCATTATTGGCTACCAATATTTTGCTAAAATTTTGCTTCCGAAGCAAGGTTTTTAATAAAAACTGATTAATCTTATTATCTTCTACTATCAATATGTTTGAATTGATAAATATTTCTGCACTTATGTTTTCGGGCCAAACCGTAGCAGTTTTTTTGCGAATTTCTTCTAAAGTAGGTGGTGTAGCCTTTTCGTAAGGAATGTAAAAATAAAATTTTGTACCTTTGTTGGGTTCACTTTCAAACCAAATTTTGCCTCCTTGCAATTCAACAAGTTGCTTTGAAATGGCTAAACCTAAGCCCGTACCACCAAACCTTCGGGTTGTATCGTTCGATACCTGGGTAAACGTTTCAAAAATGTATGCCTGCTTATCCAGAGGGATGCCAATACCCGTATCGCTAATAACAAAATATAGATGGTAGTGCTGATTGTCGATTTTTTTGGCTGTTATTTCGAGTATAATTTGACCCTGCAAAGTAAATTTTACAGCATTTCCTACCAGATTAATCAATATCTGATTCAAGCGTACCTGATCGCCATACCAAAAATTTGCAACGGAAGAATCTTTTTTGATAACAAAAGCAATGTTTTTCTCTTTAAGCTTGGGTTCAAACATTTTGTGTACGTTATCGATAGTATCATTAATATTGAACCGATAACGATCAAATACAATTTTACCTGATTCTATTTTTGAAATGTCCAGAATATCGTTGATAATAACCAATAAATTATTTGCCGACAAATCGATATGATGCAAATATTCTCTTTGTTCTGGTGTCAATGGCGTATTAAGAAGCAAATTTACCATGCCTATAATAGCATTCATAGGGGTTCTAATTTCGTGACTCATATTGGCTAAAAACTGCTGTTTGGCTTGTGCTAGTTTGATTGCTTCGTCCTTGGCTTGCACAAGCTCTTTGTTCTGAAGTTCTATGGTATCGAGCATTTGGTTAAAACCATCGATTAAATGCCCTACTTCGTCATTATTTCGTTTATGTATCCTAAGTGAAAAATCCTTGTTAACAGTAATTTTTTTTACCACTGCCGACAAATTTAGAATGGGCTGCGATATTATTTTTTGTAACTGAATGGTTATTACAAAAGCAAGCAACAAAAGAACGACAGCAATAATCAGATTGGTTTTTACCAGATTGTTAATTTGCTTTTCGTAATCCTTAAGGTTTCGACTAATAAGTAAATATCCTATCTGTCTGTTGTTTTCAGATTCATCGATAATGGACGTAATCTTTATATACGATGAATCAGTTGTTAAAAAAGTGTCGGCAAGCATTTTATGAACAAAATTGCAATGTAACAAATCGTAATTTAACGGATATTGTGCAAAAACCCGATGTATAGTATCGAAAATAACCGCCACTTTAATATTGGGATGTTTAACTAGCGACTGCAATACATTATATGCTTCGGCGGTATCTTTAAACAAAACAGGAGCAACACAATTATTAGCAATAATAGAGCTAACAGAAGTCAATTCGCGAATGGTATTTTTTTCAAATGTCTGTTTACCATAGTGAATATTAATAAAAACACTGGCAAATAAGGTTATAAATAATACCAAAATAATAACCCAAATAATCTTGTATTTAAACGATATGTTCTTAAAACTTAACTTCGGCATCGTTTACAATTTTTGCCAGTGATAATAATTTTGAGCTGATAATTAAGTTAGCACGTTGAGCAGCGTTGGGATTTATCTCGAATCGTTTTTGACTGTACTGCGGTGTAAAATTAATCATACCGCCCTTTTCGCAAAAATATTCTACATTGTCGGCAACGGTTAATACAGGCTTATTTCCAAGATATTCGAAAAACAGCATAGCCTGGTTTATCGTTATCCTGGAAAAATATACTATTTGACAATTAACTATATCTTCGGGTTGGCTAATACCTATAGCAATGACATTGCGATTGTACACGGTTCTACCTTTGATTATAGTTTGCAAAACATCTAAAAATGCCTCGTTGCCATAGACACCAATTATGAAAGGATCTTTATACGATGAAAAAGTTTTTTCGGGAAATTCTACAAATTTGGCAAAATTGAAAAGGTAAGCTGCTTTAAGTTCATATTCAGTATATTGTTGTGGAAAAGCAAACAAATAATAGGTACACGACAAAAACAATATGACAAGTCTTCGATTCATTTGATAACCTCAAACAACTTAATTTCCGTTCTACGCATTTGCGGATAGTTGCTAATATCTTCTGCTCCCATTTCGCCTTTGCCGGTAACTACAAACCTTCGTGGCGACAGGTGTCTATCGATAAAATACTGCCACACATTCATAGCTCTTAAGCGTGATAATTCGAGATTTTTCTGCTCGTCGCCTATGGGATCGGTATAGCCATTAATTTCTACTCCTATTTCACTATTCAAACTAATGAGTTGATAAATATCATTAAGCAGCGGTATGTATTTCTTTTCGATTTGATATTTGCCCGATGGATAGTAAACATAGTTTATGTAAATATATCGCCGCTTATTTTCGGGAATTGTTCTAAAATCGATTTCTTTTTTAATATTACGAATGAGGCTATCTGATTTAAGCTGAACTATAGTAGGAGTCTTTATCTGCAAAGGTTTCGATGTGCTAATTGAGGGTAACGTATAAATGGTATCATTCCCAATTAAGACTTTGGTCATTTTGCGGTTGTCGGAGTCTATTCCGTAAAAGAATGTAGAGTTGGTAACATCGTTGTATATGGCATTGGCATCAAGTAGTTGTAAAGTTACTGAATCGGTCTTTTCTATAGCTTGTTCTAAATTAAACAACAGCTGATTGTACCGTTCTTTCAATATCTGATCTTTATCCATCTGTTCATCTTTTATGGTTAGCTGTTCCAATCGTTCTAATTCGATACTATCGGTTGCAACAATAATGTTTTCAACGATTTTTAATAGTTCGTCGACATGTTTCTGACGTTTCTGTTGCTCTGCTTTTAAAATACTATCGGAAATGTTTGTTTTATAGACATCGTAAAATGTGTTCGAAATTCTTATTTCCTGCCCTATAGCCGAATCATTTTTACTGATTTTAATTTGTTTCAGGTAGATCTCCTGATACAATTCATAAAAATAAGTTTGATTGGGAACATATATATTAACTAACTGCGGCAAATACCCCTCAGCCTCAATTACCATATCATAATTTTTGTTTGGTGGAAAAATCATTAAATATTTCCCGGTCAAAATGTTTGGACTATAAACGTATTTAACAGGTTGTTTGGTTTCATTGTCAATAACCCTAATTTTTGCTTTAATTGGCTTCGGTGGTTCACCTCCCATGATAGTGCCTTTTACCAGAGTCAAAGGAATTGTTTTATGCAAAATAGCTTTGTAAATATCATGTTTCGTATCGCTACTTTGCGACGACGAGAAGTATGCCGAATTGCCATCTGCCGAGAGAACAAATCCGATATCATCGGAAGGAGTATTAATGGGAGGACCGATGTTAGTAGGATACTTCCACTCGTTGGCATGTATATTTTGTGCAACAAAAATATCGTAACCACCCATAGAATTGTGTCCATTAGATGAAAAATACAATGTTCTGTTATCGGGGTGTATATAGGGTGCATCCTCGTCAAACTCAGTATTGACCGATGGACCTAAGTTTTCTATCACCGACCATTGATCGTTGTCGTCCATCACAGCACGGTAAATATCTTTACCACCATAACCTCCAGGACGGTTGCTCGAAAAATAATACGTTCGCCCATCGGGAGATACGCTAATGGAACTTTCGTTATATGGCGAATTAATAATATCGGGAAGTTTAATCAATTGTGTACATTTTTCATCGGTTAGTTTACAAGCATATAAATCGGCATTATTGTCGGTCCCTATAGCAAAAAATAAAACCTCGCCATCGGGCGAAACTCCTGCCAACGAAATTTTCGACTTGAAATAGTCGTAATTATTTAATTGAATTTCTCTCACCTCGTATGATTTGCCATTTTGTACGGCAACCATAATTTTCTTTTGTGATTCGAATTCTATATTCGACCGAATTTCATAAAACGTTCGAGTAAAAAATATCCTGCTTTCATCGGCCGATATAAAAGGATTTTGCTCACTATTATATGTATTAATAACAGGCGGAAGTTTTTCAATTTCAATATTGTTTGGTTGAGCAATTAATTCTTTAGCATTTATGCAATTTTTCAAGAGTTGTTGAGCTTTTAAATAGAAAATATCTGTTTTGGTCGATCTACTCAGAAAAATCTTGAGCATTTCAATTGCCTCATCAAACTGCGAATTTAAGTGATACAATTTAGCTAAATCGTAAAATACCAAATTAGGCAACAGCTTTTCGCCATGCTTCAATGCATATTCAAGATAAGGAATACCTTTGGTTTTATCGAACGACGAGTTTAAATAACAAGCACCGATATAATATTTGGTTTCAAAAAGATTGGGTTCTATGCTATCTAATTTTAAAAATAAAGGCAATGCCTTGTCAAATTGTTCATTGTCGAAATACTGTTGGGCTAGTCGCTTAAGTTTATTCTTATTTTGAGGAATTTGTTGAGCATAATTGGTAGTAATAACACACCCCATAAAAAACCATATAAAACAAAGACGCAACACGCTGGTTGGTTTTAAAGTATTTATACGAAAAAAACGAAATATAGTTGTTGTCATTTTTCGTCTGTTATGAACGCTATGGCTTTTTCATTTCTAACTTCCATAGTTGGCTTTCCACGATATTGCTCTACATCACCAGTTATACATATACGTTTGTTTAGCAAAAAGGTAGCAGGCTCATAACTAAAGTTAGGGATATTGTTTTGCCAAATAGTAAATGAAAAAAGCGTATTTGGAAAGCGTTGGTCGAGATTTACAACTACTCCTTTAGCATCTTTAAGAACGCGTGTAGCTACAACTGTTCCGCATACTGTTGCTTTTTTGCCGATGTATTTTTCGGCTTCAACCGAATTGATAGCCCCTTTGGGAAGTTCTTCTAACTCTAATGGTTTTACATTTCCTTTGGTTTCTTTGCTTTGCCAAAGCGAAACATCTTTCATTGCTTCCACGCGATCCTCAAGTGTATCGGGCAATAGATAAAAAAAATCAATGCCCGTTTTTTGTTCAACTTCATCGATAGAAACTACATAATTAATGATGGGCTTTGTATTTGTACCATTTAACATCCAAAAAGCAATGGCTCTGGGTGGGCTTGCTTGCATGTCTAATGCAATTTTATAGAAATACGGTGGTACTTTTATTTTTTTGTTCACACCAATGGTTTTCTGAATACTGTCGTGCAACAAACCACCTGTAACCACAAAAATCGGATGACCAGTATAAATAACATATTGTCGTAAAAAATCTTCCACTTGCGACCATTTACCGCGATTGAACTCTGGCTTTTGTGGCGACATGTTCGAATAAAAATACGACTCGCTTAATGCTTTTCTCGACCATCGAAAGTCGGCCGATGGTGCAAGATGTCCTCTATCGTATCCCGAATTGAAATAGTCAACTTTATCAGGCATTTCTACTGGCACAAGGCTATCGCGACGAAAATCGTTGGTACGTGTTTCTACACCCGTTGCTATATCGGGCAATATCATATGCACAACCCATTTCGACTGTCCCCAACGATCGATATAAAACAATGCCATAGCCGAATGATATACCAAAAAACCATCTTCGTCAATTCGTGGAAGTGCATATTGTTTAATTTGTTCTTGTATCCATTTGTATTTTACATTTTCGAGCTGCTTGTAATATTCCGATTGACTATCGGCCAATAACTTTATTCGACTTTCTATTTGTTGTATCCGGCGTTCATGTTCGGTTTGACATGCCAAACGCATCACCGAAAAAATTAATACCAAAACCGTTAACAGAATCGCATAATAAACAAAGCGTTTCATAGCAAACAAATCAACCCTTAAAGATAAAAAATAATTGACAGATAAAAGAATTTTTTGTTCAATTCGTTATCTTTGCCTTAAATAGCGTCGTTGAATACAGTCATTGAAAATATAAAACATAAATTGCAAGGCAATTATGCAAATAAAAACGAAACACTCTCATTTTGTCGGTATCACAACCTTTACCACTGGTTTTTAGCATCGCAAAACATCGATCCCGACGTTAAAGGGCTAATCAGTAAAGAATACCATCAAAAAAAGCTACATAATCTTTTATTACTGGACGAATGGAACAAATTAAAACGTAAAACAGATGGCAAAATCAAACTGTTTTTATTAAAAGGTATTTCTTTGTCGAATCAGCTTTTTGGCGACATTGCCACACGCCCTACACGCGACCTCGATATTTATATTTATCACGACGACATTATTATTGCAGATTATTTAATAAAAGAATGTGGTTATCGACGCATTAAGCCCGATATTGAGTTGAATCACGCTCAGCAAAAATACATCTATAGACATATTCATCACTTTACATATATAAATGACAAAAACATCATTATTGAGCTACACTGGCAATTGTTTACACCAAGAAGCCTTTTCAAACATGGCGAACTAGTATTTAAGTATCTTCAACCCTCAAATATAGATACCTATCCCAACGAGTGGCTCTTGCACTACTTAATAACTCATGGCTCTATGCACCATTGGTTTAAACTCTTCTGGCTATATGATATTCATTGGCTTATTACTTATCACCCGATAAACTGGACACAGGTAGAACAACACATACAAACATTCGGTAATCGTCGTATGCTAAATGTTGCGTTACATTTAGTAAATGAGTTTTTCGGAACACAAATTCCAGCAAAAAAAAATTTAAGTCAAATTGAGAAAAAAATAACTCAATACTGTATTAAAAGCATTTACTCCAACGAAAATTATCTGCTATTAAAAGGCACAAAACGATTTAAACGAACTTATTATTTATCGCTACTCAAACCGAACATTTCGTACAAATTCTCGACGTGGTTGGCTCCACTTACAACAATCGAAGACTGGAAAACTTTACCCTTACCTTCCAAGCTCTATTGGACGTATTATGTTATTAGACCATTTGTGTGGTTATACACCAATTACCTAAAAAGACCGTCATGAAAATATCAATCATCGGTACGCGTGGAATACCAAACCGTTATGGTGGATACGAACAATTTGCTCAACATTTATCTATCGAACTTAAAAAGCGAGGCTATGAGGTTGCTGTTTACTCCCCATCGTACCGGAAAGACGTTGACAAAACATGGAATAACATTGAAATCAGAAAAGTATTTTTTATACCTATTTTAGGCAGTTTTTTTCATTTTATATATGACTTTATCTCCATAGCCAACGCTATTAAAAAAAAAGATGACATTATTTTAGTGTGCGGTTATGTAACATCATTTCCGGGGTTATGGTGGTATAAAAAGTATCAACATAAATTTTTGATACATACCGACGGTTTTGAATGGAAACGAAAAAAATGGAACTGGCTAATTAAACAATTTATTAAATACTGCGAAAAAAAAATTGCACAACGTTTTTCAAATTTAATAAGCGACCACGAAATTATTCAAGAGTACTTCATTAAAAGGCATCAAAAGCAAACTTTTTGCATCACGTATGGTTGCTCAAAAGAAATTGAAATCAGTAATTGGCAAGAAGATTACTTCTTAGTCATTGCCCGGAACGAAAAAGAGAACCAAATCGATCTTGTCATAAGAGCATTTATTGCATCTCATTCTAAAAAAGAATTATGGATTTTTACAAATAAACCCATTAAAAAAATTCAACACCCTAAAATTAAAATATTTTTGAACAATTACAACGAAGCATTTTTAAACAATATACGCATGCACGCTACTGCATATATTCATGCATATACGGTTGGTGGTACCAATCCTTCCTTAATCGAAGCCATAGGCTTTTGTAAATTAATAGTAGCATACGACAATTCTTTTCATCGCAAAATACTCGATAAACATGCCCTATTCTTTGGCACAGAAGCAGAATTAACAACTATTTTTCAACAACTACATAGCAAAAATATCTCATTTACAGATTATTACAAAGAAATGATTGAAACTAAATACAATTGGCAGCTAATCGTTGAGCAATATATATCTATTTTTCAACAAATTTATGTAAAATGAAAAAAATAATTCACAACGAGTGGTTTTGGGTTTTTATTATACTGTTAATTACGTTTTTTAGCTACTTTCGTATAGTTTATTTCGATTTTGTTTACTGGGACGACGATAAGCAGATTTTCAACAACATTCGGGTTACCAAACTAACCTGGGAACACATTAAACATAATGTAGAATATGAACGATTTACATTTATACCTTTAATATTGTATTCTGCTTTGTATCAGCTTGTTGGTAAAAATAGTTTTTACTATCATCTGTTGTCAATTTTTTTTCATTTAATCAACATATTCTTTTTTTATCTTATCATCAAAAAATTTTCGTTCAAAAACTTTGTTAATGTTTTTTTAGTCGTACTTTTTGCGCTGCATCCATTACGTATCGAATCGGTAGCATGGATTTCAGAATGGAAAGATTTGTTGTTTACTATGTTTTCGCTTGCAGGCATTGCGTTTTATCTGAAGTGGAATGAAAAAAATAAACTCGTTTACATCATTCTATATTCTTTAATGTTTGTTTTATCGGCTTTTTCCAAAATACAGGGTTTAATTCTGCCATTTTGTATTTTACTTATAGATGTGTTTATACAAAGAAAAATAAGAATATTTTTCTTACTTTTTAACTTATTGCTGTTTATTTTTACATTGTTCGTATTTAATTACAACAATGTACGATTTATTCCACTTATCATTCTTATCAGTTATTGGCTTTATAAAAAGTATTCTACTTATGTTGATTCCATTCTTATCCAGTTTAGAAAAACAGTATTATGGTCATCGCTTTTTATTGGCTTCGGAGTACTTACTATACTTTTTTTTACCAGAAATTTATCTTTATGGCATGAAGATTCAAAATTCAGTTTTATCGACAGAGTTTTATTTAGTTCTTATTCTATAACATTTTACATTAAACAATTTTTTCTTCCTGTTCAACAATTAGCCATACATCCTTATCCCAGTATTCATGGGACAGAATTGTGGATTAAATGGTGGCCTTACTTATTCTCGTGGTTTATTGTTGTTGCTCTTATCTTTTATTTATATCGAAAAAAATTCTTTTTCGAACTATTTGGAATACTGTTTTTTATCTTAAATATTGCCATTGTTTTACATTTTATTCCCATAGAAGGAAGACTTATTGTTGCCGAACGATATTCATATTTTGCTTACACTGGGCTTATGATATTTACTGGTAGTATCGTTTATCGATTGATAAAACAATGGAAGTATTTACATTTTGTATTATTATTTATGGTTACTATATTATTTTCCATTCTTATTTATCTCAGAAGCTCCGTATGGCAAAACACCGAAACGCTTTTTTATAGTGTACTTCGAAAAAAACCACAAACCACTTTTGCATGGCAAAATTTAGGAAGTTATTATCTAGAAAATAAAGAATACACTAAAGCACTTAAATGCTATAACATCGCTATAAAACTTAATTCCCACGATAATCAACTTTATTTAAACCGCTCGCTGGTTTATGCTGCGTTGGGTAAAATATATCTGGCAATAATAGATTTAAAGAAGGCTTTAGCATTAAGCAATCATCCAGAAGAAAAATCAATGATTTTGGTAACTCTGGGACAGTTAGAAGCCGAATCCGGGAATCCTCAACAAGCTTTATCTTATTACAATGCTTCACTCAAAGAATACCAAAAAAATTTTAAGGCATACCTACAAAAAGCGATGCTATTTTCAAGTTTTCAAAACTTTTTGAATATTGACAGTGCTGTATTTTACGCTAAAGAAGCGATCCAAATCAATCCATATTATGCCGACGCATATAATACACTGAGTTGGCTATACTTACAAAAAAACAATTTATCTGAAGCAAAAAAACATGCACTGAAAAGCATCGAAGCCAATTCTCATTATGCATTATCGTACAACACATTAGGATACATATACCAGATAGAAGGCAGATTAGACTCAGCATTATCAAATTATCAACTCGCTATTCAAATAGATAGTACTATACCCGAAATAAGAAGAAACAGAGCATGGATCTATTTCCAGACATTACAATTTTCGAAAGCTATTAAGGATTACAACTATGTCCTTTCAAAAAAAACAAACGATTTAATTGCTTTAACTAACAGAGCTTTTTGCCTTATTAAGCAAAAACAGTATCACATGGCTATTACAGACTTTAAAAAAATAGCCACATGGTTGCCCGATTCGGCCGATAGCTATTACAACATTGCATGGGCTTATCAGCAAGCTCAACAAAATGATAGTGCACTTACTTATTTGCACAAAACGTTATCAAAAAATCCTAATCACATCAAAGCATTGTTCGATATAGCTTTATTATACTTCAATAAAACCGAATATCAACAAGCGCTAAGTTATTTCACCACTCTACAAAAAATATTACCCAATAACGGAGAAGTTTTATTTTGGATTGGAAAAACCTATCTTGCCGATAAAAAAAATATTATTGCCTGCAATTATTTTAAAATGTCTTACGAAAAAGGATTTATGTATGCTAAAAACTTTTTTTTCGCTTGTAATTAATTGCAGGCAACTTTTTTTTAGTTATTTTTGTCTGAAAAAAAACATTAGAACGTTAAAAATTTTAATTTTTTTGAGATTATGAAAACCAAACTTTTGACTTTATTTATTATTTTTTCATGGCTTGGTGTTTATTCACAGCAAACCAGTAGAATTTACAACACTGTTGTATTTCCGCCTAACATGCCTCATTCGGTTTTAACATCAAATCCTCCACAAAAAGATATACCATTTGAGTTATATGGCGAACCATCATTTATTCAGCAGTTTACATCAAAAATCAATCAAAATTCTTTAGTTATTTCGTGTATTCCCGATTCAAAATCACCAAAAAAATATAATCTTAGCCTTAGCCCCGAAACCGATTTCGATGCGCTAAAGGCTATGTTTATTCAATCCAATGTTCAATACGTTTCGGTTGAAGATACCATTATTCCTATTGAAGCATGGCATGCTTTTACCGAAGATCAAATCCGACGTTTGTGGGAGTTAAACTTCACACTAACCAACATCGAAGCCAAAAGACAATGGGTATTGCAAAATCCTGCACAACTCGAACAAGCTAAACACAACGGTTGGTGGGACGATAATACTCAATTGCTCAACAAGGCTATTCACGATAAGAAAAATTATATTCGTCAAATACTTAAATAATCTGCCTATATGAAAAAAATATTTTTTCTGGCCTTAATTGTAGCCAATTCAGCAATTGGACAAATTACCAACAATACCTGTCAAACAGCCGATCCATTCTGTACGGGTATTACCTATAATTTCCCGGCTGGTGTTAATACAGGTTCAGGACAATCCGGACCTAATTATGGATGTTTATACACTACACCTAATCCAGTATGGTATTATTTACTTATAGATCAACCGGGCGATATAGAAATATACATACATAGTAATCCTCAACGAGACCTCGATTTTATATGCTGGGGACCATTTAGTAACCTAACAGACCCATGTCAATATCCTCAAACTTATTTAACCAACAATGGAAACACATCTAATCACCATGCACCAGGACCAGGAGGAGGATATCCTTCGGGTTATACTGTTGACTGTAGTTACGATCCATCGTGGCAGGAATGGTGTTACATTTCTACTGCTCAAACAGGACAATATTACATCCTTCTTATAACCAATTATTCTAATCAACCTTGCAATATTATATTTGAACAAACTAATGCAGGACAACCAGGGGCAGGTTCTACCAATTGTAATATTGTAGTTTGCAATCTCGATAATATCACTTACACCGTAGGTCAATGCAATCCTCAAACTAACCAATACTGCGTTAGCGGAAATATTCTTTTCCACTTCAATCCTCCTAATATGCCTATTACCACCGGAACCCTCACCATTACCGATTATCCAAGTGGTATTTCTCAAACATTCTATCCACCATTTAATAGCCCTGCTGCATTTAACTTATGTGGCATCAACTCCGATGGAGCACAACATACATTAACAGCAGTATTTTCCGATGCACCTACCTGTATATATCAAGTTACCTACACCGCCCCATCGCCATGCAATGCTTGCTTTGCTAATGCAGGAGGTAATCAATCGGTATGTGGTTTAACAACAACTTTAAATGCGATAGAATCTTCTGGTGATGTTAATACTCATTGGAATCCATATCCCGGAATAACTTTTAGCGATATCAACTCTCCTAATTCGCAAGTGACAGCAAACACGCCAGGAATTTATAATTTAGTTTGGACCATCACAAACAGCAACGGTTTAACGTGTAACGATACAGTAACTATCGAATTTAAAGCTCAACCCACAGCTAATTTTACATTAACTCCAGCTGTATGTCAGGGACAAAGTGCAACTGCAACCTATACAGGTACGGGAGCCGCTCAATTTAACTGGCAATTCCCCAATGGAACACCCGGTAATTCTTTCTCACAAGGACCACACTCTATCACATATTACACTCCTGGCAATTATACTGTATCGCTGGTAACCACAGCATCTAATGGATGTGTTTCTGATACTTTTTATCAACAAATCACTGTAAATCCTTTACCTCCCAATACGTTTACAGCGACCAGTCCCATCTGTCAGTATCAATCAAGTACTGTTCAATTTACAGGTGGCTCTGGACCTTATAGCTACACATGGAACTGGGGCAACGGAAATGCTGTACCCGGAACCGGACCAGGTCCCCATCAAGTTACATGGAATAGTACCGGCGTACAGACCATTACCTTACAAGTAACCAATACTCAAACGGGCTGTGTATCAAATGTTAATACGCAATATGTTAACGTGTTAGACAATAGTACACCCAACTGTTGTACCACACCAACTCCTTATGCAGGACCCGATGCCAGCGTTTGTGGTTTAACATATACCATGAATGCACAGCACGCAGCACCCGGCAATGTTGCCAATTGGTCATTACAATCTGGACCAGGTGGAGCAAACGTAATTTTCCAAAATCAATATTCACCTACCACATCTGTAACTGTTAATTTACCAGGAACATACACTTTTGAATGGCACGAAGTAAGTGGTGCATGCGATTCTTCCGATTTTGTTACCATTACATTCACTCAGCAACCCGTTGCAAACGCAGGAAACAAAGGACAAGTTTGCGGTACTGTATATACGCTCAACGCAACACCAAGCATTACAGGTTCTACGGGAACATGGTCGGTCGTTGTGCCAATGTCTGCCTCATTCAATAACCCCAACTCACCCAATGCTACCGTAACTGCTCAATCGGGGTACGGAACATACTATTTTGTATGGACAGAGCAAAACGGAAACTGTGTTAGTAGAGACACCGTTCAGGTTGATTTTCTGGCTATTCCCGTTGTTAATGCCGGTTCAGATACTATTGGATGTGGACAATATGTTCAGTTACACGCAGAAAATACCTATCCTGGATACTGGACTGCATCTACCAACGTTATCTACAATCCTAATTCTACTGATCCTAACGCTTCTGTATGGCTTCCAAATTTTCCACAAGGACAATCATCCTATCAGGTTTCTTTTGTATGGCATGCATTTAATGGTATATGCCCCGGAAAAGATACCGTCGTTATTACATTCATTAAACCGCCCAAGGCAGAAGCAGGACCACCACAAGCAGTCTGTGGAACAACTGCACAACTGAATGCCGATACTATTGGTAGTGGAATAGTATCAGCATACTGGACAAGTAGTGTGCCGGGTATTATTATCAATCAAAGTGGTAATATACCTTTTAATCCCACCGTCGATGCAAGTAATATAGCTAATTTCTTTATCAATAGCCAACGAGAAGTTTATTTCTATTGGAATGCTGTTAATGGACCAGGATGTGCCGACGTTGATTCTGTTCTTATTACGTTCTACGAAATACCTACTGCATTTGGAGGTACAGATACTGCAATATGTGGAAAAAGTTATACCTTCAACGGTGCATGGAGTATCGACAACCCAACCGGTCAATGGTTTAGCCCACCACCACCAACTAATCCCGGTACTGCAAACTTTACTCCTACAAATTCGCCTAATGCTATGGTTACCGTAACTCAATTTGGTACCTATCAGTTTATCTGGAGAGAAATGAATGCTGGCAAAACCTCTTGTTACGATCAGGATACGATTACCGTCGAATTTAAAGTTACCCCCATGCCCGATGCTGGTTTAGATCAGGCTGTTTGTGGCAAGTTTGCTTATCTATGTGCAACTCCTTCAGTTCCTGGTGGTCAATGGAGTGGACCTACAGGTGTTGCCTAT
>CALGPK010000046.1 GCA_937960415.1 uncultured Bacteroidales bacterium | reverse complement strand
GTTTATTTTTTCACCACAGAAGGCACGGAGGGGCACAGAGTATTGTATTCTTCCCGACTTCGTCACTTTTTATGCTTAATTTGCTGATATACAAATACATACAAAATCATGTAGGCACTACACGATTTCATTAGGTTATTTAATTATAACAGGGATTTCATTTAATTCTAAACTGCATTTGCTTAATACATCATTTTTTAGATTGATGTTGGGCAAAAGGTGAAGCATACGCTGCTTGACTTTATTCCCAAATAGCACATTGTCAACTATTAGAACAGATTCTTTGAGCAAATTAGGCAATGCTTTTATATTTACAAATATGCTGCACAGATAAAATTAAAGCAAAACATTATGCACTATAAACACTTTTTTAAAAAAACATAAAAATATAAATAATTGTATATCAATTTGTTAATTTTTTAAAAAAACGGATTTTTTAAAGAAGTGACGAAATCGGGATTTAGACTTGTATTGTGCTGGTTTAAAATTTAACAAAAAAGAAGCGGCTTTACGCCGCCTCCCAAACCAAATCGAAAAACCATGAAAAACAGCTACTACACCTACATCGGGGCAATAGCTTTATCGTTTGAATAATCCATAGCAGATTAGATAAATCAAATGATCGATGTAAATGGTTAAGTCCTGTACTTTGTTTTCAACAAAAAGTGGTATTTCTAATCCTTTAAGGGTAGTTACAATGGTTATGGCTGCAAAATCTAAATCTCTAACCTGAAAAATGCCTTTATTTAAACCATCTTGCAAAATGACTTTAACCATTTCAAGTTCTTTCTGATCAGTTTCTTTACGAATGTTGTTTATAAAAGGCAAATGATCGAGCAATTCGTTTTTAATAGCATCATAAAAATTCGATAAACTAAGCATTGTACGCATTCGAGCATATACATAAGCTTTGAGTTTGTCTTCGGGAGAGTCTTTACTGTTGATAGCTTCGAGTAAAGATTTTTCGAGTTGTATTGCTTCTTTTTCTACAACAGCCCTAAATACATCTTCTTTACTTTTAAAATAATAGTAAATAGCCGTTTTACCTTTACCTGCAGCTAAGCCAATTTCGTCCATGGTTGTTTTTTTAAAGCCAAAACGACCAAACACCATTGCTGCTGCATTAACTATTTGTTCTCGCACATAATCTTTTTCTTGTTCAGTCATAATTTCATGATAATGTTAATGCAGCAAAATTAAACTGAATTTTAGAATTTTCAAAGTTATTGTTTAATTATTTTTGAAATGTATGTCTCGTTGTTTATATTTAACTTAACAAAGTAAATACCTGATGGAAAGTTTTCTTTAAAATTTACAACGATGTTCTTACCGCTTTTTGTTTCGTGCTGAATGATTTTGCCAAGTATATCGTAAATAGTGATGTTTAGATTATTTACTTCGTTGGGTAATATTATTTGAAACTGTTTGTTTGCGGGATTTGGATAAATAAATAAGTTTTGTAGGTATCCTTGCTCAGGGACGTTGGTGTTGCAATTACGAACGTAGGTAATATTTGCATTATTGGTCAATCGGCTCAAAAACGTTGTTCCAGCTGTGGCATTGCCTTTTAGCATATAGTTTAGGTAGGGAACAAGCAAGTAGTTTACACGAGCAATTTGCTCTTCGCGTGTGATGGTGGGTTGTGGACTGGTAGTCATTTCGCCAAAGCTACAGTTAAAGTTATAGTTGGCAAAATAGCAGTGTCCGCCTCCTTTAATGGTAACACGGGTTTTACAGGTGCTTGCACACGAGTCGTACATGGGAATCTGATGTTGTGCTGGTGGAGTTACTCCATCGTTTTCGCCACAAAACATTAGTACAGGCACGGTAACCCTCGCTGCTGCTGTAATAGCACTTGGGTTAGTATTAGCAGCAGCAAAGTTAATGAGCGTTGTAAAGTTGGTGTAGTTGTCGGCAGCCAGAAACGATGCACCACCTCCCATCGAATGTCCCATAATGGCCGATGTTTGAGCAACTTTTTGATAAAGAAAAGAACTGGAGTTGTTTCCTTCTGCTTTAATTTTTTCATTCAGAAAACGCAAATCTTTTCCAAATTCCAAATGACTGGGACTCATACTACCTTCGGTACGGGGAAAAGCTAAAATATACCCAAGTGGCACAAGGCTATCCCACATCCATTTATACGAATCCCAGCTCATTACGAAACCATGCCCAAAAACGATGAATGGAAATTGTCCGCTTGCAACAGCAACATTATCGCCTGCTGTATTTGCAGGGTAATAAATTTCGGTTAGTATTTGTCTGTTATTTCTGGCCGGATCGGTATAAATAACCTGACGATGACCAATCTGATAAGTTTGACCTATCATGTATAAGCTTACAAAAAAGAATAAAACAATAAAGTACACCTTTTTCATATTTTTAAATATTTGGTTTGAATGTTCAAATATACAATAATTATGTTGAAAAAACAAGTAGTAAATTATTTTTTTGGACGATGATTATTTACTGCCTGAATACCAATAAGATGATGATAATTGCTCGATGGATTTTTCCAGTAAACCATTATATAATAATCGTTTTCTGTTTCGAAATGATTACCTTCAATTAGTCCAAAGTCGGCTACATTGTTGCCATCTTTCAGAAAGGCATAAGCATAATCATAAAACCCTTGTTTTAGTAGTAAGTTGAGTTCATACCCTTTTTTTTCATAATTGTACTTCATCATATTGGAGGCATTGTATTGCCAGCGATTAAAGTTCCCTGCAATGTACAAATTACCATCTATCATAGGCGCTTCGTATGGCAGAAAAAAGTGCACCCATACATAATCGGCTTCTATTTTGCTGTTTTTGGCAAAATCGTTTTTTACTATAAATTTTCCATTAATATCCTGCCATTGAAAGTATCGTTTAAATGTACGTTTTTCGTCGGGATATAAGAAATAATGATACAAAGGTTGGATGTATTCGATTTTTTTTACATTTTCGGTTTGAAAACGAATGCTTTTGGCATCTATCCAGCGAAATTCATTTCCTGCTGGAAATAAATTTTCTGTTTCGTAGTTGTATATAAGCTCGTTGTCTTTTACGAATTGGGGTTTTAAGTTGTCGATAACCATATCGTACCGAAAGTTCTGACTTACAACAACCGATATTTCCGAAAAAGGATTTCGACACGGAAAATGGCATACGATGCTAAAATCTACTTCGTGATGTGTTTTCATATACTCGGCAATAGTTGCTTGTTTGGCAACACCCTGAATTTGCGTCAATGGCTCGTACACATAAAACCGCAAACTCAAAACAGGCTGTTGATGGTCATTTTCGTGAACCACAAGCAGATAATTGCCACTGATTTTGAGTTGTATATTCTCGTTGGGTATTGTAAACTCATAATGAACGTATTTTTGAAGAGTATTGTATGAAAGCTGAAAATTTCGAATAGGCACATCTATCAATCCTTCGGCATATTCGTTAAACAACAATCGCGAAGGATTCCAATCTTTATCGCAATGAATAATGGTAAAATAATAATCGCGAATAGTTTCATCAAAATCATCGAATTGAACCATCAGTGTATCGGCAGATTTAAGCTGTATAAAGGGATATGTTAATTCGTTTCCTAGCTTATGAATCATTGGAGTATGAATACTTTCTTTGTAAACATAATCGGAGTAGCGAATGGTTGTATAATCGTAAAAGTCTTCTTGTGCATTTACCATGACACATAGTATTAACAGCAATACGATGTAAATTATTCTAACCATCGTTGTTCTTTGTACCATGAAATTGTGTCGGCAACACCTTTTGTTAAATCGTAATGTGCTTCGAAGTTGAAATCGACAACCAGTAATTCCACTTCGCACTTCCAGTTGGTAGCAGAAAGAATGTTGTATTTATCTTTGTTTAGCACAGGAGTTCGACCTAAAGGTTTATATAATAACTCAGCTAAAACAACGATAATTTTAACCAACGTTAGCGGAACACGAATTTTAATAGTTTTTTGGTGTAACACATGCTTGGTAATCTGCGAAAATTCTTCGGAAGTATATACTTTTCCGTCGCTCACAAAATAAGCTCTATGAACTATATCACTATTCAAGGCTTTTACTATCAGTTGTGCTAGATCTTTAACGTAAATAAAGGTTAAATATTGTTGTTTAAAACCAATATATGGCTCAAGTCCACGTCGAATAGTTTTAAAAAAAGCTAAATAATCGACATCACGTGGTCCGTATATTCCGGTGGGACGCAGAATTATCCACGGCAGCTGATGTTTGGTACGAACATATTCATCGGCTAATAGTTTGCTTTTCCCGTACTCGGTGTTGGGCATGGGTTTGTCCGAAAGCCTAATGGGTTCGAGTGTGTTAGGATTGCCCGGTCCCCATGCGGCTAAACTGCTCATATAAATAAATTTTTCGATGGTTATATTAAGTTCATGTAAAGTATCTACCAAATTGACAGTAGTTTGGTAGTTATGTTCATAAAAATCTGATGTTCGTTTTGCTTTGGTTATTCCTGCATTGTGTACAACATAATGAACATTTCCATGCTTTTGTATGATTTCTTGTAATTGATGTTTTAGTTCATTCTTGTTATTTAAATTTAGATATACAAGATTTACTCCATCAAGGTTCAAATATCGGGTACTGCTTGTTTTTCGTATCGCTGCAAGTGTTTTAAAACCTGCATTAATACAAGCTTCTACGATAAAACTACCAACAAAGCCGCTAGCGCCTGTTATAAGTACTGTTTTCATATTAGTCGATAGGTTTTACCCAACAACGTCGCAGTAAATGTTGGCGATGTTCGAAGTGCTTCCATATAGAAAGTGCTTTTATGTTTTCTTCGAGCTGAGGTCCGCTAATAGCATATTTAAATTCTTCTTCTATATAAGCTTTCATCAAATGCTCAAATACCAGAGCAATTGCACCTTTGGTTTGATATTCGGGCAAGGTGCCAATGAGATACATTTCCACTATTTCTCGTTGTTTTAGAGCTTTTAGCAAGTGCCACCATCCAAAGGGGAATATTTTTCCTTGTGCTTTTTGAAGAGCATGAGTAAGAGATGGCATCGAAACACCAAACGCTACTACTTCGTCGTTGGGATTAATAACCAATGCTATAAGTTTTGGATTAACAAAACCAAAATATTGATCGATGTACGATTTTATCTGTCTTTCGCTAAGGGGAACAAAACCATATAATTTTCGAAAACAGATATTTAAAGATTGAAACATTTTTTGCCCATAATGCAAAAGTTCTTTTTTAGAACGTGCTTGCAATACATGCAACTGATGTCTTTCGCGAGCAAGTTGTGCTATACGTTTTACTAATGGATGTATGCTTTGTTGTATCGTAAAGATATTTTGTACCCAGTCTACATCTTTTTTGAAGCCCAACTGTTCCATATGTTTAACATAATACGGGTAGTTGTAAATCGAAAATACGTTCGACATTTCGTTAAATCCTTCTATTAGCATTCCCTCGTTGTCCATATCGGTAAATCCCAATGGACCATGTATTTCGGTAAGCTCAAGTTCTTTGCCCCATTTTTCAACTTCGGTAATTAGTGCATGCGATACTTCTATATCATCTATGAAATCGATCCATCCAAAACGTATGCGTTTTTCGTCCCAAAGTTCGTTTGCCTTATGGCTTACAATGGCCGCTACTCGTCCAACAATTTTGTTTCCTTTGTATGCCAAAAAGTAGCGTGCATCGCAATAATCGAATGAAGGGCTACCCCATTTTAATGTATCTATCTCACTATGAATAAGCGGTGGACACCAGTAAGGATTGTTTTTATATAATTCGAAAGGGAATCGTACAAATTTTTTAAGTTCTTTAACGGTTTTTAGTTCACAAATGGTTAAAGACATAAATATGAATTTATCGCAAAATTAAAGATTTTTTAACGTTCGTTAGAATATTGCTTAGATTTTAAATAGCCCCTCGCATATTTATTCGAACTTTTTAAAAAAATTGACATGATTATCTGATATTGAAATATCATTTTTGCAATTTTATAAGAAAGTCTATCATTAAATTAAAATTACGTTTTATTCGTACCAAATTTTAACGTTTTTCGTTGTCCGAACCTTACCAGTCAATATTCCAAAAAAATACTCAGGCTATAATATCATGTAATAAATTTTGTGCACCTCTTTTACTATTACAGTATTTGTTTAGTTTTGTTGACTAATGCTAACGTACAACAATTATGAGTTATACAAATGCTAAATACGTGATAATCATTTTTATTCTGATAGTTTGGTATTTAATATAAGTAAATTTAAAAAAGTAAAAATTACTGAAACGAAGCAAACGATGGATTTGGAATTTTATTACCTTTTTCATCCCATGAAGTTTGTTTTATATTTTTGTCGTTGCTAAATATTATTTCAGATTTTTTTTGTCCGTTTTTGTAATAAAAAATAGATGGACCATCTTTAACTCCATTTTTGTAAACACAATAGCGTTTTTTATTGCCATTTTCGTAAAACCAAATCCATTCTCCATCGCGAAGTCCGTCTTTAATAAAACCTCCCATTCCAAGTTTTCCATTGGGATAAGTGGTAACACATTTACCTGTATATGGTGTTTTGGATCCTATTTCGTAAAACAAGCCATTTCGCTCTTCTAAATCGTTAAAATCAACTATTTTTTGAGCAACAATTTCATAGCTAACTAATAAGAGCAATATAAACGATATTATTTTCATGCTATGCAAAAGTACATGAAAAAATTATATGTTTGAATATTTTTAATCATCAATATCTATATCGGGTATATAATTGGTTGATGTAACGGTAAACTCGGTACGTCTGTTAAGTTGGTTAGCAATATCTTTTTGTTCTTGGTCTTTAAGCGAATTTATAAATGCTTCGTTAAGAACGGTTCCTTCGGTCAAAAACGGGTATTTTTGAGCAATGCGTGGTGTTACCGTTTTGGGTACATTTTTCCCATAGCCTTTTGCGGTCAGTCTATCTTTGGCTATTCCTTTTTCAATGAGGTAATCGATAACCGATTGAGCTCTACGTTGAGAAAGAATAATATTGCTGAGTGAATCGCCTACCATGTCGGTATGAGAAGCCAGTTCAATAGTAATATTGGGGTTGGCATGTAATATATCAATGAGTTTATTGAGTTCTTTTTTCGATTCGGGTCGGAGTTCCCATTTGCCAAAGTCGTAATAGATGTTCTCTACTTCTACAGGATTTAAAATATTGGCTAATCTAATTTCGTCGGTAAATGTTTTACTGTCGGCAAGTTCGGCGGTCGATATTTTGCCTTTCTGATTGAGATAACCTTCTTTTTTTGCAAGATAAATATAATCTGTATGTGGATTTAGTTTATATTTAAAACTTCCATCATCGAGTGTAGTGATGTCGAGGTCTGTACCGTCGCTGCCCACAATGCGTACTTTTGCCCCTTTGATAGGTTTATCGGTTATTGCATCTTTTACTTTACCTTGTAGTATAAATTCCATAGGTGGAAGATAAAACGAATAGATATCGTCTTTGCCACGTCCACCTTTACGGCTTGAACTGAAGAGTCCTTCTTCTTTCCCTTTTTTAAAAACGATAGCAAAATCGTCGGCAGAGGAATTGATCGGATAACGCATGTTTTCAACAATCCATTCACCGTCTTCGTTTTTGGTTGCTTTAAAAATATCGAGTCCTCCCATACCGGGATGTCCGTTCGATGCAAAATACAATATACCGTTTTCGCGAATATACGGATAAAGCTCATCGCCGGGAGTATTTATCTCCATTCCTAAATTCACTGGATTAGAAAACGGTCGGTTTTTATTGGGTCGTGTCATCATATAAATGTCGTTGCCTCCAAAACCTCCGGGCATGTTAGCCACAAAGTACAGAGTAAGTCCATCGGGCGATATGCTGGGGTGTCCTACGGTAATACTGTCGCTGGCAATGGGAATATTTTCGCAAGTTGTCCAATCTTCGCCTGGCTGACGACTTGCTTTGTATATTTTGCAACCGAGTTTTATGCCGCGAACAATTTTGCAGCGTGTAAAATATAAATCGTTATAATTGTTGGTAAAGGCAGGAGTTCCATCATCGTGCGGAGAATTGACAGTATCGTTGACTGGAAGTGGCTTTTCCCATATATTTTTTCGGTTAAGGTTGGTTTCAAATATATCGGTAAAATAAGTTCCTGTTACCGGATTGATTTTTTCGCCATGCAGTCCTGGTCGGCTACTGGTAAAGTATATTTGTGTGTGTTCGTCGTTGGCAAATGCAGGGGCAAAATCGCTTTCTTTTGAGTTTAATTCTTTCATGTTGGTTATTACATAACGCGTGGGATATTGCATCCATTCGGCTGCCATGCTGCACGATTTATAGCCCTCTTTGGCCAAATTATCGTCGGGCTTGTACTTTAAATATTCTTTGTATTGGATAGCTGCTTCGGCATATTTTTCGTTTTTCTTTAGCATATCTGCGTAATGTCTTAAAACAATAGGCTCGTGATATTCTTTCTGAATGGCTTTTAGATATGCCATTTCGGCTTTTACCGGATCATTCATATAACGGTAGCATTCGGCTATTTTGAACAAGATGTATGCTTTTTCGTACTTGTTTTTACTTTCTTTTAGGTTTTCTTTATATAAGTTTAACGCCTTAAAATATTCGCGTGTTGAAAATGCTAAATCGGCTTTTTTGGTAAGTTTGCTGTAAAACTCTTCGTTGTTTTGTGCGAAGACGATTGAATTTAAAATCATAAAACAAACAATTAAACAAATGTTTTTCATTGTATAAATATTGAACTAATTAAAAACGAAATTATGGCAAAAATAGTATATTTTATAAAGTGGATTGATAGGAATAAAAAAATAAGACGAAAATATACGGAATAAAGGTTATTTAATTCATTCGTCGCACAATTATTTTTTCTTCGTAGGTTTCGTTATTTTTAAGTATTAATGCTCCCCATCCTTTGAGTGTATCATAGGTATTCCAGCTTATTTGTTTACGATACCATGCGTAAACACTATAAATGCTTTCGTATTTAAAAGTGTGATATGTTTTGCCCGATGCATCGGTTTTTTGTATATCATACAATTTTTTTTCGTCTGGGTCGTAATAACCTACCGACGGATAATTGTTACTATAAAGCGTGGGATCGGAATATACCTTTACGGTAGCACCAGCCAATGGTTTACCTTGCTCGTCAACAACTAGTACCGTAGCTTTAGGTGGGGTATCTTTTTTACATTTAGAAGCAGTACCCACCAAAAAAATTGAAATTAACAGAAAAAAGATGATTCGCTTACTCATATTATCGAAGAATTAATGTTTTTTCAACGGTTTTTCCTGCTTCAAGAAATATCATACCCGATGCTTGTCGGTTAGGGTTGATTTGTTTAGCCTCAACATTTAGAATGGCTTCATTTCTAAATTCAAATGTTACAGTACCATTGGCATCGGTTTTGTCTTTAAGTTCAAGAATTTTGTTTACAGGGTCGACATAACTACCATTCGGTTGTGCGTAAACCCTAACCATAACGTTTGAAACAGGTTTGTAAAGTGTATCTAAAGTTTTTATAGTAGCTTTGGGCGGTCCTGGCTTTTTACAGGACGATGCAATTAATATGAATAGTACAAATATGATAGTTATTCGTTTCATGGGCATTACAAAAATAATATATTTATTTGTAAAAGTCAAGTACTTAGTAAAAAATTGGAAAATAAGTTTCATTTACTTAATTTTGCACAAAAGGCCTCGTAGTTCAACTGGATAGAATATCAGATTCCGGTTCTGAGGGTTGAGGGTTCGAGTCCCTCCGAGGTCACAAAAAGGGCTTCTTCGCATTTCTTAGGTTCTTTAAAATATTGGTTTTCAAAGGGATTTTGTTCATATAGGTTAAATAATTTTTGGTTTAGTTGCACAAAATGTTTCACCAATGTTTAACCAAA
>CALGPK010000045.1 GCA_937960415.1 uncultured Bacteroidales bacterium | reverse complement strand
GAGTTTGCAGCCTATTCGCTCGAGCGAATACTGCAAACTCATCATACGGTAAAAGCTGTGGTTACGGTGCCCGATAAGCCTGCGGGTCGTGGACTCAAGCCACAAATGAGTGCTGTTAAAAAGCTTGCTATACAGCATCAGATACCTTGTTTGCAACCCGAAAAACTTTCCGACGAGTCTTTTATTAACGATTTGAAAACACTAAGTGCCGATTTATATGTTGTGGTAGCATTTAAAAAGCTACCACAAGCTGTTTGGTCATTACCTCCTAAAAAAACGATCAACTTGCATGCTTCACTTTTGCCCGAATACAGGGGAGCTGCACCTATTAATTGGGCTATAATAAATGGAGAGAAAACCACGGGCGTTACAGTTTTTTTTATCGATCATGACATCGATAGTGGGCAGATTATCTCTTTCAAAGAAGTCTCCATTCCTCCCAGATGCAACGCCGGGATGTTGCACGATATGTTGATGAAAGAAGGTGCACAACTTCTTTTAGAAACGATCGATCAAATCGAAAAAGATGAAGTAGAACTTATCGATCAGCAATCACTCATTATTGACCCGAATAAACTTAAAAAAGCCCCCAAGATAACACCCGAAATATGTGAACTCGATTTTACCAAGAAAGCCGAAGAACTTATTCGCTGGATATACGGTTTAAGCCCTTATCCAGCAGCCTACATCCGCCTAAGAAACACTCTAAATCAACAGGTTATTAAATTAAAAATACTTGATGCCGATTTGATCGACGGAAAGCACGAAAGTTCTGTAAAAACGTTTATTACCGATAATAAAACCTATTGGTATATTGTTGCCGACGGTGGATTAATTCAAGTATTAACCTGTCAGGCCGAAGGTAAAAAAGTTATGAATGTAAATGATTTTCTTAATGGTTTTAGAAACCTTAAACAGTGGGAAATTGTTTAGAATAGAGTTAATATTGCTTCGGGCATAATATCTTTTGCAACAATTCGCTTGTCTTTGTCTATAACAAATACCTGAGGAGTGTTGTACAAAAATAGCTCTTCTACAAAATCATTTAAGAGCTTTTTATCATAAAGATGTACCCATGGAAATGCTTCTTTTTGAATAACCTTTTTCCATTCGTCAACATTTGTTGCAGTAAGTATGCAGTAAACATCAATTTTGTTTTGATTAGTATTTAAAACATTTTTCAATTTTCTGAGATATTCTATACAATGATCGCATTCAGGATTCCAAAAAATAATTACACTATATTTATTGTTTTTTTCGGGAATAGTTTTTACTTGATTGTTAAGGGTGTTTAAGGTAAGATCGGGAAAGGTTTGTCCAATAGTTACCGTTTTAAGTTTTTGAATATACCTCGATAGGCGAACTTTAAAACCATCGTTAACCCAGGGTATAAGGTCGGTTAAAAAATATTTGTCCGATATGTAATAAAAAGCATCCGTATTGGGATAATCGCCAGTCAGATCAAACTGACTGATCATATATTTGGCAAGCTCTTCGTAAACGGTTGGATTCTTTAATGAGCTCATCAGAATGTAATCAATGGCTTGGTAAAGACTATCGATGTTTTTGATGGTTAATCCGGGAAGGCTAGAAAAGAAATTATCAATAACCGTTGAAAATACTGGTGTAAAAAGTAAGCTTTCGTCGGCAAAATCGATGTTGTTGAAGTAAGTTTTGACATCAAATGTAAATTCGTTCGATTGTAACGACTGAATTATCTTGGTTGCAAACAGGTTGGGATAGTGAGTGATTAAACTTTGTACATACTGTTTCCATTCCGATTTTTTTTCTTCTATTTGTTGGTTTAAAATGTCGGTTGAATCAGAGCTATTTGCTATACGTGCTTCTATATTTCGAATTTTGTTTTTGTAATCATTTAATTTTATTTGATAGCTAATAAAAACTTCATTTTCAAGGTTATTGTCGATGGTTAGGTTGCGCAAAAGTTTTAGTGTATCAGTTGATAATCGATATTGACCGGGCTTGTCTATAATGAAGTTCACCATTTTCATGTTAGAGAGTGCAATGAAATAGATGCCTCTGGGTAAATTTTCTTTTTTTAATAACCCTTCTGATAAATTATTTAAATAAATTGTGTCGGTAACGTACTGGTTATTGCCAAAATGATAGCCAAAATATATGGGTTTGTTTTTAATGGGGCTTATTTTAAATTGTATTTCATAAAAGTTTTTTTGTGCAAAGATGGATATGCTGGTGTTTATTAAAATAAGTACAAAAAAATATTTCATAACTATAATTTTGGATTTTTTCGATGATATTGGATGAATTTTTCAATCTGGTCTACACCTATACGCTTGGCAATTATTTTTTTGTCTTTGTCTAGAATGTATATGGTGGGTGTACTGTAAATATCGTACAGGTTTCTGAAATTGGTGAAATGATATTTATCCCATACATTTATCCAGTCGTCAAGCTGTTTTTCTTCAATAAATTTTTTCCATTCTTCATTATCGTGTTGAGTATATACCGCAAAAACCACAACGCCGCTGTCTTTAACGGTTTTGTAATATTCATGCAGTTTGGGTAATTCTTTTTTGCAGTGTCCGCAGCCAGGCTCCCAAAATGCCAATATGATGTAATCTGCTTTAATGTATTTTAACTGATGCCAAATTCCATTAATATCTTCCATTTTTAGGTCTGGTGCTATTTCTCCAATTAAATTTGGTTTAAGCTTTCGTACCCGTTCTTCTATTTTATTAATAAGTGAGCTATCTGCCCACCAGCATTCACCTTTTAGATAATACCGTTCGGCAAGATTAACAAATATTCTGTCCATGCCCATTATTTGAGATGTTTCGAAATAATTCGTAGAGAATACGGTAACATACTGAAAAAAATATTTATTCTTACGCGACATTTCTATAAGTTTTACAGCTTCTTTTGTAAGTGAGTCGGGATTCATTATTACAACATTTTTGTAAAAATCCTGTAATTTCTGGTGTATAAAAGGAGTGCGTAATAATCTGTCGTCCGAAAAATCAACATTATCCCAATAATGATCTTTATGATAAACATACTGATATAGTTTTATAAGCGAATCGCGTTTAGGTGTGTTTTCGGGTAAATTAAATTCCGGAATTTCAATGGGCGTAAGAACTTTTAATATTTTCGACAGTAATGCATTGGGATTGTTTTTAATAGTATTTTGCCAGTATTCTTTACGTTTGTTGTCTATTTGAATGGCCTGGTTACGGTAAAATTCGCTAGAATCTTTATTATTGCTAAATGTTTTCATCTTTTCTTGAATGGGACGCATCTGTTTTTCAAGATCCGACATGGCTTTTTGCCAATCGAAAAAAAGTTTGTTTTCGTTGCTGCCTGTAACTTTCATGTTTTTAATGAAATCAACGGTGTCAGTTTCAAAAGACATGTGTTGTATATCGTCCATCAAAAACTCGAAATAGCGTCGCTTTAAACTTGGTACAATAACTACATAAATACCACCGTCGAGCTTTTTTTTCTTTTCAAACACAGCCCAACCGCTTTTATCAACAAAAGCCGTATCGTCGGCGTACATCTTATCGGCAAAGTGATGACCCAGTAAAAGACTATCTTTTTCTTTTAATCCTTTAATTTTAACTTTTATTTTATACCCTTCTTGAGCTGATAATTGCAGAACAAAAAGTGAAAGTAAAAAAACTAAACCAAGCGTTCTCATAACAACCTAAATTTTTGCAAATGTATGATTATTCTTAATAAATTAAAAACGTGAATGATACTTTGTTCTCATTATTTGAGTAATTTTAACAAACGTTATCCTATAAATCCCCTTACGGGTTATTACTCTTTTGGTATAGCGAGTTTCTTTTGCGAGTTTGATTCATTTATCAGCAGGCGGATAAACAGAGACCTGTGTAAGGGGGATTGCTTCGCTCACTGCGTTCGCTCGCCATGACGGCACTTTCCCGTCATTACAAGCCCCGAATGTAGTTCGGGGCGTGGTAATCTCGCGTTGCGTTTTTGTATTATGCCTTGCAGTACTGTGAGTGTTGAGGGGATTGCTTCCTCCCGATATTCATCGGGACTCGCAATGAAAAAAAAACATTTTAGGGTGCTTGCACCCTTG
>CALGPK010000044.1 GCA_937960415.1 uncultured Bacteroidales bacterium | reverse complement strand
AGTATTGGCTCATTTCTTCGAACTGGTTAAAATTATCAATGCTGCATATCAAGGTATAGAATTCCTGAACGACCACGATATTGCTACCATTAAAGAACTTTATCATACCTTTATTTTCGACATACTTGGCTTAGAACCTGTTGCGAACAAAGCCAACAACGAACTCCTCGAAAAAGTGATGCAAATTCTGCTCGAAGAACGCATGATAGCACGACAAAGAAAAGACTTTGAAACCAGCGACCGTATTCGCGACAAATTAAATCAGCTAGGCATAGAAATTAAAGATACTAAAAACAACACCGAATGGAAAATCGTTTAATTGTACTGACATTTATTTTTATGGCTCTATTTTTATCGTGTAAACATCAACCCGATACTACATCTAACAACACAACCGACAGTACCCACACAGAGCAAAACAAATCATCGTTAATTATTACTCAGCCCCAAAATGGTAAGGTTTTTAAATATCTCGATACCATTGAAGTTGTATGCAGCAACCACATCTTTCTACCCAACGATACCATAAAAATCAGCATCAACAAACTACCTTTTTCAAATTTTATTGTCGATGCCGGTACCATTAAAATTTTTACCTCATCATTAAGGGCTGGTACAAATCAAATTTATATCTCGCTCAAACAACGCACTGAACAGCTATATGCTTCGTTTTCTGTTGTCATAATTTCACGAACAGCTCCCCAAGAATACACCTATCGAATGGTAAAACGTTTTCCGCACGACGATCGATCGTACACACAAGGACTTGAATTCTACGAAGGATACATGTACGAAGGAAGTGGCCAATATGGCGAATCGATGTTACGCAAATACAAACTCGAAACCGGTGAGCTCATTCAAAGCTACAACTTACCAAACAATGTATTTGGCGAGGGAATTGTTGTGTATAAACAAAAAATTTACCAATTAACATGGCAATCGCGTATTGCATACGAATTCGATTTAAAAACATTTCAGTTGCTACGGACATTTGAATTCAACACCGAAGGCTGGGGATTAACCAAATACAACGACATGCTGGTAATGAGCGACGGCTCCAATCGATTGTATTTTCTTAATCCCGAGAATTTCATCGAAATCGACCGACTGGAAGTTTATAATCATGTAGGACCGGTTACACAACTCAATGAACTGGAATACATTGACGGCTATATCTACGCAAATATTTACTTAACCAACAATATTGCTATCATTAATCCACAAACCGGCTTTGTTGAGGGCATTATTAAACTCGACCATCTGCTCGACGAAAGTAAAGTAAATCGCAAGGCCGATGTTTTAAACGGAATAGCCTACGATATATCAAAAAAACGTTTGTTTGTTACGGGAAAATATTGGCCCGAAATTTATCAAATTGAACTTATTCCCGTTAAATAAAAGCTTATGGAAACCATACGAATGGTCGATTTATATGGTCAATATTTAAAAATAAAAACCGAAATAGATAATGCTATTGCTGGTGTTATTCAACGAACTTCGTTTGTTAAGGGCAGCGAAGTGCACGATTTCGAACAACAATTGGCACAATATTTAGGTGTTCCTCATGTTGTTTCGTGTGCCAACGGAACTGATGCCTTACAGATTGCTCTTATGGCTCTTGGACTCCAGCCCGGCGATGAAGTAATAACCGCAAGTTTTACATTTATCGCTACAGCCGAAGTTATAGCCTTACTCAAACTAAAGCCAGTATTAATTGATGTTGACCCCCGAACATTTTTAATGGACATTTCGCTTATCGAAAAACATATTACCAACAAAACCCGAGCCATTATTCCTGTACATCTGTTTGGGCAATGCTGCTATATGGACGAAATTATGAAAATTGCTCAACAATACAAACTTTATGTTATCGAAGATACTGCACAAGCTCTCGGAGCAGAATATTACTCAGCGAATAAAACTCTTAAAGCCGGAACAATTGGACACATTGGTTGTACATCTTTTTTTCCATCAAAAAATTTAGGTTGTTTTGGCGATGGCGGAGCTCTGTTTACTCATAATCCAGAGCTTGCTTCTAAAATCCGCTCCATTGCTAATCACGGCATGACCCGTCGTTATTATCACGAGCATATCGGTATTAATTCTCGACTCGATTCGATGCAGGCAGCTATTTTGTCTGTAAAACTAAAATACCTCGACGAATATCATCGCTCACGCCAGCAGGCTGCCAATTTTTACGACAAGGAGCTTTCTCAAATACCATGGATTAAAGTACCACAACGTACATCGTGGAGCAATCATATTTTTCATCAATACAGTATATTGCTCGAAAGTAAAGAAATTCGCGACAGGCTTAAGCAATATCTCGAAAAACACCACATCCCAAGTATGATTTACTATCCCCTACCCATTCATCGTCAAAAGGCTTATGAAGCATATCAATTCAACGATTCGGATTTCCCTGTCTCGAATAAACTATCGGACACCATTCTGTCGCTTCCTATGCATACCGAACTTAATAACGAGCAATTAACTTATATTTGCGACATTATTAAACAATTTGAACCATGAAAATATGGATAGTTGTTTTATTGATCATTGCTGTTGCGTGTTCTACCGACCACATACCCAAAAATTTACCCGCGGTTAATACATCTTACATTTCTTTTCATGATGAGCTATTCGAAACACCCATCGATTCAATACCTTTAAAAATTCCTTATTGGATTGAACATTACAGCCCGTTTTTTGAACTTTTTTGTTCGCATGTTATTAAGATTGGTTATCCCGAAGAAAAACGTTTCTCTACACTATTACAAAGTTTTATTGCCGATTTTCGTATGCAAGCCGTATATAACGATATTAAACAGCAATATCCCAATACCCAACAAATCAATAAAGAACTAAACCAAGCCTTTCAATATTTTGCTTATTATTTCCCGCAATGGCCTATACCAGACATTTATTATTATCATGGCGGATTTAATCAATCCATCATTGCTACCGACTCAATATTAGGAATAGGGCTCGATAAGTATCTTGGTACACACTATATATATTACACCAAACTAGCATTGCCGCAATACATGAAACAAAAAATGAGACCGGAATATATTGCCGTGGATGCTTTACGATTTTATTTGTCCGGGTTGTTTTCTTTTCCTTTCGAACAAGACAATGTACTATCGAGAATGATATACGAAGGCGAAATACAATATATTTTAAAGCAACTCTTTCCCGAGAAACACGACACTATTCTGTTTGGATTTAGCGAAAAACAACTTATCTGGTGCGAAAAGAGCGAACGCAGTATGTGGCGTTTCCTTATCGATAAAAAGAAACTCTTTAGCACCGACTTATTAGAAATTAAACGTTACACACAAGATGGACCCTTTACAACTACCTTCCCTCGTGAATCCCCGGCACGAGCTGCTGTATGGTTAGGTTATAAAATCGTGCAACAATATATGAAAAACTCGCCCAATGTTAGCCTTAAAGAATTAATACATATCACCGATTATCAAAAAATAATTCAAGTTTCGGCTTACGATCCTTAATCCGACTTCGTCACTTTTTATGCTTAATTTGCTGATATACAAATACATACAAAATCATGTAGGCACTACAAACCAGTTTTTTTAAAACCATAAAAACATAAGTCGCTGTATGTTAGTTTGTTAAATTTTTCAAAAACCGAAATGTTAAAAAAAAGTGACGAAAGCATTTGCAAGGCATACACAATCTCTGGCTAAAGATTTCCAATCGGGATTACTGCAAGTAAATAATCGTAATGATTCTTTTTTTCACCACAGAGGACACGGAGGGGCACGGAGTTTTTTTTCTCTGTGTATCTCTGTGTTCTCTGTGGTAAGTTTATTTTCTCACCACAGAAGGCACGGAGGGGCAAAGAGTATTTTATTCTTCCCGACTTCGTCGCTTTTTATGCTTAATTTACTGATACTAAAAACCATCAACACTATTCCTTACAAGATGCGTATTTTTTATAAGTTGAATTTTCCAAAAAAAGTCTAAGTATGAACTGGCTTATTATCTGCCGATTTGTATTCCGGCGTTGTTTAAAAACAGTTTAATGGAAATAGCCAGCAGTACTACGCCAAATAGTTTGCGAAGGATGAGAATACCCGTTTTGCCAAAAAGCCTTTCGAAAAAGCGTGTCGATTTTAGTACTACATAAACCAACAACATATTCAATGCTAAGCCAATAAAAATATTAATATTGTAATATTCGGCTTTAAGTGATATGAGCGTTGTAATAGAACCTGCACCTGCAATAAGCGGAAAAGCAATAGGAACTATGCTGGCACCTTCGTGCGTAGTACCTCTAAAAATTTCTATACCCAATACCATCTCAAGTGCTAAAGCAAATAGTACAAACGAACCGGCTATAGCAAACGAATATACATCAACCCCAAAAATTTTGAGCAGCGACTCCCCAAAAAAGAAAAACGCCAACATGATGCTATAGGCAACCAACGTTGCCTTGCCCGATTCAATCCGTCCGTATTTATTTTTTAAATTGATAATAACAGGAATAGAGCCAGTAATATCGATAACTGCAAATAAAACCATAAACGATGAAAAAATTTCTTTTAAACTTATGTGTTCGAATAATTCCATGTCAGTTTACTATTAGAAGTTCTTGTATAATATTCTGCGCACCAGCAAATTTATCAACAATAAAAAGAACATAACGAATATCGACACAGATAGTTCGCTGTACTAGTTTTTCGTAATAAATATCTCCGCTCATAGCTTCCCAGTTTCCATCGAAGGCTATACCAATTAAGTTGCCCTCTGCATCCATTACCCCACTGCCACTATTGCCGCCAGTTATGTCGTTGTTTGTGATAAAACATACTGGAACGGTATTGTTTTGAGCGTATATCCCAAAATCCTTGTGTTCATAGAGATCCTTCAGTTTCTGCGGAACGATAAACTCGTCGTTGGTAGTGTCTTCTTTTTCTATTATGCCATCGAGCGTTGTAAAATATTCGTAGCGTATAGCATCGCGAGGGTAATAATCCATAACATTGCCGTATGTAAAACGGATAGTACTATTAGCATCGGGATAAAATATACTATCGGGATACATCTGCATTTGAGCTTTTATCCACAAGCGATTTGCTTCTTCCAGACTATCGGACTGTAACGGATTAAACATATACCATATAGCTGCTTCTTGCAAAATATTAAAGAAATCGTCGCGGTATATCTTCGACATATTTTTAACTGTGGGGTTTTCGATGACGGTCAGCAAAGATTCTTTGCTTCTAAAAAGCGACTTTTTGTAAAGGTTATCGGCATAACGTTGTAAGTTGCCTTTGTATTTTTTTTGTACTTGCTGCATAAAACTAAATTGATACCTCTCACCCGGAAATTCCTCGTAAAATAAATTCATAAGTTGAACAAAAAGTCGTTTATCAGTTTCTACATCAAAATTTTTGTAAAAATTATCAATGGTCGATTTCAATTCGTCCATAATAGACTTAATGCTATCGGCGGACATCATACCAAGATAGTTCAGATAAGGGAAGATAGTTATTGGAAAATAAACAAGTTCGCTACCCTGAAAAACTGCTTCTTCAAGAAAAACATACCATTTGTAAAATTCTTTATTTTCTTGATAATGACGTTTCAAATAAGGCAATATCCATCCATATTCGCGAAGTCGGCTGGTGTCTTGATTTATCCATTGATTAAACTTTTCTTCTTGTTCGAGCTTTTTTTGAATTACACGGTTGTTTTTGATTTGCTCCATTTGCCCAATGTAATACTTGTAATAATTGGAACATTCGCTGTACTTTGAAGCATATTTCAGTCGAATTTGTTTCGATTGACTCATCTGTTCGGCGAGTACGCGAAGTTTTTCGCCTCGTATTTTAACGGTATACGGAGCCGTTATTTCCATTTCTTTATTTACTGCATAAGATGTATAATAACGATTGGTTGAGCCCGGAAAGCCAATTATCATAGCATAATCATTTTTCTGCACTCCATTGATGTTAATTTTCAGAAAGCGCTTGGGTTGCAGCGGAATGTTTTGAGGCGAATATTCAGCTGGCGTACCATCAGGTGCGGTGTAAATTCTAAAAATGCAGAAATCGCCTGTATGCCGGGGCCACATCCAGTTGTCGGTATCACCTCCAAACTTGCCAATATCGGATGGAGGAACGCCTACCAACCGTACATCGTAATAGATTTCATACAGAAATAACAAATACTGGTTCCCTTCGAACATAGAAGCTATAGCCACCCGGTAAGGCTCATCCTCATACCTACTCAAAACTTTTTGCTTATTCATCTCTATTATTTGCCGTCTATACAATAAATCTTTTATCGTATCTAAGTCGGGTGTAAGCAATTCATTAGTAACATCGATCATCTGCAAAAGTATCGAAGCACA
>CALGPK010000043.1 GCA_937960415.1 uncultured Bacteroidales bacterium | reverse complement strand
ATTTCTCTTCCGAATATTTTTGTATTAAAATTACAATAATTATTTTCTCTCTGTGTATCTCTGTGTTCTCCGTGGTTAGACTTTTTTTCACCACAGAGGGCACGGAGGGGCACAGAGTATTTTATTCTTCCCGACTTCGTTACTTTTTATGCTTAATTTGCTGATATACAAATACATACAAAACCATGCAGGCACTACACGATTTCAATAGGTTATTTAATTAAAACAGGGATTTCATTTAATTCTAAACTGCATTTGCTTAATACATCCTTTTTTAGATTGATGTTGTGCAAAAGGCGAACCATACGCTGCTTGACTCTATTCCCAAATAGCACATTGTCAACTATTTGAACAGATTCTTTTGAGCAAATTAGGCAATGCTTTTATATTTACAAATATGCTGCACAGATAAATAAAACAAAACATTAGACACTACAAACCAGTTTTTAAAACCATAAAAACATAAGTCGCTGTATGTCAGTTTATTAAATTTTTTAAAAAAACCGAAATGTTTAAAAAAAGTGACGAAGTCTGTTGCCTGCGGAATATACACTATAAAAATTATGACAGGCGATAAGATTATCAATAAAAAACTTATTGTAGAATAACCTGCTTTATTGATACTTCATTAAAAGGCTGTCCATTTGGACAGCTTTTTTTATATCTAATTGTTCTATAAATTCAAATAAATCATCTATTTGCTTTACCTGAGAGAGTCCATTAAATAATTTTGATTTAATTAGCTATCGATACATATTTATTTTGCTATCAATATTTTGTAAATGTCGTACAATGTTACTAATTTTACGAATAAAAAACATTGTTACATATATTATGCTTATTAATAAAATTTTATGCTTATTGAAGCGGATTTCTGCACCAACATTTACTATATTATTTTTTTTCTTAATTCAAAATACCAACTGCCATGCTCAATATTTATCAATATCTTATGGTCGAGGGCTATACACCTATGGCTTTAGAAATGTTCACAACGACATGGAAATATATAATTACCTACACCCTTATTTAGAAAAACCATTTGACTACAACAGATTGTTTTACAATTTTTCACTCAACTATTCTGACTTTTATGACCGCGACGAAGATTATTCTCCTATGCTTACTTTGTTTGCAAAACATCAGCAGAGTGATTTTAAAGCGTTTGGAATATATAAAGATCCTATTACTAATACCGATACTACCTTTAATGCTAAATATTCTATTTATTACACAAGTTTAGGGTCTTCATTTTATTTTACCCTTGTTCCTCAAAGACTTTTTTTAGGTGCTGGTGGAATGGAATTTGGGTTTTTGACACAAAAATATCATAAAGAGTCTGTTTTCAATCAAATCATTGCGAATCAACATACTAAGAAATCAACTGTATTTATTTGGGGCTGGGAATTTAGCCTTGCTATTAATGTACTTAAAAATCCCTTATTGCAAATAAAACCATATTACACGTTGCATCTTTTTCCCATCATGTCAACTCAATGGGGAGAGGGTGGTAATTACTATTTTCACTATAACCATGCAGGTGTAAGTTTAACACTGGGAATTAAATTAACCGATTAAATATATGAAAATCAATAAATTACTCTATTTGATTGTTGTTACAACCTTCATTACAGGCTGTTATAATGTTTTACCTCCATTTAATTATTACAATAAATTTTATGGATCATGGAAGATAAAAGAATATCAACAACTTAACAATCAAGGTGAGTGGATAACAGTTTTTCAAGATACAGGTCGCTTTATTTTTTACCATGCTTTGGAAGATATGACACAAGAAGACGATGCAAATTGCAGAGTCTTTGTTTTTTTCGTAGAAAATTTTTTTAACTTAAAAGATTCGCCTAATTTTTCCTTTCTTGTTGATCCAAGCACTACGTCTTGGTTTGGTAGTTTTTACTGGCTAGTATATGATAAATCAACCCTTATTTTAAGGGTAAAAAAAGAAGCGGCAAATGAACTAAATTTTAATTTTGAATTTAAAGACAAAAACAACTTGATACTTACAGCCAAATATGACAATGAAAGATGGATTTTAACGAAAATTCCAGATAAATAGTTAATATTCCGATTATTGCAGTAAAAAATTACTATTTCGATACAAATTAGGAAAAATCAACTTTTTCAGGTAAGTATAGCGATGCATCATAAAAGCCAGAGAGCTCCATCGATTCACAGCTTTTTCTCGAAAACTAAAACTTATATTTTAACATTTACTTCTATATAACCAAAAAATTTTTGTAGGTTTGTGTATGAAGAAATGGCAACCAATTGGGTTAATCATCATCACGTTGCTTGTTTATGGGCAAGGGCTCTGGTTTTCGTTTACCAATTGGGACGATACACAATATGTTGTTCACAACGAATGGATCAAAAACTTAGACTTTCATTTTTTCGAAAAAGCTTTTACCGAAACACATTTTGGTCATTATCATCCGTTGACCTGGTTGTCGCTGGCTTTTGACTATCAACTTTTTGGCAAACAACCCTCAGGCTATCATTTGCATAATTTATTGTTGCACCTTATCAATGTATTGCTGGTTTTTCTGATTATTCAGAAAATTACTCAACACGTCTTTATTGCATTATTTGTTGCTATGGCTTTTTCGTTGCATCCGTTTACCAACGAATCGGTAATGTGGATTACCGAACGCAAAAACGTATTGTTTGTTTTATTTTATCTTGCCAGCATTTGGTACTATATTTTATATATCGAAACAGATAAAAAAAAATATATTATTTTTGCTTTCGTTAGTTTTATATTATCGTGCTTATCAAAAGCTTCTGCAATTACACTGCCGGTGGTGCTTTTCGGATTACTATTTGTTTACAATAAACTTAATAAGAGGGATATCTTGTTGCTTATTCCCTTCGGAATGGTTGCGTTGTTAGTAGCTATTATAGCCCAAAAAGCTCAACAGCCATTTTTGCAAAATACAGAACAGTTGCTTTCGTTTTATCAAACACTTTTGTTTTCATCCTGGGCATTATGGATGTATGTTGTAAAAGCCATATTTCCTTTCAACATGGCTGCGTTTCATCCTGTTTTTCTCGATATAGCAAAACCTTATTACTTAGTGGGATTACTACTGTTTTTGTCGCTTTTGCTACTCTTAATACATGCATTAAGACAACATAACAAACTTGCTGTATTTGCTTTGGTATTTTTTGTAGTTAACATGGTTTTGTATTTACCAATTTTTGGTGCTTATGCCAGCTCATATTATATGGCCGAACGATACACTTATCTTTCGTACATTGGATTATTTCTTTTGTTCTTTATTTTTCTTCGAACATTTTTAGAGAAAAAAAAGATGGCTATAGTTTTTATTTCAGGTTGGTTTGTTTGGTTGGCTATACAATCGTTTACTTACGGAAAAACTTGGAGCAATGGTGTTTCGTTATGGGAAAATGTTTTAAAATTTTATCCCACTAGCCATATAGCACTGCTAAATTATGGAAATGCCCTTCGCAATCAAGAAAGATATGCCGATGCTATTAAAGCCTATGAAAAAATAGATAAAAATAGTCCTTTATATCAGAAAATGCTCGAAAATAGAGCCTATGCGTATTATATGCAAAACAACTATCAACAGGCAATTAACGATTATCAAGAACTATTAAACTTTGATAGCAGCCGATACGATATCAAGACTTATATCGTAAATCTTTTACTCGAAAATGAACAAATGGAAATTGCCAAAAAAACAGCATTACAAATTTTGAAACAACACCCACAACAAAGCGAAATATGGAACAGCTTAGGGAATTATTATTTTCACCGTATGCTTATAGATTCTGCCATAATTGCTTATACACAAGCCATCAACATTAAGCCACGTGCTATGTATTACTACAACAGAGCCAATGTATATTCGCAAAACAATTATCTGCATTTAGCCCTTTCTGATTATAATAGAGCCATTTCGTTAGATTCTTTGCAGCCCGATTATTACTTAAATAGAGCTATCACTCATTACAAGGCCAAAGATTACTTAAAAGCCTTATCAGATTTCAATAGAGCAATTGCCCTAAATCCAATTAACAAGAACTATTATGTAAACCGTGCAACCTTATATGTGTTGCTTAATGAAGCAAATTTAGCCATAGCCGACCTTACTAAAGCTCTCGATATTGACCCTAATGATGCCGAAATATTCATTCGACGTAGTTATTTATACTATCAAACACAGCAAAAAACATTATCGTGTAACGATGCAAAACGAGCCGTAGCATTAGGTTACCATCAGTTTATCGATTGGATGAACCAAGTTTGCCAATAATTACAAGTACATTTGTTTGAATTTTCTCAGATTTTCCTGTATCATTTGTTTTGCTTCTGCTGAATGGTTTATTCCTCCTCCAAAATGCAATATGCGAGCTTCCGGTACAAAGGCTATTTTATGACCGTACTTTCGTGCAATCCAACACCACTCCATATCCTCAATATACATCCAAAATGTTTCGGTGAGCCTTTGATTAGGAAAGGCATTAAGAAGCGAACGACGAAACATAAAAAAAGTGCCCCACACCCAATCGGGATAGGCTATTTGATTATATTTAAAATAAGGTCCCCATAAAATTTTAGCTCGAGTATCTTGTGAAAGTAATTTGTGTAAACGACTCATTTCGAGCCATTTTTTCCAGTTCAACGGAAATGGTTGACAGTTGTGCTGAGGCGAACCATCCATATTTTCAACTCTACACGTTGCAATTCCTATATCAGGATAACTGCTTAAAAAATTGGCAATTATGTCTATTGCATTATTTAATAGCACTACATCGTTATTAAGTAGCAAAAAATATTCGCCTGAGGCATGTACAATACCATCGTTGCATCCTCCTGCAAATCCCCGATTGATAGTGTTCTTTATAAGTAAGACTTCGGGGAAATCTTCTTTCAACTTATCAATATTGCCTATAGTTGAAGCATTATCAACAACAATAATTTCAATTTCCGATTGATGAGTCTGCTGCAAAATGGACTGTACACAATGGTAGGTATATTTTAAGTTGTTGTAATTGAGTATTATAATTGAAACCATATTTTAAAATTGTTAACTATTGTAAGCTAATTGAAACAACATACTATAATATTGCATATTAGTATTATTTTACGACAAATATTCTTACTTAATCATTTTGATTAACGGTATTTGAAAAGGCTTACCTATCATATTTTTAGTAAAAAAAGACGGAGGTTCGCATGTTTCAACTATTCCATTTTTGACTGTACATTGTATGGTTAAGTTTTGTGAATCAATTGTTTCGGAATAAACAAAAGGGGGAGAATAAGCATAATTCCAATTCCAAGTAGAAAATTTTTCTTTAGCCAGTGTTTTTATTTGTTTTATTTCAAATTCAGACAAATTAAGATTATTATAAACATAAAACCATTTCTTTAAAAATAATACCAGTTGATGGTATAATTCTTCGAATGTAAATTTTTTGTTTAGTTCGACAATTAAGTTAGTTACAGGCGATGGACGCGATGCAACATGATGCCCGGTAAATTTATGTCGCTCAACTCTAAGCGATTCTTTAAGATGCTCCAAACAAACATCAATAAGCAGAGTAGCATGCTGTAACGAACGTTGTTTATACAAGTGCCCAGCTGTCCCTGTTACTTTTTTTCGGTTGACCAAAAGATCGTTATTCGGTGTAATTTGAGCAGTAAGTCCAAGAGTTTCTATAAAAGCATGCAAAGGCTTTAGAATTAATTGCATATCAATAAAACGAGCCTGATGGATATACGAAATATTTATATTTCCTTCGTCGTGATAAACGGCTCCCCCACCCGAAATGCGTCTTGCCAACGGTATCTGGTGCTGTTGCAGGTATTCGTAACTGGCTTCGGCAAAGGCGTTTTGATGTTTACCTATAACAACTGCCGGAGAATTGACATAAAGCAACAAAATATTTTCCGTTCGGTGATGAATCAAGTAGTGTTCGAGTGCTACATTTTCGTATGCCAAACGAAAAGGACTATGCAAGAAAAATGTACTCATTTGAGTTTGGAATTATTTTTATGTCTTAAACTATCGCGTTTGGTTCTTTTTTCGTATTTCTCCATAAATGCTTGTGTAAGATCAACACCTGTTTGATTGGCAAGGCATATTAATACCCAAAGCACATCGGCCATTTCTTCGGCAAGCGAGTGAGCTTTATCCTCTTCTTTAAACGATTGCTCACCGTATATTCGGGCAATAACTCTTGCCAGCTCACCTACTTCTTCAGTGAGTAATGCCATATTCGTTAGTTCGTTAAAATAACGCACACCTATTGTCTTAATCCATTCGTCGGTTAATGTTTGAAGTTGCTTCAATGTTAATTCTTTATCAGTCATTTTTAAAGCAAAGTTAATATTTAAAATAGTAACCTTATATGGTGTTTATACGTAATAAAGTTCAAATTTAAATTTATGAAGATACTTTTTCTATGGTTTGCTGCAATTTTTTTAATTCCTGTTTATGGACAAAGAAAATGCCAACAATTAAGTCAAGCTTCTTCAAAAGCAAATTCGGATACCGCAAAAATTCGGATGTATATCGAAACAGGTAATTGCTATTATCTTGCTTTTGAAACGGATAGTGCACGAAATTACTACGAATTGGCACTTCATTTATTTAATGAAAAAGAAACAAACTTCTCGGGCAACAAAAATGTTTATTCTTATAAATCAGTCATTCTTCGAAAACTTGGCGACATAGAATTTGATGTCGGACAATACGATGCAGCAAACAATTTATATCGTCAATCGCTTAACAATGCTCAAAAATGGAATATTTTGAACGAGGTTTCTACGTGCTACAATAATATAGCTATTTTGTATCACAAACAAGGAATGTTTGACAGTGCTATTTTTTACTATTTTAATGCATTAAAAATAGACGAACAACTTAACGATTTAAAAGGCATTGCATCGAGGTACAACAACATAGGCAATGTATATTACGCTCAGCAAAGTTTTAATAAGGCGCTTGAATATTATCAAAAATCGTACGAAATAAAAGTAAAATTAAAAGATACCAGCGGCATATCGTTTTCTTATTTGAATATTGGTGCTGTTTTGTTGGCACAAAAAAAATTTAATGAAGCCATTAATTATTTTAATAAGTCGCTCGAACTGAAGAAAAAATTAAACGATGTACAGGGAGTTATTTTATTGTATAATAATTTAGGCTTGATTTACCGTAATCTTAAACAATATCAAAAAGCCTTAGATTATTATACATCGGCTCTTGACCTTGCTAAAGACTTGAATGACAAGTATAAGATGGCTATGCTCTATGAGAATATGGCATCTGTTTATCATTTTTTTGGCAATGACTTGCAAAATGTAAAAGATTTTAAAAAAGCCAAAGTTTTATACGAAAAAGCCATTGAGTACAGTAAACAATCGCTAGCGTTGAGTTCCGAATTAAAATCGTTCGAATACATGCATTCTTCTACTAGCACTATTTATCGCACATATTTTGCTTTGGGAGAATATAAAAAAGGGATAGCATATCTCGAACAATTTTTACAAATTAAAGATTCACTTTTTAGTAGAAATAAAACCAAAGCAATAGCCGAAGCCGAACAAAAATTTGAAGCAGAAAAAAAACAGTTAGTCATTGATAATTTGACCAAGGAGAAACAATTGCAAAATTCTGAATTAAAACGACAACAAACCATTATTTGGTCGGTTATCGTGGGATTAATTATGTCGGTGTTTTTTGCTTTCTTTATGGTTCAGCGTTTTAGAATTACAAAACGACAAAAATTAATTATTGAAAAACAAAAGATTATTGTTGACGAGAAAAACCTTTTACTTAACAAACAAAATGAAGAAATAAAAGCACAACACGAAATAGTTGTTCGTCAAAAAGAACATATCGAAGAGATACACAAAAAACTTACCGACAGCATCAATTACGCTAAGCGTATTCAGGAAGCTATTTTACCCGACAAAGCAGTGATGAATCGAATTTTGGGCGATTATTTTGTTTTGTTTAAGCCAAAAGATATAGTATCGGGCGATTTTTATTGGACAACTCAAATCAACGAGTGGCTTATTATATCTGTTGCCGATTGTACAGGACATGGTGTCCCCGGTGCTTTTATGAGTATGCTGGGAATATCGTTTTTAAACGAAATTGTACATAAAAAAGAAGTTACCAAAGCGTCGCAAGTACTCGACCTATTGAGAGACGAAATAGTGCAAGCTCTTCGACAAAAAAGTATATCGGTTGAACAAAAAGATGGAATGGACATATCGCTTTTTGTAATGAACACACAAACCCGCCAATGTCAATGGGCTGGAGCTAATAATCCCCTTATTGTTTTGAAACAAAATTCGGCAGAAAATCAATGGCAATTATACGAATTTAAACCCGATAAAATGCCTTTAGCCATATACCCTCGCATGGAACCCTTTACCAATCATGAATTTACACTCGAACAAGGCACTCGAATTTATTTATTTTCAGATGGCTTTGCCGATCAGTTTAGTTACCAAAACGGAAAAAAGTTTATGCATAAGCGATTTAAAAACCTTTTACTTCATACCGCTCATTTTTCATTAAAAGCTCAACAAAGTATCCTCGACGATACCATTGAGCAATGGAAAGGACCACTTGAACAAACCGACGATATAACAGTAGTAGCAGTACAATTATAAATAATTCCATTATATTTTTACAATACACCGTTTACTTATGATACGGATGTCCTTTTATGATGGTCAAAGCTCTGTATATTTGTTCGAGCAAAAAAAGTCGTATCATCTGATGATTAAATGTCATAGCCGATAATGACAGCATGCTATAATTTGATTTCAATGACTCGTGAATGCCAAAGCTTCCGCCAATTACAAACACCAAACGACGTTTGCTCATCTGAAGCCATCGTTCCATTTGCTTCGAAAACTCAACCGAACTGTATGCCTTACCTCTTTCGTCGAGCAAAACAACCATATCTTGCGTATGAAGCTTATTTGTTATCCATTTAGCCTCTTGTTCTATTTGTTCGCTAATAGAAAGCTTACAGTGATTTTTGGGTTCTATGATTATATCCAAGTCAATAGGAACAAAGGCAGAAATTCGTTTAATGTATTGCTCTATGCCCTCGTTAAGATATTCTTCGTCGGTTTTACCTATGGCTACGATGGCTATTTTCATAAATAAGTTGCAACATTTGTTCGATGGCATCGCTAATCAGCAAGTTTTGGGCAATCAGCTTGCCTTGCTTGTAAAGGTTTGCTTTGTTTTGTCCAGCTCCTACAATGCCAAAATCGGCATCGTGCATTTCGCCCGGACCATTAACAATACAACCCATTACTGCTATTTTATAGCCTTTAATATGTTTGGTAGCATCCTTAACCTGTTTTGCTACCGTTTCTATATCAAATAGTGTTCGGGCACACGATGGACAAGAGATGTACTCATTCGAAACCCGATATGCTCCGCTTTCTTGTAAAACCGTTTGCAATATTTGATGCCAGTATTCACGATTTTCTTCGTTTGTTTGTACATATACCCCTTCGATTAAGCCTTCGGCAAGCAGATTGCCAATGTTAAGTGCAAAAGCTTCGTAATGGTTCGTTTGAGTAGCATTAACCAGGAACATTATAGGTTTAGAATTGTTAAGTAAAGGCAATAATCGGCTTCGCAGAGCATAATAATTTTCATCAGCATGAACAAAAAAAACTTCCTCTGAATTATTAAAAGGCAAAGGTTCACCAGCCAGACAAACGCCCCACCTTATAGACGTTACGCTGTCAGGTAGTTTTTTCCGTTTGTCGTAAGTAAAAGGATTGTGAAAATAAGGCTGAGACAAAAATTTTTGATGAGTGTTGTGCTGTAACAATTTAATAATGTTTGTTGCAACAGGTATTTCTTTGATTGGATTGCCAGTAAGAGAAACTCTAATCGTATCGCCAATACCATCGTGAAGCAGTGTGCCTATGCCAATAATAGATTTTATGGTGCCCTCTAAGTCCATGCCTGCTTCGGTAATTCCCACGTGCAAGGGATACACCTCGTCATAATGCTCGAGCATTTCTTTTACATACAAACGGTTGGCATAGATGGTTTGCCTAACATCGCTAGCTTTGAACGAAAAAATAAGCTGCTGAAAATTTTCAGAACGACAAATTTCGAAAAATTCCAATGCCGAGGCAATCATGGCTTTGGGCGTGTTGCCGTATTCATTTACAATACGCCATGGCAGCGATGCAAAGTTTATTCCTATACGAATTGCTGTGCCATATTGTTTGCAAATTTTAATTAACGGGATAAATTTACTGCGTATTTGTTCCTTTTCCGATTCTATTTCACAGGGTGAATATTCTTTTTTCTGTTGCGATATGGAGCGATTTACATAATTACCCGGATTGATACGAACTTTTGAAACAAAAGGAGCAACACGCTCAGCAATTATGGGATTGAAATGAACATCGGCAATGACTGGTATAGAAATATTCTCTTGTTTAAGCCGTAACATAATCTGCCTAATGGCTTCTACATTCGACAACGAAGGCACTGCAATGCGTACCAATTCTGCTCCACTTTCATATAGCAACTTTATTTGATGGAAGGTCTCATTTACATTTGTAGTAGCTGTATTAGTCATGGTTTGTATGCGAATAGGAGCACTGCCACCAATGGAAACATTACCTACATTTATTTGTTTAGTACGAACTCGACGATAAGTAGTAAACGACAAAAAAGAATGATGGTTTAATAACATATTTTCAAAAAGTGTTTGATGGCTTTTATCACTTCGTCTTTAGCCTCGAACATGCCCATGTGTCCGGCGTTATTCAGAAGTATTTTTATTAACTGCTGATTTTTAGTTTTAAACTGTTCAGCCATTTCATAATGAAATAACTGGTCGTGTTTACCGTATATCCATAATACAGGAAAGGGCAAGATATGAAGCAGATGACTTCGATCTTTTCGTTCGGACATTGCTTTAAGGCAAGCTATCATTCCTTGTGGGCATGTTGTTTCGGCCATAATGCGGCTATTTTCGAAAGCTTGTTCATCTTTATAATGCGGTGCATACAATTTGGGCAAAAAATTTTGCACAAGAAGCGATTTTTTTCCTTGACGAACAAGCTCTATTTCTTGCATCCTGCTTTGTTTTTTCTCGTCCGAATCGGCAAAAGGGTGTGAATGAAGCAAAATAAGTCCTTTTAAATACTCCGGAAATTGTTCGGCAAAACTAAGAGCCACGTATCCGCCCATCGAATGTCCAATCATAACAGCATGCTGTATTTTAACTTCATCTAGTGTTTGTTTTACAGCAGCAGCCATTGAGTCGATGGTTTGATTTTCCTGAATCTGAGATTCTCCGCAACCAGGTAAGTCGATACAATACGAGTGATTATTTTTTAACGCCAATATTATGTCTTTCCACAAAAATTTGTTCTCGAGGTAGCCATGTAAAAACACCAGCGTATTGCCTTCGCCGAAATGAATATATGATAAGGCCATATTAAAGATATATTTTTTTAACTTCTTGCTCTACATCATGTATTTCTATGGGGATGCGTTTTTTCCCAAGAATTTTATACGATTCGCTGGTTATTAACACATCATCTTCGAGGCGAATACCACCAAAATGCCGATACTGCTCTAATTTGTCGTAATTGATAAAATCGACATGTTTCTTCTCGCTTTTCCAGAGGTCAATAAGTGCCGGAATAAAATATATGCCGGGTTCTACTGTCAATACATAACCCGGTTGTAGTTTTTTGGCAAAACGCAAATATGCCAGACCAAATTCTTGACTCCGTTGAATAGTTTCGTCGTAACCAACATATTGTTCGCCAATATCTTCCATATCGTGTACATCGAGCCCCATCATGTGTCCCAAACCATGAGGAAAGAAAAGAGCATGTGCCCCACAACGTACCGCTTCGTTGTAATTGCCTTTCATGATACCCAATTCTGTTAGCCCTCTGGCAATTTCAATACATGCAGCGATATGTATATCACGAAAATAAATGCCGGGCTTTAGCATTTCTAATGCTTTTTTTTGAGCACTTAATACTATTTGATAAATTTCTTTTTGTTGTAAGCTAAATTCTCCTCCAACAGGTATTGTACGTGTATGATCGGTAGCGTAGCCTTCGAACGACTCAAATCCGGCATCGCAAAGCAATAAATCTCCTTTTTTAAGCACATTGCCATGATGATGATTGTGTAAAATTTCGCCATGCTTCGATAAGATTACCGGAAATGAAACACGTGCTCCATGCTGAAGGGCAATACCTTCGATAGTTCCTGCTATAGTTTGTTCCCACACACCTTCATGAGCCATGTGCATAGCGGTAGTGTGCATTTGGTAAGCTACATCCATAATTCGATCAAGATGTTCTATTTCTTGTGGTTCTTTGACCGAACGTAACATGGTAACTGCCTTACAAAGCTCAGTAGAAGCGTTTACCTTTAATTCAGAAAATGGTATTTGCAGCCACTCATTGAGCAAAATTTTGTTTGCATCGCGGTAAGGTGGCAAATAATGAATCGTCGTTTTTTTGCTTTGAAAGTCTTTTAAATCTTTGGCTAACGCTGCATAAGGTTTCGTTTTTTCGATACCAGACATGGAAGCAAGTTCGTTTATCGAGGGTTGGCTACCCATCCAAATAACGTCGTTAATATCAACATCGTCGCCATATAGCGTAACCTGTCCATCGTTAATACTAATAATAACAGCCAAATCGGGCAAATTTAAACCCACAAAATACAAGAAACTGCTATCCTGACGAAAGGGATAGCAATTAGCCGGATAATTTAACGAAGATTCTTTATTGCCTAACAATAAAATGATGCCTTCTTTAACCAGCGAAATTAATTTCTTTCTTCGTTCTACATACGTATTTTTGCTAAACATATTTTTTAAATTTAACATTATATTAATATTAACTTTGTATTTTTACCGCTGTTGCAAAAGTAATGATTTTTAAGTTTAATGAAAATTGAAATTTATACGCCTGGACGAATTTCGTTTTTACTGGCAACGATCGTTACTTTAATATTAGCTATTTTTTGTGTTTTACTAAATTTTTTTATTTCCCATATTTCCATTCCATGGTGGGTTTGGATAATGCTTCCCATGGTTTATGCATTGACTTATGGTACTTCCTTTTTATTAGTCAGCAAACTATTAATTCACAAGATTTATCCATTATACAAAATTATTTCGCAACCAAAAGAAGAAGAGAGTTTTAAAAAATCTTTAAATATTCTAAAAAAAGCAAATATTGATGTTGCAAATTGGGTGGTTCAGAAAAACAACGAAATAGATAGACTTAAGAAAAACGAAAAATTTCGCCGTGAATTTTTATCGAATGTTTCGCACGAATTAAAAACGCCTCTTTTTTCAATTCAGGGCTACATTACAACATTACTCGATGGAGGCATAGACGATCCCCAAATAAATCGAACCTTTCTAGAAAAGGCTGAAAAGAACGTCAATCGAATGATTTCGATTATACAAGATTTAGAAAACATTTCGAATATTGAAAACGGTGAACTGAAGCTCAATTTTGAAAATTTTGACATCGCTGTACTTATTCGCGAAATGTTCGAAATGCTTGAAAATAAAGCCAACAAGCGAGGTATAAAATTTTTCCTTATTAATCCTACCAAAACATACATCGTTAGAGCCGATCGTCAGCGTATTGCCGATGTGATTTACAATTTACTGCTTAATTCAATTAATTATGGTAAAGACAATGGCAAAACAACGGTCTATTTACACGACCTTAACGAAAAAGTATTGGTAGAAATATCGGATAACGGCATAGGCATCGAAGAAAAGTATCTGAATCGCATTTTCGAACGATTTTTTAGAGTGGATAAAAGTCGCAGTCGCGAGTATGGTGGTACCGGTTTGGGATTGGCTATTGTAAAACACATTCTCGAATCGCACCATCAAACTATTTACGTAAAAAGCACATACGGCGTAGGTTCTTCTTTTAGTTTCACATTAGATAAAGCTTAATTATATGAGTAAAAACGAAAAATTACGAATACTGGTTGTTGACGACGAACCAGATATTGTAGAGATGTTAACCTACAATTTAGTTCGCGAAGGTTATGAAGTTGAAACAGCATACGACGGCGAAGAAGCTATAAAAAAAGCACATTTGTTTAAACCCGACCTTATCCTTCTCGACATTATGATGCCCAAAATGGATGGGATGCAGGTATGCGAAGAATTGCGAACTCATGATGAATTTGCCATCAACAAGTGTATTATTGTATTCTTAACTGCCCGCAACGAAGACTATTCGCATATTGCGGGACTTGAAGCCGGCGCCGACGACTATATCACCAAACCCGTAAAACCCAAGGTGCTAATAGCCAGAATCCAATCGCTACTCAGACGACATAAATCTACATCGAAAAACAACAGTACACAACAATTAGTGTTTACCAATCTGACCATTGACATCGACAAACGTATCGTTATTAAAAACGGTAAAACTATTAAACTGCCGCGTAAGGAATTTGAATTGCTGGTTTTGCTTGCCTCTAAACCCGAACAAGTCATACATCGCGATACGATTTATTCAAAAGTCTGGGGCTCTGATATCATTGTTGGCGACCGAACTATCGATGTACATATACGCAAACTACGCGAAAAAATTGGCGAAGAACACATCGAAACTATTAAAGGTGTAGGGTATAAGTTTATAGAATAGGGATAAAACCTTTGCAAAGCATAAAATTCTTGACAATGTGATTATCTAACCCTATGATTGTATTAAAAAATTTCTGATGTAATGTGATTGACAGATCCATTAATATTTGCTCACCCTGATCGCTTACGATAAATCATTTAGGTTTAAGAACCCCTTGCAATTTACTATGTAAAATACTCTTATATGATATATTTATGCCTTTTAAAGATAAAAGGTCATCATATAATAAGTACCTATCTTATTATATTAACAGCACCTACTTCTTCATGTGTTTTATCATAATTATCCCTAAAAACACATCGCCATGTATATGTGCCAACAGGGACTATTTCATGATTTTTGGCACGTCCATCCCATTTTTCAGAACGTTCTAAATCTTTGTAAAATTTTTGTGTACTCCATATAATTTCGCCCCAACGATCGTAAATATTAAGTTCAAATCCTTCTTCCTTAATACCGTGAGCGATAATATAGAAGAAGTCATTAATTTTATCTCCATCCGGACTAAAAGCAGTTGGAGCATAAAATGTGTATTGTTCGAGTACTTTAATTACAGCATAAACAGTATCTTTGCATCCTTTGTTTGAAACAGCTACTAGTTGAACTTGATATTCGCCAACACCCGGATAGCGATGATAAGGATTAACTATACTGGATGAATCTCCATCACCAAACATCCACTGATACCAGCTAGCACCAGTAGAAAGATTAGTAAATTGTATTTCGGGTTTAATTTCTGTTACTAGTTCAGGAGACCAAATAAATTTTGCATTCGGCTTAGGCCAAACATTTATAAGGTCATTATAGACAACGGTATTTTTGCAACCATTTATAGAAGTTACAGTTATAGTTACATCAAACACTCCCGGCGAGGTATAGGTATGAACAGGATTTTTAGATAGTGATAAATTTGACATATCACCAAAGTTCCATAAATATGTTTGTCCGCTATCGGGATTTATTTCGTTGAATTGCACCGTTAGAGGCACACAACCCTGTAAAATATCGGCAAGTATATTAATTGGTGGTAATGGATAAACCTGTATATATACTTGTGCTGTATCCCACGACCCACAAGCATCTTCAACACGAATACCATACCAACCATTTTCATTAGGATAAATATAAATAGGAGGTATTACTACTTCTCCCATGTTGTTGTAAATAACATAAGGCGGACCTACTCCTCCCCATATAACAGGAGTTAACATAACAGGATCGCCCGGACAAACTTTATCGGTGTTTGCCAGAAGATTTACATTTATTGGAGGAGCAACATAAACGGTTGTTTGTAATAACTGACTTGAACAACCATTAGCATCAACTACACTTCCCGTATAACTGGTGGTTACTTGTGGAAAAACAGCTTGCGAGGCAGATGAAAGTTGACCATTCCAGTAATATTGATAAGGGCTTGTTCCCCCGATTGCAGTTAAGGTTAAATACGCAGGTTGCCCAATACATATATATTGACTGGGAGTTATAGTAGCTACTAATTGCGAAGGTTGATGAATGGTTATTGCATTTAGTTGAGTGCAACCGCTTGCATCTGTAATGGTTACAGTATAGTTACCGGCAGGTACATTGGACAAATCTTCGGTAAAGCTTCCATTATTCCAATGATATGAATAAGGTTGACGACCACCATTTACCATCAGATCGATGTTACCCGTACTTTCTCCGTAACACAAAACATCTGTTTTGCTTAAATTACTTACAAGGGGCGAAGGATTGTATATTTGTAATAGAGTTGGTGTAGATGCACATCCGTTTGTACTAACTGTTAAACTTATGGTATGGATGCCAGGCGTATTCCAACTAATTAGATGAGGTCCGGGACCTGTCCCCGGCATAACATTGCCTCCGTCGAAGTTCCAGGCATATATGGAGTTTGTTTCGGCATAACCAGTAAATTGTATCGTCGACTGATTACCAAAGCAAGCAATAGAATCAATGGTAAACTCACTGGTAGGTATTTTGGTTAAACTGATAAGAACGGTGTCCGAATCGATACAACCCTGATTATCTTCTGTCCATATTAATGTATAAGTTCCTGTTTGATTTACTGTAAGAGTGGCATTCGGGTCATTTACCGGTACGATACTTACATTTTGTAGTGAAGACCAGCTGCCATTACCTAATGAAGGCGTTGCATTAAGCTGATAAGATAAACCACACACAGATATGTCGGGACCTGCGTTGGCATTGGGCATAGGTATTACAGTTACAGCAAAACTTGCGGTATTGGAACATCCATTTGCATCGGTTCCTGTAACTTGATAGGTTGTATTTATAGTAGGACTAACCGTAATATTGTTTGAATTATTGCCAGTATCCCAAATATAACCAACTCCTCCATTTGCTGTTAAGGTAGTACTTTGGCCTTCGCATATAGGCGTAGAGCCACTTATACTTATATTTGGTAAGGGGTTAACAGTTAGTGTTATTACTTCTTGATCGCTACAATATACGATTGGGGCAAAATAGATATCATCCAGTGCAAAATCGTTTCCCTGAAGTATAGTATTCTGATTTGTTATACATATATTAGCTGTGGTATTGGTGCCGCTATTCCATAATTCAAAAAATTGTTGCCAATCGCATGTATTGGGTGTGGCTTGAAAAGGATTGCCTACTAAATTTCCATTTATTGAAAATTGTAAAATTGCTGGGTTGTCGGGATGAACACTTGTTATCCAGGCAGAAAAAATATAATTAGTGTTAGGAATTACAGGTATGTTTTGACACCAAATATCAACATTGGCTATACTTGAACCGTTAACAACCATCATATTATTTCCATTTAAGCTATGATCGGAACATAGAGAAAATTGTGGATGTACATTATTTGGATTATCGGTAATGGAATACATTCCTTCGCCAATGATTGTATTATTATATACGTAGCTGCTATTAAAATAAGCATTACCTAATTCAAAATCTCCATTTTGTATTAGATTATTACCTATATGCGGAACATAACCTGTTGCAGTAATGTTGTATGTTCCGGGCTGAAGGCTACTAAAAGTTACAATAGAACCGGTATCGGAAGAGAGATAAGTAGAAGGTTGCCATTGATACAACACGGCACCTTGGGCTGTTAGAGTTATAGAATCGCCCGGACATACTGCCAGAGGCGAAGCATTCAATGATACGACAAGGGGTGCAGGTTCCGTAATATTTACGCTGCCTGAAATAGTACAGTTGTTGTTGTCGGTTACTGTAACCGAATAAGTCCCCGACTGAAGATTATTAGCCGTAGGAAAATTTTGACCATTGCTCCATGAATAGGAATAAGGAGGTGTACCGCCTGTTGGATAAACGGTTGCCTGCCCGTCGTTACCTCCATTACATATTACAGAGAATGGAATAATATTTAACTGTAAAGGATTGGGTTGAGTAATAGTTACAGTATATGAAACAGTACAGTTATTCGCATCTGTCAAAGTAACGGTATAGTTGCCGGCTGATAATCCTGTTATGGTTTGATGATTATCATTATTACTCCACAGGTAAGTATAAGGAGGTTGTCCTCCGTTTGGTGTAATAGAAGCCTGTCCGTCATTACCACCATAACAGGAAACGTCGATACTACTAGTAGTTCCACTGCAAATAGGACAGTTAAAGGTTAATGTATCGTATAAAATTGGTCCGCAAAAAGGATTTACATGAACTTTGACAATATACGTACCATTGGGCACATTGTTTAATGAATTGGTAGGACTGGAAGAGTTATTGGTTTGAGCTATAATATTATTGTTTATATCGTACCACGTATAATTAAAAACAGGATTACTTAAATTGGTTGACACATTGGCTGTGAGATTAGCCATTCCACCTCCTGTACAGGAATATTGAATATCAACAAAATTGACATAACAGGTTGAACTGGGAGCAGCATGTATAACTGCTACTCCATTATTACCCGAAACATACAATAAATTTAAATTTTTATCCAATTTTACATCCAATACAAAATTGAGTGGCCAACCGATAGGAATATTTTGTGGTGCAGAAAACGAAGTTCCATTAAAAGTATAATGCAAAAGATTTCCATTAGGACCGCCTACATAAATATTATTACAATCATCAACAGCAATGCCTCCGCAAGACAAAGGAGCATACCATTGACCGGAAAAACCAACAGATGTTGCAGCAATTGCATTGCCTGTTTGCGGATCAAAGGCTTTTAACGATCGTCCGTCATACATATACAAATACGAATCGTTTACATCAAGAGCATTGTAAGCATTAGAATTATATGCGTCACATGGTGAAGATATAAAATGATGGTTACTACACTCCTGGAAACTATACATTCCATGATTTACACTCCAAATATATCCATTGAGGGTTGGGTTTAATAACATCAATTTATTGGCAACAGGCATGCTTGCACCATCAGTTGGTACAGCAAAGAAAACATAAACATTACCATAGTTATCCACAGTTCCATTAACCACATCCTGACAGGTTCCGCCTACACCTGTAAAATTGGCTGTAGAAACAGCACCATTAGATGGATTAATTAAGCCTCCATTAAGGTTAGAATTAGTTCCTCCCCCAACGCCTATGATTCTATTCATTTTACAGTCGAAAATCATATCCCACATTTCACGAAAACTACCATTTTGTTGCGACCAAAAGCCATCCGCAACACCATTTAAATTTAATCGATATGCTCGAGCTCCACCACCATTAAATCCTTCACTTACATACATTTTATTGGCTAATTTATCTAATAGAAAATTGCCGTCATACGTATAATTAGAAATAACAATATGCGACCATATAAGATTTCCTGCAGGGGAAAATTTTAGTATAACAATTCTATAAGATGCTGTTTCGCGCATATATACATATAAATTACCATCAAAGTCATATTCAACATCGTATCCGTAATCATCGCCAGAAAGATTTATACCCGATAACCAGGGATCAATAATTATAGATTGATTTTCATCTTTTCGATCAACAAAAAATTTTACTTCATTCCCGTTAACAATAAAACTACTGTTAATCAGGCTATCTGGATTTTGAAGATAATACGATTTGATTAGTTTATCTTTTAATGAATGAATACTATTTTCAATGACTAACTCCCCGTAATGATTTATCGATAACGATTTAACATCGCCGCTATAAATCAAAGATATGTTATCTGGATTTGAATAAGGGTGTAATATGATATTATATTTTATACCTACGGAAAAATTATCGGGAATTATATATTCTACATCTATATTCGGATAAATATTTCGATAAGTAATTTTTTTAAAGCCATAACATTCCTGGTAAAAATTTGTAAAGGTAAAATAATAGTCGGACTTGTTATCTGTTTCGATATTAATATTAGCAGCATTTGCATTTTTCCATTTAACATGTATAAACTTGTTGATGTATTTAACATTTTCGCGTTCTTTTTCTTCATTTTCGTTTTTTAAAATCTTATCGAAAAAAACTCTGAGTGGGCTTTTTCTGATTTCTATTGTATCCAGTTGAATGATAAATCCATCTGGTGTTAGATAATACTTTTCGCGATTGCCTAAGTAAGCAAATAAAACTTTTTCTCCTTCAATATCGGGGAATTGGCCCTTGTTTTCTATAAAATAGTTTAGTGATTTTAAGTGAGAGGACCATACTGTATAGCTTGCATTTTCGCGTGGTTGCGAAAAAATCAATTTAGAAATAAAAATAGCCCACAGAATTACTATTATTTTTGTTTTCATAACTTATCCTTTTATGCAAAGACGAAATATGATTGTTTAAGTTGCTTTATTTGCTGCAAAAAAATTAAAATTATTCATAAAAACCAAGGGTGCATGCACCCTATTAAGTTTTTATCTTTAAATAATACACATTGTTTCTTATGTTTTACGACAATAAATCGAATTTTGTACAATAGAACAAGATGTTTGAAAAATAATTATCCTTGCTACACCATTGATTCATTTTATGAAATCTCTCAACGAATAATTTGGGTTAAAAATTTTTTTAAATGAAATTATTTTTATTTCGACTAAAGTCATTATATTTGTAAGAAAAAATATAATGAAAACAAAGCATATCGGTGCTTTTATTTTGCTGTTTTGTGTATTTGCTTGTTATCGGGTTCCTATCACTAATCGTCATCAGATACGTCTTTTGCCCGATGTTATGATTACAAATTTAGCCTTAACTAGTTACCAAGAGTTTATATCAAAGCATAATGTTGTGCCTGTTAACGATAATCGATCGCAGCAGCTGGAGTTGGTGGGCAATCGGATGGCAAAGGCGGCCAACGAATTGTTTGGTGTAAAGTATAAAGATCGCATCAAAAATCAGAAGTGGGAATATAAGCTGGTCGAAAAGTCGGAGGTTAATGCATGGTGTATGCCCGGTGGTAAAATTGTTTTTTATACGGGCATTTTGCCGTACACAGTTGACGAAACAGGCATGGCAGTTGTTATGGGACACGAAATGGCTCATGCAATTGCCAAGCATGGCAATGAGCGTTTAAGTCAGCAACTGGCTATATTTATGGGTGGTGTTACCCTCGATGTAGCAATGCAAAAGAACCCAGAACAAACGCGTGAAATATTTAAATCGCTCTATGGTATTAGCACCACATTAGGAGCATTAGCTTATTCGCGTCAACACGAATACGAAGCCGACAAAATAGGACTGGTGATTATGGCAAAAGCCGGCTATGACCCCCGAAAAGCTGTTGAGTTTTGGGAACGAATGAGTCAAAAAGGCGGAGGCTCTATTCCGCAATTTTTAAGCACACATCCATCGGATGAAAATCGAATACGCGAAATGAAAAAGTTTATGCCTACGGCGTTAAAATATTATCAGGGTCAGTAAGTTTGTAAAACTGTTCAATAGCTTTGTCTTCGGCTTGCCGCATTTGAGCAATTTCTTGCTTGGTATAGTCGTTGTAACCCAACAAATGCAAGACCCCGTGAGCCATTACCCGAAGTAGTTCGTCAAAAAAACAAACCTTATAGGTTTTAGCATTCAGTTTTACCTGTTCTATACTTATCATCATATCGCCGTTGATAGTATCTTTTTCGTTGTACGGGAATGTGATAATGTCGGTATCGTAGTCGTGGTTTAAATACTGATTGTTGATAGCGCGAAGTTTTTCATTATTACAAAAAATATATGACAGATTGCCTGTTTTTTTACGATGTTCGTTAATAATATGTTGAATCCAGATTTTTATTACCTTTTTTTTTCCTGATAGAGGGTCTTTAACATCGAGCGTTTGAAAAAAGATAGACATATTGATTAAGGATGTATTTTTATTTTAACACAAATTTTACTTCCATTGTCTTCGAAACGTAATTCATCGACCAGATGAGAAATAAGGAAAATACCTCTACCATGCGGTTTTTCTAAGTTTTCGGGCAAGGTAGGATCGGGAATGTTATGATAGTTAAAGCCATTACCTTCGTCTTTAACCGAAAATGAAAGTTCGCCGTTGTTTATTTCGTATTCAACTAACACTTTTTTCGATTCGTCGAGTTTGTTGCCGTGTATGATAGCGTTGTTCACCGCTTCGACCATCGAAACAAGCATATTACCGTAAATTTCGCTATTGATGTTGAATTGTTGGGTTAATTCATCGACTAATCGCTCGATGATGTTGATGTTTTCGATTTTAGAAGCAAATTGAATTTGGTTTTTCATAATTTTACTGATTAAGGTTAATCATATATTTACGGTATAGTTCTTGATAATATTTTTGTAAGGGTAGATTACTTTGTTGTAAAATTTCGTCATAGATGCTTTTTTTTCCTTTATACTGAAAAATTTCTTTAGGGTTACTTATTTTGTCATTTTTTCCACTTTCTGATTCTCGTTTATTTTCTGTTTCTCGCTCATTATCAGATTTTTCGGCTTCTAATAATCGGGTTAAAATTTGTTCTTGACGTTGCAATGTTTGAGGAGTAATATTTTTATTTGCTATATCTTTTTGAACATCGTTCATTAAGTTTTTTATTTCCTGCAGTTTTTTCATCGATTCGGGGCTAATGCCGGGTTGTTCCATCATTTCGTTAAGCATCTGTTGCATTTTGTCTTGCATGGAAATCATTTTGCCCAATTGTTCCGATATTTTTTGTCCATCTTTTTGGTTTTGCTGGCTTTTCATTTCTTGCAATACCGATTGTAGTTGTTGTTTCAATTGTTGTTGCATGTTTTTTAGCTGTTGATATCCGGGCTTTGGCTTGCCTTTGCTTTTTTTCTTGCATTGTCCGCCCGAACATAGTTGTTCGGAATTGGATTCCTGCATTTGTTTCAAAATTTGTCCAAGAATAAGTGCTAGTTCGTTGCTTTCGGTCATGGCAAGTTGTTGTTTAATAGAAGCTTGCCCGGGATTTCGTTCGTCAAAATGTTTGATAGTTTGGTTGGTGTATGTTTTAAGATTTTTCAGGTGTTTTTTTACAGGTGGACTAATCATAGGGTTGCGTTTAGCGAGGGCATTGAGTGAGTCTTCTATTACTTTCAGGTTTGCACGCAGATTGTTTTGTTGTTGAATAATTCGCTGATATTGGGGTTCGTGAGGCTTTACCTGTTTGGTGCGAAGCATAATGTCTTCCTGTGTAAACGAAAACGATTTAATGTTTTCAAGTAGGTGTTTTAGTGACTCTTCGTCTTCGGCTTGCTGTTCGGCGGCATTTTGTTGCATCATCTGCTGCATTTTCTGGCTCAATTCTTTGAGCTGGTTGGCTGCATTTTTCTGGTTTTTGCTTGCACCACGGCGGTTGTTTTCCTGAAGTTCGTTTTGTCCTTGTTGCATTTCTTTGTCTATCGACTGCTGTTCTTCCTGAAACGACTGCATCGAAAAGGGATCGCTTAGCTGATTGTTTTGCTTCATAATATCCTGATACTGCTGACGGAGTTCGTCGAATTTTTGTTGATGCTCTTGTTGTCGGGCTTTAAGGCTATCAAGTGGGGTTCTCTTGTCGAGGCTTTGTTCCGATAATTGTTCTTGTTCTTTAGCTAAGTCTTTTAATTGGTCAGAAAGACGATTTACTTTTTCTTCTATATCATATTTTTTTAGAAGCTCGAGTGTCCTATCTAGTTCTTTTTTTATTTCTTCTGTTTGCATTTTAATTTCTTGTGTAAGTTGGTTAAGCTTGCTTTTGTCTATGTTTTTTATCATTTCCTGAATCTGTTCGATGAGTTTTTTTAACTCTTCGTCCATAATATTTTCGAGCAATTCTTGTATTTGTTGCTGTTTTTCTAGTAGTTGTAAGTCTTGTTCGCTAAAAGTTCGGAGCATGTTGTTTTTTTGTTTGTTTTGTTCCGAAAGCTGTTTCAATGTTTTTTCGAGCTGAAGATGTTGTTGTAATAATTGTTGAAACTTTTGCGTATGTTCCCACGAAACCGATGAAGTATTAGCAAGGTTTTGCTGAAGTTTTTTTAGTTCTTTTTCGAGCGATGAGGCTACTTTTTCTGATTGTTCGAGTTGTTTGATAAGTGATTGAGTAGTTTCGTTGCGTATCTTTTCGAGTTCTTGTTTGTCGGGAATTTTGAACGTTTTAATGTTTGATTTTGTCGATTTATTGCCATGAATGGCATCGTTGTCCCACACTTCGAAATAATATTCAACAAGGCCAGAGTAATTTTTCAGTGTAGAAAAGTCGTAGGTAAAATAAAAATCCTGATTTAAAATGTTTGGTTGAATGGGTATGCTGATTTCTTTGACTGAGTCGCTGGCAAATCGAAGAACAAAATTCAATCGTTTGAATCCGTAATCGTCCGAAATAGCACCTTTGAAATAATAAGTACCCCACATGGCTGAATCGGTGATAAAGTCGGCTTGAATGGTAGGAAATGCGTCGGGAACAATTTGTAACGAGTAAACCATAGGTTTGGTATTTTTTAGCTGGTTATTGGTCGGTATTATTGAATACGATGCCGATTTAAAAAAAGTTTTACGTAAGCTAAATTCTTTATCTTTCTTATTTACAGGTATTTGCAAGCTGTCGTTCAACAATACAGTAAGCGAATCGGTATGTATGGTGTAAAAGGTCCATTGTATGACACTACCTGCCGGTGCAGTAATGTCGCCTGTGTTTTCGAGTATAAAGGGTTTAACACCAGTGTACGGAGGAGGGGTTATTTCGGTTTTAAATCCAATAATAGACGGAGGCAAGATCATATTGAGCCTAAATGTAGAGGAATAAAAACCATCGGCTTCAAAATAAAAGTCAGTTGAACGATTAATGCCTTTTAAGGTATAGCTAAAAAGGTTTTTATCGTTTTGTTGAAGCAACAATTTTGCCGAACCAATGTGAATGTAAACTCTTTGAGGGATATACTGCCCCTGTAATTTTACCTGTATTTCTACATCGCTTCCTTGAATGGCCGACAGTTCTTTGTTTAGTAGTATAAAATGGAAGGGTGCAGGATTTAAAAATTCGGTGCGATGATGAATAATTCGTTTGGAGCTTTCTTCGATAATAGCTGGCCGATAAACCCATACCATGGCGTATATAGCTGCCGAAAGACCAAAATATTTTAGAAAGCGAAGTGTTGATTGTATGTTAATAGCCGATTGAAAGGGCAAGGGCTTTATTTGCGAGATACGTTGATCGATGCTTGCCAGAAGTAATTGGCTTGAATAGCGACTAGCCGATATATTTGCCAATTCTATAGTGTTAACAAACGAATCTTTTAAATGTTTGAAATGGCAACTAATAATTTCTGCTGCTTGAATATATCCAATACCTTTGCGTATACGAAAAAGCGACAATGCAGGTAAAATAATATATTTTAATACGATGGCACTATAAGTAGTGAGTAAAGTATAAAAAACAACCGTGCGTGCAGTAATGGTCATATTCGAATAATATTCGATAAGGAAAATGGTGAGTGTAGAAATGGCAAAAACAAAGAGCAACAAAAACAAGCCTTTGTAAATTTCGTTCAAATAAAAGCGACGTATGAAATAGTCTAGTTTTCGGATGATATGTTGATATTCGGAGGTTGGCATATTTTAAAATAAAACTTGCTAATATAGTAATCAATCGGAAAAAAATCAATAAAGTCATTAAAGTTTTGAATTTATTAACAAATAAGTAGTTGTTATTTCTTAAAGTGAGCCCAATTTTTAGCACAAAATTGATACAAACTTATGCTATAGAACATGTTTTGAGTTCGTTGTAAAGAAAATTTTTTTAAATCAAAATATCTGTTTGTATATCAATAAATTAAGTATAAAATTGACGAGGTTGGGAGGTACGTAATATACTACTTTTTTTTCTTAAAAATATAGTTTAAGCCTTTTCCAACGTATTTGATGGCTTTAATACCGGGTAGTAAGGGATTTTTGGCTTCTTCATAAATAATATTCATATCTTTGTAGTGTTTTCCTTCTTGCTGAGGATAAATAATGATTCGTGTATGCAATTCGAGATATTTGTTCATAAATGTAGGCAGCTCGTCAAAAACACTTTCGTACGAAATAGACCCTTTACGCGAAGCAACTACTACAATTAAATCGGTTTCTTTAAATAGGGTGATATGCGTCAGAAAATTAAAAAATGATGGAGTTTCGATAAACTGCAAAGTTGTATTATGGCTATATTGTTTATGTATGTTTTCCATAGCATTTTTTGTTTGATGACACCCATAAAATACAATGCTGGTCATTGTTTCTTCCGATAGTTTTAAGATTTTTTTGCACCAATAGGCAAATCCAAATTCGTGTTCGGCATATCGTGGTGCATATAAAATGATTCGTTTGGCAATATTGATAGGCTTTTTGATGTCTGCAATGATGATGGTCTTGTCGAGTGCATCTAGTATAGTGTCTGACGTTTTTCCGAGTATTTTGTCAAAAAAACTGCTACTTTGAGACCATCCCATAATAATAGTGTTAGCCATAATTTCGCGTGCTGTTCTTATAATCCCACCTGCTACGTTTTGGTCAATCGTAACGATGGTATTGATGGGGGTTTCGGTTGCAGATGCAGTGTCCATGAATGCTTCAACTTTTTCTCGCGATTTTAATATGTTGGCTTCTGCTTCGGTGTCGTTAGGTACAATGGTTAATAACGATATGGGAAAAAACGAATTTTTGTTTCTAAACAAAATGGCAAAACGAAGCACATTCGGTAATTTTTCCCAATTAACGATAGGCATTAAAATATTGTCGCCTTGAATGAAAACGTTTTCGGTTATTGAAGGATTACTGTCCAATTCGAGCAATAATTTTTTTGCATTTTTTTCAGTTACAAACGACGAAACAACACACGAAACTAGAATAAGAATAATAGTAGAGTTAAAGACTTTCTCGTCGATAATTTGTTCGTTGTATCCGACTAAAATAAATGCCAAAATAGCAGCAGCATGGGCACTGCTTAAACCATAGATGAGTTGACGCTGTGTAGCAGAATAGCGAAAAATCCATTGTGTAAATAATGCAGCTAACCATTTTCCTAATAGAGCAAGGATAATCAGCACAAATGCAACCCATAAAGCATGAAAACCTTTAAAAAAAACGCGTAAGTCGATAATCATCCCAACCGAAATTAGAAAGAAAGGAATAAAAAGCGAATTACCGATAAATTCTATGCGGTTCATCAAAGCCCCCGATTTGGGTATGAGTGGATTTAAAGCCAAACCAGCAGCAAAAGCTCCAATAATTGGCTCTAAACCAGCAACTTGTGCTAAAAATGCCGATAAAAACAGTACCGACATTACAAAAATGTAATGCGAATACTTCTCGCTTTCGAGGTGACTAAAGAAATACCTTGTAATAGGTGGTATTAAACCAAAAACAATTAACATAAATACAAAAAGTTGAATGACTAAAAAAATCCAAAACTCGCTGTTTACATTCTGAACATTTAAGTTTTTGATAATAGCCAGATTAATTAAGACCGCAGTGTCGGTAAATATAGTACCCCCAACCGTGATGGCTACCGCTTCGTTTTTCGAAACACCTAATTTGCTTACAATGGGATAAGCAACTAACGTTTGTGTAGCAAACATGCTGGCAATAAGAAAACTCGCTAAAACTGGATAATCAAGGACATAATATGCAATAGGAAAACCCGCAGCAATTGGAATAATAAACGTGAAAAATCCAAAAACAAGACTTTTATTCCGATTAGCAATAAATTCTTTTAAATTGAGTTCAAGACCAGCGATAAACATAATGTATAAAAGTCCAATGGTAGAAAATAAATTTATAGCATCGTTTTTTTCGAGAACATTAAAACCATGCGGACCAATAATAATACCCGAAATAATAAGACCGATAATGGAAGGTATGTTGAGTTTTCGCAGCAGAATGGGCGAAAAAAGAATGATAAGCAAAATGAGCGAGAATACCAAAATAGGATCGGTAAGGGGTAGTTTAAATTTGCCTGCTATTTCCGAAAAACTAAACATAAAAAATCGTACAAAATTAATTTAAAAATTTATGCAAAAAGGTTAATTTTCTTTTTTTAAATTTTTACGTATCTTGCAGCACTATGTGTAGATTTTGTTGGCTCATTGGACTTTTAATTTTTTTACAGACTAACGAATTGTTTTCACAATCAAAATGGATTAAAATAACTGTACGCGACGAAAAAAATGAACCCTTGACCGGTGCTCATGTATTACTGAAAAACTTGACCAATCAGAAAGATTATAGTGCTGTAACCGATGCAACGGGTAAAGTACAATTTCAGAACCTTTCGGATGATTTGTACGAATGCAAAATTTCGTTTATTGGTTATCGGACTTTGCAAACAACCATAAAGTTAACACCGTATTCTCGAAATTTCGATTATAAGCTTAAACCCGAAACTATTTCGCTGAACGAAGTTACGGTATCGGCTCCCAAGCCTGTAATAAGGCAGGAGGAAGATAAAACCATCATCGATCCGGAACCGGTGGTCAATACTAGCACTAACACTATGGAAGTGCTCGAAACTACGCCGGGTTTGTATGTCGATCAGGAAGGAGGAGTTTATATTGCGGGTACAACCCCTGCAAAAATATACATCAATGGTAGGGAGCAAAAGTTAAGCAATCAGGATATAGCTACCATTTTGCGAAGCCTGCCTCCCAATAGCGTCGAAAAAATTGAGATTATACGCTCTCCATCAACAAAATATGATGCAGCAACAACGGGAGGAATTATCAACATCGTACTAAAAAAGGGGGTAAAGCTCGGTAAGTTTGGATCGGTTAATCTCGGCGCCAATCAAGGTTATTTGGGCAATCGATTTATAAATTTTTCGTATAACAGCAGCAACGATAAATGGACGAACTACGTTAACCTTAATTACAATGTCGATGGGAGATTAGAAGAACTCAACTCTACTCGTGCATTAAAACCCGATACAAACTTGTTACAGGACTCCGATTCGCGGATTAAAGCCAATCAGTATTATTTGGGATATGGTGCAACATACGAAGCATCCCCAAAATGGTCGTTTTCGTACGATGGACGCTTAAACTTTAGCAATCGTAAGTCTGTTGCCAACAATATTAATAAAATTGAACACCATTCGGATATGTTATTGCTTCACAGCAAAAACGAAAATCTAACTTCAGCAGAGTTTTTTAACCTGCAACAAGATTTGGGAGTTACTTTAAAACTTGATACTGCTGACTCGAAATGGGAAAACAAGGTGAGTTTCAATTTTCAGAACTCCGACAACCAACAAGATTATCAGACAACTTATTTGTTTCCTGTTTTGCCCGAAATGGAAGGTTTTGGAAAGAACCATCAACAGCGATTCTTTTCGGTTTTTCAGAGCGATGTAACTTATATGATTCCATGGGAAATTAAACTCGAGGCCGGATTTAAAGGAAGTCTTCAGCATTTAACCAGTCAAAGTAAATACTTTTATGTAGTCAACTTGCAAAATTTGCCCGATACTCGGAAAACAAATAGTTATAATTTCGACGAAAATATTTATGCACTGTATGCACAGGCATCGCGAAAGATCTTTGCCCATCTGACCTTAAAAACAGGACTTCGATTAGAACATACGTATATGAACGGCAAGCAAACCGTTCCCAACGATACAACATTTTCGGTAAACCGTACCGATTTTTTCCCGTACATGTATGTAAGCCGAAAAATTTTCGACCGGTGGGGTATTGACTTGTATGCTTTTGCCATTTATCGTAGAACCATAAATCGACCTGGTTATCAGGACTTAAATCCGTATATCCGATATATTGATGAATTTATGTACGAAACCGGTAATCCATCACTTAATCCACAGTTTACCGACAATTACGAGTTAAATATTAGCTACAACGATATGCCCGTTTTTGCAATAGGAAAAAATTTTACGAAAGATATTTTTTCGAACGTAATGTATTCCGATACGACAATGCCCGGAGTATTTATTCGCACACTCGATAATCTTGGCAAAAGCTCAGAAACATATTTTCGTGGGATAGCCGGTATCCCTCCTGGTGGAAAATATTTCTTCGGTATTGGCGCTCAGTATAGTATGCTCGAATACGACGGATATTACCAAAACGAACCACTATATTTTAAACGCGGGTCGTGGCGATTTTTTACATTTCATCAACTTAAAATAGGTAAAACAACAAAATTATATCTCAGTGGTTTTATGATGACTAAGGGAATCTGGAATTTTTTTGAGCTCGAAAATTTCGGACAAATTAATGTCGGACTCAATCAAACCTTTTTCGACCAAAAACTGCAAATTACCATCAACGTTCGTGATGTACTACGAACAATGGAAAACCGTTTTACTTACAACCTGGGCACAATGAAAACATACGGTTCTCGTTATGCCGACCATCAACGTGTTGGTTTCAACATTCGTTACAACTTTGGTATTAAAACCAGAGATGAAAAAAAACATCTTTTTAAAACCTCAGAAGACGAAGAAATGTAATAGCGTTTGAGCAATGTTTTAAAACTATACGTAAGTTTATTACTTTTGAAAAAAAATTGAAACCTATAGCTGTTATCATATTAAACTGGAATGGCAAAGATTTGCTCGAATCTTTTTTACCGGTTGTTATTAAAAATACGCCCGAGCATCTTGCTCAGATATATGTTGCCGACAATGGCAGCACCGATGGCTCTGTAGAATTCGTCAAATCTATTTTCCCGATGGTTCATGTAATTGAACTAGATAATAATTATGGTTTTTCGGGCGGATATAATCGTGCTATTGAACAAATTCAAGAATTATATTCAGTACTGCTCAACTCGGATGTTGCCGTTAGCGAAGGTTGGCTACAGCCTATGTACGATTATATGCAGCAACATAACGATGTAGGTGCGTGTCAGCCTAAAATTCGCTCGTATCGCAATCCCAATTTTTTTGAATATGCAGGTGCTGCCGGTGGCTACATCGATAAGTACGGATATCCGTTTTGTCGGGGCAGAATTATGAATGTGGTAGAAGAGGATTATGCACAATACGACCATCCAGCTTATATTTTTTGGGCATCGGGAGCTTGCCTTATGATTCGCACGGAGCTATATAAAAATCTCGGCGGCTTAGATGAGTTGTTTTTTGCACACATGGAAGAAATTGATTTATGTTGGCGTATATGGGCACAAGGATATAAAGTTGTTTATCTGCCACAGGCTTGTGTATATCATCTGGGAGGTGCAACTCTTAATAAAACCAATTCGTTTAAAACCTATCTCAATTTTAGAAACAACTGGTACATGATTTATAAAAACTCTAAACACATTACAAGGATTTTGTTCATTCGTTTTTTTTTGGATGTTTTGGCATTTTTGAAATTTTTGTTAGGTTTTGAATTTAAAAATGCAATGGCAGTGGTTAAAGCTCATGGTGTGTTTTTATTTACCTACCATAAATTGCGTAAAAAGAGAAAGCAAAATATTGAAAAAACAGTTTGTAAAGATATTCCTGTAATTTATCAAAAGAGCATCATATATCAATTTTTTATAAAAAGAAAAAAATATTATCACGAACTTCGTCATATATGAACCGACATCAACTGGTACTAACTAACGATAATTCACTTACAGTCAAGGATTTACATTTTGAAGAAACGTTTCATTCTTTATCAGGAGCAATAAACGAAAGCAATTATGTTTACATCGATCAGGGTTTAAAGCAGTTTGAGTTTTATGAGCATCTTCATATTTTCGAAATGGGCTTTGGGACCGGTATCAATGCTTTTTTAACATTTGTAAATAAACCAGCGTATCAGACTATTTATTACGAAAGTATCGATTTGTTTCCACTGGCAAAGGATTTTTATCCGATGTTGATTTCAATGGTCAATCCTTCACAAAAAGAAATTTATCAAAGAATTTTAGAGGCAGAATGGAACGCAACTACTTACATAAGTAAAAAATTTGTGGTAAAAAAGGTTATGGCAGATATGCAAAATTACTATTTTCAGAAAACCTTACATTTAGTTTATTACGATGCATTTAGCCCCAAAATACAGCCCGAGTTGTGGACAACAGAAATTTTTTCAAGAATTTTTGAGTTTTTAGAAATAAATGGTGTATTGGTTACTTTTGCCAGCAGTGGTGTAGTTAAGAAAAATTTAACAGCAGTCGGTTTTCATTTAGAACGCTTAAAAGGATATCCACCAAAAAAACACATGGTAAGAGCGGTAAAAAAGTAAACCCAAATAAATTTATGGGAATTTCTTAGATAGAACGAATCTATGGATTGCTTAATTGTACTGCATGAAAATTTTCTTATGAAATAATTTTTAAAAAAAATCATTAAAAGTTGTTAAATTCGTTAAAATATATTTTATTTGCTTAAACAAAATTTAAAGCATATGGAAAATAATGGTAATGTAGTAAATCAGCCTGTTAATCAACAGATGCAAATTCCTTTGCCCAATTCTACGGCAGTATTAGTTATGGGGATTATATCAATAGCTCTTTGTTGGTGTTATGGAATAGTGGGTGTTGTGTTAGGTATTATTTCTATTGTAATGGGCAATAAAGCTAAAAAGTTGTATAAAGAAAATCCCGACAAGTATACACTGGGCTCATATAAAAACCTTCAGGCAGGCTACATTTGTGCTATTATAGGATTATCGTTGTCGGCATTGTATTTGATTTTCGTTATTGTTTATTTCCTTATTTTGGGTGCTGCTATTGGAACTATGTTTTCGACATTTCCATGGAATGCAGTCAATTATTAATTCATAATGAATCTGTCGGCTCGAATTGAATGTCTTAGTTTTGTTGGTGAAGTATTAAGAGCTTATTTACAGCAAATTTCAGTTGATACATTTACATCATACTACTTATGGCTTTCAAAAGCCATAGAGCAAGCCGAAGCACATAATCCATGGTTTACAAAAGATAATGTTTATTTTGCACTAAATTACTGGGCTCAAAATTTAACAGAGTCTAATCTTAAGCAGTGGCTATCGGCATACAATATTGAACAATCAACCTTAAGAAAACAAAATGTTTTAATCGTTGCTGCTGGAAACATCCCATTAGTATCGTTTCACGATGTAATTTCGGTTTACCTGGTTGGTCATAAAGCAATTGTGAAACTTTCGTCAAAAGATAAGCATCTGCTAACCTGTATTGTTAATATTTTGAATCACCAATATCCCGAAACCGCTGATTATTTTCTGTTAACCGAAGAACGAGTTCCCTCTTTTGATGCTGTAATAGCTACCGGAAGCAATCAAAGTTTGCCGTATTTTGAGTCGTATTTTGGCAAAAAGCCACACATTTTCAGGGGACATCGCAATGCAGTAGCCATTCTTACAGGCAATGAGTGTCCATTGGAGCTTCAACTGCTTGGCGATGATGTATTTCGATATTTTGGACTGGGCTGTCGCAACGTATCAAAAATTTTTGTCCCCGAAGGATACTCGTTCGATTTGCTTATCAAGGCTTTTAAAAAGTGGGAGCATGTGTTTTATCATCATTACTATCTGAGTAACTACGAATATCAAAAAACTATATATTTGCTGAACAAAGAAGAATTCATCGACGGAGGCTTTTTCATGTTAAAACATTCGGACGAAATTTCTTCACCAATAGGTGTAATTTTTTATGAGTATTTTTCAGAACTTCGTATATTAGCCACCAAAATATCGGCATGGTTATCACAAATACAATGTGTTGTGAGTAAACAAAATAATGATATAAAAAGCATTGCATTTGGCACATCGCAAGTGCCTCGTTTGTGCGATTATGCCGATAATGTAGATGTTATTAACTTTTTAATTCAGTTATAGACTATGGTTTACAAATTTAAAGTACTATCAGACGAAGACGAAAAGTTTTTTATGGATATTGAGATTCTTTCGAGCCAGACATTCTACGATTTGCACGACCTTATTCAAGATGAGCTGGAGTATGACCGCAGTCATTTAGCATCGTTCTACACGGCAAGCCATAGTTGGCGACGTTTAAAAGAAATTCCGCTGATGGCAATGGATAATAGTAATAAGAAAACTGTTACCATGGAAAAGGCTATACTTGCCGACTATGTAAAAGATGCTCATCAAAAGTTTGTTTATGTTTTCGATTATATTAACGATCGTTGCTTTTATTTAGAACTGATCGAAACAAAGTCAGAGTCGCCCAATATGTATTATCCCGTTTGTACCGACTTCGGAGGGGAAATACCTCCACAGATTGGTAAAAAAGAAAAACGTACCAGTATCTTCGACGATGACGAAGATGATATCCCTACACTCAGTAATAGAAAACCGTTGCCTATTCTTGACGATGAAGTAGATGATATACCGGAAATTCCTCTTGATAAAGATATTGTTCCCCCAATTGATCTTGAATTGGAAAGTGAACTTGAAGAAGAAGCCGATCTTGAAGAATTTGACGATGACTACGAAGAGGATGAAGATTTAAGTGAAGAAGATTTGGAGGATATCGAAGACGACAACGATGACGACAGATAAATGGCTTTACAACAAGCAAATCGACTGTTAGTTGTTCTTGCCGGACCAACTGCTGTAGGGAAAACTAAAATTGCGGTTAAAATTGCTCAATCGTTCCAAACGGTTATCCTTAGTGCCGATAGCCGTCAGTTTTACAAGGAAATGAATATTGGTACAGCAGTGCCCGATACAATTGATAGAAAAACTATCCCACATTATTTTATTCAGCATTTATCTATACACGATTATTATAATGTTAGCCGATACGAAAATGACGTACTTAACTTGTTATCTCTACTGTTTCGGCAGTACAACCCTATATTGCTGGTAGGAGGTTCGGGTTTATACATCGATGCTGTTTGCAAAGGAATAGACGATATGCCCGATTATGACCCGGAATTGCGTGAGCAACTGATGCAAGAGCTCAACACTCATGGTATTGAATGGTTAAGAGCATTGCTCATGAAATTAGACCCACTAACCTATGAACGTATAGATTTGAAAAACAAAAATCGCCTTTTTCGTGCAGTTGAAGTTTGCATTCAAACCGGCAGACCGTATTCATCTTTTTTGCAAAATACAGCAAAACAGCGACCTTTCAGAATTTTAAAAATTGCACTCAATAGACCAAGAGAAGAATTATACGAAGCTATTGATTTGCGTGTAGATACGATGATTAAAGACGGGCTTGAAAAAGAAGTTAGAGCATTATTCCCTTTTCGTCACTTAGTACCTTTAAACACTGTGGGATATAAGGAACTATTCGATTACTTTGATGGTAAATGTAGTTTGGAACAAGCCATCGATCTTATAAAGCGAAACACACGAAAGTACGCTCGTAAACAACTAACATGGTTCAGAAGAGATAAAGATTATGTGTGGTTTCATCCCTATCAGCTTGAAGAGATAAAACACTTAATACAACAAAAACTTCATGAAAAAAACGTTCTTTAAGCTGGCAGGCAGAGTGGCTACATATTTACCGGTAAAATTCTGGCCAAAGCTTACCAACCAATTGCTTATTTGTCCTTTCTATCATACCATTGAGCCGTACGAGCCATCAATGATTCATCATTTGTATCAACCTCTTTCTCTAATTCGTTTTACCAGCGACCTTGAATTTTTATTGAAACACTTTAACGCTATTTCTGCCAAAGATTTGTATTGGTCAATTATACAAGATAAGCCCATTGCAAAGCCTTCTTTTTTTCTTTCGTTCGATGATGGTCTTCGCGAAATATACGACATCGCTTTTCCTTTGTTGAAAAAGAAAGGGATAACGGCGGCAGTATTTGTCAATACCGATTTTATCGACAATCAAAATTTGTTTTATCGATACAAAGTATCGCTTATCATCGAAGCCATGCAGCAACAACCGCAACTCGAAATTTTAGTACAATCTGTATTGAACGATTTTGTGCAATACGAAACTACGAGCGTCCGAGCGCGTTTGCTTGCATTGACATCGGCCCATATCCCCGTGATAGACCGTTTGCTGGCTGTTTGTGGAATCGATTTGACTTTGTTTTTGAAAAAGAAGCAACCTTATTTAACATGGCAACAACTGCAAGAATTGCATGAAGCAGGTTGGCATATTGGTTCACATGGTACTAATCATACTGCGTTTCAGGACTTAACAGATGACGAGCGTCTGGAGCAATTATCAAAATCTTTTTACGTTATTTCGCAATATGTTAAACAAGATTTTCGCATGTTTGCATTTCCGTTTACCGATACTGGCATAGGTCCAGACTTTATTCAAACGGTATTCAATCTGCATCTTGCCGATATCATTATGGGTGGAGCAGGTCTTTATCCCGAAAAAAATAAAAATCACATTCAACGAATACCCATGGAAACCGATTATGCCAGCAATGCTCGACATATAATTACTTCCGAATATTTTTACTATTTTGCAAAAAAAATGATAGGCAAAAAAATTGTTCAACGATGATTTCACTTAAATTGCTCAATAAACAACAACTTTTTAACTTTATTCACAGCGACGAATATCGTCAAATGCCGGTTTTACCAATCTCTTACCATCGAGCAATGTCGCATATAAACAATCCTCGGGCAACCGACGAAGATGTTCTGCTTATTATTGCATACGAGGACAATAAAATGTTGGGTTATCTTGGTGTGTTACCCGACAATATTACTGTCGAAAAACAAACTTTGTTTCATGCTGGCTGGTTGAGTTGTATTTGGGTTAGTCCGCTGGCTCGTGGCAAAGGAATAGCCAAAAAAATGGTATCTACTGCCTACGATTCTTACCAGCAGCATATTTTGATTACCAACTTTACCAGTGAAGCAGCAGCACTATACGAAAAACTAGGCATTTTCTTGGATTTACCATCCATGGAAGGCGTGCGTTATTACCGACGTATGTGCTTATCGAAAGTACTACCTGCTCGATATCCAAAAATGCAAAAAATGCAAAGAGTGTTAAACATAGCCGATGATGTTTTTAACACAGGCTGGCAACCATTTGTTACTAAACAAATAGATAAATTTCTGGTAAAAGATGCAGACCTCAAACATATTCCTTATGAAAGGTATTTTCAACAATGTTCGTTTAATCGATCTTTCCCTGAATTTAATTGGATAATATCTTACCCGTGGATAAAACAGGTAACAACCATTAGCGACGAAGCTTTGCGTTACCATTTTTCAAGTGAAGAGCGACAATTCGAAAGTCGGTTGATATCTGTTTTTAAAGACGTCCATCTTATCGGTTTTATTTTATATTCTCTGCGTAATGGGCATTTAAAGATTCCGTACATTTTTTGTGAACCAGAAAATCATTCACACATGGCTCGATTTATTAAAAGCTTGATTTATCATACCAATGCTGATTATATTACTCTATTCGAAGCCCCGGATATTAAGAAACAATTGCGTTTTACTCGATTATACAGTAAAAAAATGAAACGGCATTTTAAAATAACAAAAACATTGCTTACAAAAATTCGAAACATTACCAGTGCTCCTATTTATATTCGTGACGGTGATGGAGATGCCGTTTTTACTTGAATTGCATTCGAACAAACAGAAAATGATTAAATTTGCAATAAAAAGTGACAAACTTTTATCGTTATAATATTTTCAATTTCACGCTATACTCAGAATTTCCTATACAAACTACTGTTTTGGACGATACAGAACAGGATTTTAAGCTATATATCAAAAACGACCGATACGAACCTTGCTTACAAGAAATAATATTCAATCATTCACGCATACAGATCTGCAAAACCGGTTTTATTTTTAAGCCTCTTAATTTATTATTTAATTACAATCACTTGCAACGCACTATTTACACTCGTCCAGAAAAAAATTATTTGTACGAACCGTATTTATTAGGACCTGTAATGTCGCTTACGGCTTGCTATTTCCAACAGTTGCCTCTTCATGCAGCAGGTGTTATACTCCATAATTGCAATCTCTTGATTATGGGCAATTCAGGCTCGGGCAAATCCACTTTTTTGTTTTACTTAATGCAAAAATACAAAGCCAGATATATCTCCGACGACATCGTGTTGTTAAAGAAAACATTTTCGGGCATTGAGGCTATTCCATCGTATCCAGAGCTTAAATTGTGGAACGATATAATATTACAGTTACAGGCAGAACCTATAAAAGCCGTTCATCCACAAATAAAAAAATTCTACGTTACCGATCGTCAACTTTTTTGTGATGAATCTATTAAACCGAATATTCTCATTTTTTTACAAACTTCAACCCAACAACGTTTTAGTATCGAAGAAGTTAAAGGTGCCCGAAAATGGGCATTATTGCAGATGAATATTTATCGGAAACCATGGATAGAGCATACATTTAAAGAACTTATGTTCGATTATATTTCTACATTGGGCCATCAGTGTAGGGCATACGTTTTAACTCGTCCGTTAAATTTAAAACTTAACAGCTGGGAGATATACATTCATGATTTTATAGAAAAACTGTTATGAGTGCCAATCGTTCTATTATATGGCTGGCATCATACCCCAAATCGGGCAACACATGGGTACGAACTTTTTTATCCAGAATGTTATTTAAGACCAATCACATCAATCATTTGCAGATACCCATATACAGCTCCAAAACATTTATTGAACAGGAAGCTGATATGGACATTAGCGAACTTACAAACCAATATTTGCACAAATTAAGGTTATTTGTATTTACCGAAAAAGCCCAACAAATATTGCATTTCCCGGTAAAAATTCACGATAAATATCATCCTACGTTATATGGATTGCCTTTTTTACCAATTGATGTAAGCCGGGTAGTTATATACATTATACGCAATCCGTTTGATATAGCTATTTCGTTTTCGCGACACCTCGGTAAATCTATTGATGAAACAATTCAAATAATGAACAACCCTTCTTACACATTAGCCTCTAGTACTCAAAAATATCAAATTCAAATGCCTCAGACCTTAGGCACATGGTCGCAACATTTAAAAAGCTGGATAGAGCAAAAACAGCTCGATGTACATGTGATCAGATACGAAGATTTGTTGCATGATACCGAAAAAACATTTGCTCAAATACTCCATTGCTGCCAGATACCATTTACAAACAGCCAATTATCTGATGCCATACAATTTACTTCTTTTGAGAATTTAAAACAACAGGAACAACAATACGGATTTGAAGAAAAATCGGTTCACAGTACAGTTTTTTTTCATACCGGAAAATCGTATTATTATCGTCAGTATTTAACATGCCAACAAATCGATCGTATTTATGAGCAACATTATGATGTTATAAAACAATATGATTATGAGCCCTGAACAAATTCTATATAAGCGTAAACCGAATATCACCTTTACAGAAATAGATAACGAAATAGTATTGGTTCATCCCGAAGAAGGCAAATATTACAGTTTTAATAAAGTAGGATCGGTTATATGGAAGCTGCTCGAAGAGGTCATTTCTGTAGAGCAATTAAAAGAAAAACTTATGCAACAGTTCAGCGTTTCTGAGGAGCAATGTTTGCAAGAAGTAAGCGATTTTTTGAAACAATTATCGGAGAAAGGGTTAATAGATGTTTACAAAACGATGTAATTTTTTTCGTTGGTCCAACATCGATTATTTGTTTTTCTGGGATGCTTTATTTACCAGTCTGAAAGTTCGTTGGTGGTTGCTGTTTTTTTCGTACCAGAAGGTTCAGTCGAAAGTTGTAATAAATACATCATCATTTTTAAACCATGACGACAATAAAAAGGAAACTTTACAACTGATTCGCAAGTCTTTATCAAGAGTTAATAAGATCGCTATCTGGAGATTTAAGTGCATCGAACAGTCGTTTACAGCAGCCTTAATGCTTAAGCGGAGAAATATTCCATTTACATTATATTTTGGTGTGTGGAAGCATCATAAACAACTTAAAGCTCATGTATGGATTGTATCGTCTGGTGAAGAGATTGTAGAACGAGGGAACACCGATTTTATTCATATACATCAAATAGAAGCATAATGTGGATTGTAGCAGGATATATTAGTTTACAAAACCAACTCCTTCATAACAATGTTTTGAACGAAATCGCCCCGATGTATCCCTTCGATAATATATGCTATGTAAACCATCAGAACTTTAAGGCCGTTATAATTAGTTCTGAACTCCATTGCGATGCAAACAATTTTATTTACGAAGACGAGCAGCAGTTATTTTTCATGGTTGGAACTATTTACAACAAAAATCAAATTGCAGCAGAAGCAAAATTAAATATCAACGATGTTACAAACGACCAGCAATTTTTTATTCAAGCCTACTTAAAAATTGGTGAAAGACTGTTTGAACGATGTTACGGTAAATGGTTTTTTATATGCTATAGCAAACAAATGTTTGAAATAACTTTATACCGCGACCATCTGGGAATGTTGCCGATATACTATTATAGTAAAAACGATTTGTTTTATTTTTCCACATCTTTATCAACACTGCTACGGTTTAAAGATTTACCACGACAACTCAACAAACGTCAGTTAGGTGCATTATTATTGGCTTATCCCGGAAAACCCGACGAAACTTCTTACGAACATATAAAAAAAGTTCCATCGGCTTCAAAAGTTATTTTAAAAACAGGTTCTACCAAAACCATTCTTTATTGGCAGCCTAATTCTACCACTAAACATTATTCCAAAAACGAAGAAGCGTACGAAGAATTTAATCATTTACTTCATCTGGTACTTGACGAAATTATTACCAATGATACTATTGTTGCAACAACGTTGAGCAGTGGACTGGATTCATCGTTCTTAACGGCTTTTACTGCTCAAAAAATGGCTTCGCAAAATAGACCCTTGTTTGCAGCCACAGCAGTGCCTTTAAATGAATATAAGGAATTGGAAAGTGCTCGTCGATATGGTAACGAGTTGTTTCTGTCGCAATTGTTAGTTGCCCGTTTTTCAAACCTCGTTCATGTAATCGATAATGCACAGAACGTAAGTCTTTTAGGTGCATTACATCAATCGCTCAAAATTCATGGCTATCCGGTAAGAAATGCATTAAATCAGCATTGGTTATTATCGATGCTGCAACAACTTCAATTGATTGAAGTCAAAAAGTTGTTGATAGCTCAAATGGGAAACTTAACCATCTCATGGCCATTTGTCGAATTAAGGCAATCGCTTATCAGAAAATTCTTGCAAATCGCAGCAATGAAAATGAATATCGATAACAGGCAATTTGTGTTACGACACAAAAATTTATACAACAAGCAGTTTCTAAAACAATATCAATTACCTCTTTTTTTCAAACAAGCTCAATATCATCCGTCGTTTCAATCGTTTTCGTTCGACGAAAAAAGAAATTATTTTCTTAAGCAATATTTATGGCAGGGTTATTCTACATGGAATGAGAAAGGAATACATTACAATATTGATATTGTAGATCCTTTTGCCGATCCAAGAATTATTAACTTTTGTTTTTCCTTACCCACGCACTTTTTTGTGAAACATAAAGAAAGCCGTTTGTTTGTTAAACGACTTGGAAAAGAATTAGTACCGACAGAAATTATTAATAATCCCAAAAGGGCTATTCAATCGGCCGATATAGAACTTCGTATTCAGAAAGAATACAATCAGATTAAAAATCTTTTGAAATATTCATTGAAAAACGATTTGCTTAATGAAATTTTCGATGTACAATACATCTACGAACAATTTGTTTCCAACAAACTGAAAAAGCAAGTTTTTTTACGCTTTTTGTTGATAACTTTATTTATTAAAAATGAAACTACTTTATAGTTTACTTCGTAAAACTAAAAAAAATACGTTATGAGAACATTATATATTTCTGGCGCCCTTTTGATATTATGTGTTATCCATGTCTTAGGACAGGGTTTTTTATGGGTAAAGCATTACACCGGTAGGGGGCAAAATGTGCCTCAATTTGTTGTTATCGATAATCAGGGCAATGTATATGTGGCAGGAAACTTTAACGGAGAAATCTTGCAAAATAACATAACGTATATTTCGTTAGGCTTACAAGACATGTTTCTTGTAAAATACGATGCAAATGGTAACCTGCTTTGGAGTAGACAATTGGGTGGAAGCGGAACCGAAAATGTTTATGGGATTGCTCTTTCAACCGATCAAAAATCAATTTATCTCGGTTTTACATTCAATGGCACAACCAATATTCTTGGAGCAGAACTAACTGCCGAACAAAATGATATAGCCGTCGCAAAAATTACTTCGAGTGGCGATTTAGAAGACTTATATTTAGTAGCTGGTGGCTACAATCATCAAGTAAATGGAAACCTTGCCGTAGATAACCATAACAATTTATATGTGTTAGGAATATTTACCAACGAAGCAGTCATTGCAGGTGGTGCCGACTATCTACATGACAACGAATATTCGAACAGGCAAAATTTTTTGGTAAAATTTGATGAATGGGGAAATTTCAAATGGGTAAAATTATTCGAAACAACAAGCCCTTTAACTTATATCAGATCCATTACTATTTATGAAGATTATATTTACCTTTCGGGTCAATTTTCGGGCACATTGTCATTTCCCAATCAAACCATAGTTAGCAATAATAGCTATCGAGATGGTTTTGTTGCACAGCTTAATACCAATGGAGAAGATATTTGGGTTAGACGAATTCGTGGAAGTGGAAATGATATCTATATCCATCGACACAATCATGACCAGCAGGGAAATGTTTATTTGGCAGGTTATTTTGCTTGCTCACAATTGACTATTGATTCTACAGAAAACAATATAAGTAATGTCTTTCCTCAAAATGTTGCTGCAGGCAAAAATGATATGCTTTTGCTAAAATATTCTTCTGATGGTGTTTTGCAATGGGTTAAGAACCATGGCTCTACAGGCGACGATAGACTTTATTATATCAATGCAGTTAACCAATCATTTACTGCTTCAGGTTGTTATGGAGGAAATATGACCATCAATGGTCAAAACTTACTTTTGAAAGGGGGTGTCGATGGCTGTTTGTTATTAGGTAATGCTAATAATGGCATGGTTAATAAAGTGGTTACTGCAAAAGGCAAGAATAACGAAAACAGCTGGACAGGAATATTAACTCCTACGGCAAGATCTTATTACTTTATGGGAGAATTTACCTCCGATTCTTTATTTTTAATATTCTTGTCAGATACTATAAAGTTCAGGAATCCTCGTGTAAATTATCGTGATGCTTATGTTGCCAAAATGGGTTGCTTCGAAGATATTAACTTTGTAGCTACGAACGTTCAATGTCCCGGGGGAAGCGATGGAAGCATTACTGCAAATCCAACATCCGGAAATGAGCCTTATTCTTTTTTATGGTCCAATCAATCAACCAGTCAAACGATTACTAATTTAAGTGCAGGACTTTATACCGTTACGGTTACTGGCACAAACAATTGTACAATGATTAAGTCATATCAATTAACCGAAAATCCTCCACTTACTGCTACATATACCAAAAGCGATCCCTGCCCAAACTCCAATAATGGAACCATTACAGCTTTGCCCAATAATGGTAAGCCTCCTTATACCTATTACTGGTCAAATGGTAAAACCACACAAACAATAAACAATCTTGCTTCAGGAACATATTATTGCACAATAAGGGACGCCTGCCCAAATTCGGTTGTTATTACAGTAACTCTTGATAATCCACCTACTTTTTCAGGAGTATCAATAGTATCAACTCCTTCCAATCGTTGTGTAAATACTGCAACGTTTACAGCCAATCCAAACGGTGGCAAACCGCCATATTCCTATGTGTGGAAGATGGATAATAATGTAGTAGGAACAACCCAAACCATAATCAATCGCCCACCTCAAAAAACACATTATGTTACGGTAACGGATGCTTGTGGCACTACAAAAAGTGCATCCAGAAGTGCATCTATTCTAAATATTACACTTACCCCTTCTTCGGGCTGTACTCAGCCCGGACAATGTACAGGATGGGCACAAGTAAATCCTTCTAATGAATATCCTCCGTATTCGTATTTATGGGCACCAAATGCAGGAAGTCAAACAACACAACGAGCTATTAACCTTTGTTATAATTCGTTAGGATACTCTGTTACAGTTACCGATGTATATGGTTGTACCTATACCTATTCAGGTACGGGAACCAGGGTACTAAATTGTTCAAAGTCTCATATAAACAACGATTATCCAGAAATCACTGTTAATATATTCCCTACTCCTGCCAATGATATTTTAAATGTTCAATTTTTGTCTGATAGAAATTATTATAGCAGATTAAATATTTACAGCGCCGATGGTAAGCTTATACTTCAGCGAAATTTGATTAGTACCGATATGGATATCATTATTCAAACACATACATGGTCCGAAGGAATATACTTACTCCGATTGGAATCGGATGAAGAGGTTTATTCCAGGCCAGTTATAATAAAACGATAATTTTGCAGGTGGCTCTATAGTGTATGACATACAATTGCGTTGCCATTCAAAAGAAAAATTGCAGTAAATTTTTTTGCAGTTAAAAATTATTATTGTACCTTTGCCTTCCATTTTTAAAAGTCCTGTATTATGAAAAGAACGTTTCAACCTTCGAATCGTCGTCGTCGCAACAAGCATGGTTTTCGCAAACGGATGTCAACTCATAACGGTCGTCGTGTATTAGCTGCTCGTCGTGCAAAAGGACGCAAAAAACTAACTGTAAGCGACGAATTGAAAGGCAAATAATTTTTTGCTCCTTATTATTTACTGTGCTTAATCGTATTGTCGATAAAGTTTTATCGAATCAGCGTATTACTGAAAAAGAAGCTTTAATTTTATACAACCAGTTACCATTATCAAAATTAGTAGAATTAGCCCATTATATTAAAACTTATCGTTTTGACAAACAAGTTTTTTTTATTCAAAATGTTCATATAGAGCCAACGAACAGCTGTGTGCATCGTTGTAAATTCTGTTCTTTTCATAAACAACCAGGCGAAGAACTATTCTGGGAATATTCCATCGAAGAAATACAGAATTTTCTGAAAACTATTCCCAAAACGATACAAGAAATTCATATAACCGGTGGCGTACACCCACGTAGAGATATTGGTTGGTACAGGGAACTTTTATTTGCTGTTAAAGAAATTCATCCTCAGGCTCAAATTAAAGCCTTTACGGCAATTGAAATACATTATATGGCAAAATTATCTTCGTTAAGCATTTCGGATACATTAACGATGCTTAAGAATGCCGGCTTAAATTCACTTGCAGGAGGTGGTGCTGAGATTTTAAACGACAAAATACGTATGCAATTATGTCCCGAAAAAGGGCAATCGTCGTTGTGGATAGCTATACATAAAGAAGCCCACAGTTTGGGAATACCTTCGAATGCTACCATGCTCTATGGGCATATCGAAAAAATAGAGCATCGTATCGAACACATGGCAATTATTCGTAGCATACAAGACGAAACTCATGGTTTTCATGCATTTATACCTTTAAAGTTCAGGAATCAGAACAATTACTTAAGCCATGTTAACGAAGTTTCATTTATCGAAGATGTTAAAACTTTTGCTTTGGCTCGTATTTTTTTAGACAACATGGATCATATAAAGGCTTATTGGCCCATGATAGGAAAGGATAAGGCTGCTTTTTTGTTACATGCAGGAGCCGACGATATCGACGGTACGATATACAACAGTACACGTATTTATAGCATGTCGGGCAGCGAAGAGCAGAAACCCTCTATCACGAAAAATGAACTAATGGAAATAATTATCAGAGAAAAATTTGTACCCGTAGAGCGTAATATTTTTTATCAAAAATTAAACAACTAAATTTGCTCAACCATTTTAGTTTAGATTGCGTCTTATTAAAAATTATTTTTATGAGAACGTTTGTCCCTTTATTCATTGGATCGGTAATTCTCTTTACAGGATGTGTAAAGGATTACTTTGAATTTGACAAAATATCGAATTATGCCAATTGGAATCCCAATCTGGCTGTACCCGCTATTCATAGTAAACTTACAATACGCGACTTGATTCAAGATTATGATAATCAGCATTTGTTTGTTGAAGATTCAACCAATTTTCTCTATTTAATTTACAACAAGCAAGTTTTTTCGTTGCCAGCAACGAATTTTGTGTCAATTCCCGATCAGAACTTTCCTCAACAACAGTTTAACGCGAGCGAATACATGTCGCAAGGCTTTCCTAATTCTCAAACAACGGCTTCGGTTACAAAAAACCTAATGCTAACACTTAGTTTGCAACAACCAACCGACGTTTTCGATAGTATAATGTTTAAAAATGGAACATTTTATATTCAAGTAAACTCGTCATTTTTGCACAACGGATTACTAACTATTACTTTTCCTACGATTAGAAAAAACAATTTGCCATATTCAAAAACTGTTCAGCTCGATGCCAGTGGTTCGTTTTCGTATTCCAATACCTTTACAGATTTAGTTGATTATATGGCTAAAATGCCTGCTTCTAATCAAATTGCTTGCGAAATTACGCTTACTTTAACAAAAACCGGCAGCAATATAATATTACCAACTCATTCTGCCAGTGTAGATTTTCAGTTTAGTGGTATTCAATACAAAATTATTTTCGGAAATTTTGGAAACAGGATAATTCCAGTACAGGAAGATACTGTAAATGTTGAAATATTTAATAATTCGTTGGGGGGGCAATTGTATTTTGTCAACCCTAAAATAAAGATTCACCTATACAATTCATTTGGTGTACCTCTTGCTGCTGCCTTTACTAATTTTCGTATTTACTCTTCGAGCGATCAAACCTACTATCCTTATACGATTCCGTCCAATTATAATCCTATATTGATTCAGGCGCCTCAATATGGAGAATTTTATAAAACTACAAGTATTATTCTCGATACCTTAAATTTTCCTCAGATAAGAAATATTATTTACAATAATCCACGTTATTTCTACTTGCTAACTAATGCTATGATGAATCCCCCTTTTACTGCACAATATAATTATCTGACCGACACTAGCAAGTTTGCTGTTAATTTGGAAGTGGAGTTGCCTTTGTGGGGACGCTCTACACAGTGGATACTCCAAGATACTATACCATTCGATTTTGCCGAATTAACAAAAGATTCTAGCATAAAACCTGAGAATATAGAATATATCAAATTTCAATTTAATATTTTGAATGCAATGCCTTCGGAAGCTAAAGTACAAATTTACTTTACCGATTCGCTATATCATATTATTGATTCTGTGTTTACTCTTCAAAATACGATGATTATACAAAGTGGTGTTTTAAATAGTCAGGGCAAGGTAATTTCGCCCACGCGAAAAATTACACAAGTAACGTATTCCGGAAGTCGTATCTCTGCACTAACAAATGTTAAAAAGGCTTTTGTTCGAGCATATATCAGTACAACCAACAATGGTAATACTATTGTGCGTTTTTATTCGACCAATTATATTGATGTTAAAGCAGGTGTGCAAATTCAGGCAAAATTTAACACACAAACAGATTTTAATTAAAATCATTAGGAGAACTGAGCAATGAAAAGAGATATTATTTTATCTTATTTTTTGTTGTTAGCATTTGTTGTTTTAGGGCAGCAAAATCAAACCTTGTATTTTATGCATATTCCTCAGGCAAATATAACTAACCCTGCGGTTTACGGTCCATGTAAATTGACCATTTCGGGTTTACTTATTCCTGTATCGGGTCAGCTTATGCCACCATTGTATTTTAACTACAACAACAATGGTTTTGCTTACAAAGATTTTATTCATCATGGTACAGGCATTCGTTCCGACTCTTTAATTATGGATTTTCCACTGCTCATAGATAAGATGAAAAAAGTAAATTACATAAGTTTAGAGACACACATACCATGGTTAAATGTTAGTTATATATGGAAAGACTGGTACTTTAGTTTTGGAATTAACGAACGTGTAAATGCAATGGTAAGCCTTCCACGCGACTTGTTTGTGCTTGTGTGGGAAGGCAATGGCAAATCGTTACTGGGCGAAAGGGCAATGTTGAGTTTCTTGGGGGCTAATGTTAACTGGTATAGAGAGTATGCCGTAGGAGCAGCACGGCAACTCGACCGAAAATGGACTGTGGGAGCACGTTCAAAATTGCTTTTCGGAAAATCGAACCTATGGTTTAAAAACAATCGATTTACATGGCATACCAATGCCGACGATTATTCCTATACGTTTGATATCGATATGGATATAAGAGGAAGCCAACCGTTTTTCGATATAACCAAACTGGTTTACGATTATGCATCGGATTCATTGATGTTTGAAATGGATACGTTGATTGATATGGATAATGTCGAGTTTAGAGATATTAAAAAACAAGTTATTTTTAACTCAAAAAACAAAGGGATAGGATTTGACCTTGGAGCCAAATATCAGTACAACGACAAAATTATTCTTTATGCCAGTTTACTCGATTTTGGCTTTATTCGTTACAAGCAAAATGCCGAAGTGGTAAAAGCAAAAGGGACATTTTATTTCGATGGTTGGGATATTCAGCCCTATTTCGAAAAAAACGACTCTGTTACAAAAGCACATACCCAAGCATTTGTCGATTCCGTAGTTAAATTATTTGACCCGCATCATCAAAATAAAGCATATAATTACTGGCTCCCATCTCGCTTGTATTTGGGTGGTACGTATAAAGTTACCGATAAATACAATATAGGCTTACTGTTTCGCAACGAATTTTTCCTAAAACGGATTCATAGTGCTGTTACACTTAGCGCGAATGCTCAATTTACCAAATGGTTTAGTGCCAACATGAGTTATACGGTACAAAACAATAGCATGAAGCATTTAGGATTGGGTTTTGGGCTTAAGTTTGGTTTTTATCAGTGGTATATGGTTAGCGATAACATTTTTGGTTTTCTATTTCCACAATCGACCAGAACTATTAATTTACGAATGGGTTTGAATATGATTTTTGGGTGTAAAAAACGCGAAAGCAGTACCATGCTCAATACAAACTTTGTGCAATAAATTATTGCAACAATGCTGCAATATCTTTGTGCATGAGCTTTTTAGCTTCGCTCATGGGAATTCCGATTCGTTGAATTCCGTATGCATAGCATCCTATTTCGTATGGATTGTAGCACACGTAAAAAGTATCGTTTGTAAAAAAATAATTGTCTGTTAAAGGTAGTTTGTCATCTTCTATAAAATATATTTCAGATAACTTTACATTAGGTGGTAAATTTATTTGCTTTTTTAAATACTTTGCTAGAAGTATTTGAAATGTGCTTGTATCGGAAATGATAGATTTAATATAGGGTATATACTTATTGTTTATAATCGTGTAATAGGAATCGTTTTCAATTCCATGTGCACCTCCCAAATACAGGTAACTAAAACAATGTATAATCCAAATATTTTTAAAAGGGTTTAAAATTTTGTATGAAGAATTATTTATATAAATATACTTTCCATATTCTTCTGGATTAATGGTTTTAGCCTCTTGAATAATTTCATTTAAAAACGAGTTAGCATATTCTTTAATTGTAAGATTTTTTTGTTGGGTAGTATCATTTTGTGTTTTAGATGTATAAATGTTTTTCCATATTATCAATGTATCTAAGAAATTTTTAACGAATAATTGATTTGTTACAAGAGGATATTTTAAATAAAAATATATATCATATGTTTCGCTACTATCTTTGTATATTACACTATCGTATTCATATTTGACATATTCCAGGTTTGAACCTACATTTATATTGTTTGGGTCTATTTCTTCAATAAGTTTTGTATTGTTTATATTTGAACAGGAAAAAATAATAGTGCCAACAAAAAATATTACGTACTTCATAATTAGTTTTTTTATACAAAAATATTCTAATTTAATAATTAAACAAAATTTTAATATTTGTTTTTATCATGGTTTTTTGAATTGTACGAATATATTCTTAAATTTGCATATAAAATATAAAGTTGGTATGAAGAATTTTTTTTTGCTGTTGCTGATATGGTTATTTGTTGTTTCTTGTACCAAATATGAAGATGGTCCGTTATTTACCTTTCGTTCAAAAACTAAGCGACTATGCAAAACATGGAAATATGAAGCAATTATTTATACAGAGCAGGGAATAACTATTACAACCAACCTGCCAAATCTGAAAATGCTCTTCGAAAACAATGGAAAGTATTCTGATAATAATGGCTATGCTGGCGAATGGAAATTTAAAGGTGATGTTGAACTGGAAATAACTAAAAACAAACAGGGCGATTCTATTCAAGTAATTGTTTGGGAAATAACGCGATTGGCAAATAAGGAATTATGGTTGCGAAGCAATAAAATAGAACATCATTTTGTTGCAGAATAAAAATCAATTGCGAAATAACTAAAACCAACTATACAATAAAACGAACCAAGTGTATAATAACAACGAACACGAAAGAGTTTTCATTTGGTAGATAAAATTTATATCGCTACTTTTGCACTAACTAGCATTGCATAAAAGGAGTGTCAGTATTTTATATACGACGCTCTTTTTATTTTTTTAATTTTTTTGCTATCTTTGTAGAAAATCAAACGAATATTATTATGAAATCGCTGGTCCTTTTAGCATTTGCATTATTGCTAAACTATTGGGCTTTTAATCAGCCTCAAATACAAGTAGTAAAAAGTATTGAAAAAGAGTTTTTTAGTATGGTGGAGTTAGTCATTCAAAATCCGTCAAAAACCGAACAAAATTATTATTACGCCAAAATTAAGAGTCCTATAAATTTCACCAGTTTTGGTTTTGGATGGACGTATCCTTCTTGTTTACACGGAAGTTCCGATTTTGTAGTAAAATATCGTTCACATACAGCCTCGGGTAAATGGTCAGAATGGAAAGAAGACGAACCTTTTGTTAGTCCCGACGAAACTCCAACCGGTTTATATTGGACAGATGTTTTATTTGGAATAAACGAAAAAGCTCATGATAGTCTCGAGTTTTATCTATACTTACCTGAAAATTGTACACTCGAAAAAATTCACATAGCTATTTACGATCAAACAAAAGATTTTGGACGTACAAACGACGTTAAGCCTATACCAGGTGATTTTAAAAATTGCCCGCCTTTCCCTACTTATATTCCTCGTAGTAGTTGGTGCGGTGGATACACGGCTTGTTTAAATCCAACTTATACAGTAAGCTATATAAATCCAACACATGCGGTAATACATCATGGTGCTTCTCCCAACACTTATACCGATGGTGCTGCCGTTGTACGCAGTTATTGGAATTATCATGTCAATACTCTTGGCTGGAATGATATCGGTTATAACTATTTGTCCGATAAATTTGGCAATTTGTATCAAGGAAGGCATAATCCAAATTACTTAAATCCTTCAAACTATCGCGATGTACTTGGTGCACATGCTGGCGCTTCAAATTCTTATTCAATAGGTTATAATTTCCTTGGAAATGCCGATGTAACTACACCCACTGCTGTTCAGCTTGATTTGTGTGAATCATTTCTGGCATGGTGGTTTTACCATTATGGATTTGACCCAACTTCATCGGCAACCATTGTTTTACAAAGCGGTGGTTCGGCTAGCAAACCTCGTATTTGCGGACATAAAGATGTAAATGTAGGAGGAACAACTTGTCCGGGTAATACTTTATATGGATTGTTACCCACCATACGTACAGAAACAAAAAACAAAATTGCTGCTTGCACTACTCAGGTCGATGCCGTAGCACCAACAACAGCAATATCTGTTGATGGAAACATTATTGACAATTGGCGAGGAACTGATTTTTGGACCGATTTTTCTGATTACGATAATCCGGGTGGTAGTGGAATCGATCAGTCATTTTATCAGGTAATAGAATATGACGGGACCGAATGGCGTTGCAACACACAATTGGGAATGTTTAACGATAACTTTAATACGACAATTCACCCATCGTGGACCATTCTATCGGGTACATGGCAAATTACCAACGGATATCTTGAGCAAACAGATGAAAGTCTTACAAATCCTAACATTTACACAAGTCTAACACAAACATCGGGTAACGTATACCTTTATCATTACAAAGGACGTATACAGGGAAGCGGTACCAATCGTCGTTTTGGCTTTTTCTTTTTTTGTTCCGATGCTTCACAAACATACCGTGGCGATGCCTATATGGTTTATTTCCGAGCCGATGGCGATAATGTAGAAATTTATAAAAGTGGTAACGGTACTATAAGCGGCATCTTGGCACAGGGAACTTATGTGATTGATCCAAATATCTGGTACGATTTTAAAGTAATATACAATCCATCAAACGGAGTTATTAAAGTTTATGTTAACGATACTTTCGTGGTTTCCTATACCGATCCATCACCGCTTACCAGTGGCAATGCTATTTCATTCAGAACTGGCGGATGTATTGGACAATACGATGATTTTAAAGTTCGTATTTCACGCGACAACAGAGAACTAATTACAGTAGGCAATCAAAGTAATAAAATGTCGAGGTATCAAAGCCCTAATCCAAGTCAGGATGCATGCAGAATAAATACGATTGTAAAAGATATAGCCAATAACTGGTCGTCTGTAGTGTCAAAGTCTGTTTATATTGATTGGACACCGCCGACGACACAAATTCCATCGTTGAGCTGGCAAACACAAGATTTTACCGTAAATTTTTCCGATACGGACAATACAAATGGTAGTGGTGTGTCTCGTCGCTTTTTCCAGGTTTCGCAATACAATGGTAACCAATGGACAGCCAATCCTCATGCAGGATTTTACTATGATGATTTTGATGGTAGTTTGAGCCAGTCCTGGACTATACAAACAGGTACGTGGAATATAAGCAACAATGTTTTACAACAAAGTGATGAATCATTAACTAACACCAATATTTGGTCGTATTTGAAACAAGATTTAAGCAATCGTTATTTATATGAATTTGATATGAAAATTGAAGGAAGTGGCAATAATCGTCGGGGTGGTTTTCATTTTATGTGTGATAGTGCCGTTTTGAGCAATAGAGGAAATTCTTATTTTGTGTGGTTTCGGATAGAACAACAAACGTTAGAATTTTATAAGGTTTATAATGACGTTTTTGAACAAAAAAAGGTCTTGCCTTGTAATATTCAGGCTGGTCAATGGTACAATGTAAAAGTAGTATTCGATAGAATTACGGGTGAAACTTTTGTTTACTTAAACAATATATTAGTAGGCGAGTGGAAAGACGATACACCATATAATACCGGTAAATACATCTCGTTCAGAAGTGGTAATAGTAAGTTAAGTATTAATAATTTAAGGGTGTACCGAACACGTTATCCGCAAGTTACTATTTCGACCAATAGTGCTACAGCACACATTCAGCACGAAAATCCTGACCCAACAACACCAGCCGCTAAAATTGTTTCTATTGTTACCGATAAAGCGCATAACTTGTCAGCCAAAGCCGAACAAACAGTCAACATCGATTTTACGCCACCTATGTTGTCTTATGTAAATGATGGACCGACAAACGATTTAGATACACTTCCCGATGCGCAAAATATATCGGTGAATTGGAGCCCCGCAACCGATCCGAATTCGGGTATTGCTGAATATGTGGTTGCACTGGGTACATCTGCGGGTTCTGATAATGTGGTTAGTTGGACAAGCGCTGGGCTGAACACTTCCATGTCGTTTTCTAATCTAAACTTGAGCCCGGGACAAATGTATTATTTCAGTGTTAAAGCTATCAACGGAGCAGGTTTAAGCACAATTCTTACGTCCGATGGTTTTATTGTTCAATCGTTAGCTGCGCCCATGGCTCAGTTTTATGCTGTTGAGGATACATTGTATTTGCCCAATGCTATAGCATTGTTTGTAAACCAAAGTCAAAATGCTACAAGCTATTGGTGGGATTTTGGTGATGGACAAACTTCAACACAAGCTAATCCATGGCATCAGTACACGCAAGTTGGCACATACACAGTTACTCTTATCGCCATGAATCCGCCTTTGCCAAACGATACGCTTATACTGCAAAATTATATCACTGTTTTAGATCCGTCTAATCTGGCAGATTTACAAGCAAATACTATTAAAGTTTATCCCAATCCTTTTAATGATAAGATTCAAATTCATTTTTCGAGCGAATTTTTTGGTAAAATAAATATTACCGATATTAATGGAAGAATAGTTGTCGAAGTTAATGTAGAAAAACAACAAACAGTAGAATTATTAAATTTATCTAAGCTCGAAAAAGGGAATTATTTAATAAAAGTAATACAGCAAAATGGCAAAACTACCTTTATAAGCTTGTTGCAAAAGATTTAAAAAAGAGGCTTTAAACAGCCCCCCAACTTCGTCACTTTTTATACTTAATTTGCTGATATGCAAATACATACAAAACCATGCAGGCACTACACAATATAGTATGTAATTATATTTCAATGGGTTATTTAATTAAAACGGGCATTTCATTTAATTCTAACTGCATTTGCTTAATACATCTTTTTTAGATCGATGTCGGGCAAAAGGCGAACCATACGCTACTTGACTCTATTCCCAATTAGCACATTCTCAACTATTTGAACGGCTTTTTTGGGCAAATACGGCGATGTTTTTACTCTTACAAACATGAGGCTAAGATTATTCAATTTATCTTAATTAAAACACAGGTATTCCAAAGTTATTAACAGATACCGTTAATTAGACACTACAAACCAGTTTTTTTAAACCATAAAAACACAAGTAGATGTATGTCAATTTGTTAAATTTTTCAAAAACCGAAATTTTTAAAAAAGTGACGAAAGCATTTGCAAGGCATACACAATTTCTGGCTAAAGATTTCCAATCGGGATTACTGCAAGTAAATAATCGTAATGATTTTTTTTCACCACAGAGGGCACGGAGGGGCACAGAGTATTTTATTCTTCTTTTTCTCCGTGTTTCTCTGTGGTTAGATTTTTTTCACCACAGAGGGTACGGAGGGGCACAGAGTTATTTCCCTTCTACTATCATCACCTCCTCCTCCGTAAGCCCGTAGAGCTGATTAACTTGCATTCTTTAATAAAATTTATTTACATTTTTATCAATTTTTAGTTTAATTAGAAATTTTTCTTTT
>CALGPK010000042.1 GCA_937960415.1 uncultured Bacteroidales bacterium | reverse complement strand
AAACCGCATGTACTAAAATCAGGACCTGCATCAGTATTGCATTGATTACAAGGATTAGGAGCATTGTAAGTTACGGTGTAAGTGCACGTTTGATCGCCTGTAAATGTAGCAGTAACAGTATGTTGTGTGCCATTACTATTTAGGTTATTGATGGTATAATTGATAGGACTATTAAATGGTGGGTTAAAAGTTGTTGTATTCGAACCATCGGTAATAACTAATTGACCTGTTGTAGGCGCATCGTGAAAAGTTATAGTTCCTGAAACGGAATAAGTATTTGTAGATGGATTACAGGCTGATGGATTGGCTGTCATTCCGGTAATATCGCAAGGAGTTACAATAGAACAGTCTGTTGTTCCATGACCAGGTTCGTTGAGGTTCGATTGTGTAAAAGTAATATTCCCCGGCTGATTGGAATAGTTGGTTATACAAAGAATATAGTACTGACCGGTTTGAGCATTTGATATATGTACTGTTTCGTAGGGTGCCGGATCGTAACTGCAATCGACGGTATTGCCAGATGGATAAAAATTAGGATTGGATGTATTATTAGGACAGGAACTGCAATTTGCTGTTAATTGAGCAGTACAAGGTGTTGTAGGATTAGAAAATGGTCCCCAACATATAAAATCGACATCATTTCCGGTTGGTGAATTTATATATATGGTAATATTTCCCGGATCAAGAATTTTTAAGTAATACCAAACAGGATTAGGTTGGGTGTAAAGACAAGCATAGTTTGGACCAGATTGGGCAGAAGTGTTGGTGTTCATTGGAAATCCATAAGTTACACCTGTGCAAAATGGCTCGGCAATTTCACAACTTGTAGCATTTTGCCCTAATGCATTGTTTAAAATTTGAAGTGCCAGTATCCCGACTAATAATAATTTTTTCATTGAATTTTAATTTTTAGTTCTTTGTAAAAAAGACTCTCTTTGTTTTGTTCTTGTTTCAAGTAATTCGGTAAATTTAGCAACATATCCTTCATAAAGATATTTAGGATAATTGTGGCTATACATGTATATTAATTTGGTTTGTGCATAATATATCTGAAAATCATAGTATTCAATTCTAGACGTATCATTAAAGTATGATTGAAAAAGCATATCCTTATATTCAAATGCCATAGCTCGTTTATGAGCTTCTTTTTCGGTTATCAAGGTACGTGTAAGCACTTTTTGACCATTTACATAAAATTCGTTGATATGTAAGTGTTCCAGTATGTTTTTGAAATCGGTAATAGTAGGATTATCTTTAAAACAAAAAGTTGCTACAAAATGACATGGATCGTATTGTTTTGGGAATTTTATTTTTTTTAATGGACCAATATCTTTTATGTTTTTCATCTGTTGAATTAAATTTTGGTCTGCGTTTTCAAACGAAAATGCTAATTCTTTGAGCTTTTTTGTCTCGTAAAACAACCATTCACTGCTTTCCCAGTTAATTTTTAACTGAGAGAAGACGGTGTTGATGGCAAACATAAATATTACAAACATTTTGAAACAATATACATTCATATGTTTTTTCTTAAAGACGTTAAAATAATTAAAGAGTTGTTTAATTTTACAAAAAGTTTTTAACCTTTTTTTATGGTAAAAAATCGATGGACAACATTTATTGAAAAGATCATTAATACACGTTATGTTTTCTTGTGGTTGTTATTATTTGCTTTTTTGTTGTACGGAAACACCATTCGTCATTATTATAACCTCGACGATGTGTTTGTTATTCACAACAATAAAACAGTTCAGCAGGGCATTAAAGCTATTCCCGAAATTTTTACTACACGTTATTTTGAAAACAGTCAGGCAAAATTTGGTTACCGTCCACTAACAAAGGCTGTTTTTGCTGTCGAAGTATCTTTGTTTGGTGTAAACCCTCACGTAAGCCACTTTATTAATATCTTATTGTTTGCTGTGATGTCTTACCTTACATTACTCTTTTTAAAGCGAGTATTTAACACTGCAGAGCATAGTTTGCTGGTAGCAATAACATTGATTTTGTGGATGTTTCATCCCATTCATACCGAGGTTGTTGCCAGTTTAAAAAATAGAGAAGAGATATTGTATTTTCTTTTAGTAATGTGGTCGGGTATATTTTTTCTCGACTTTATTTCAAACGGTTTATACTGGCGTTTAATAGTAGCGGTATGTTTGTATTGTCTTTCGTTTTTAGCTAAACAAAGTGCTATTTCTTTTTTGCTGGTTTTTCCTTTTGTGTTTTATTACAAATACATGATAGGAGATTCATTGAAAAGTTTATTCGATTTAAAAAGTTACCTTTTAATTCCAATCCGAAGGAGAATCTTGTTGGCCTCTGCAATGCTTTTTTTGGCTGGTTATATAATGTATAAATTGCCTTCATGGATCTTACCTTCCGACGAATTGGAATTGATGCCTTTCGAAAATCCACTTCGATTTGTGCATGGTAGAGCTGCTGAGTTTTCGTTGGCAGCGTTTACTCTATTATATTATTTACGATTGTTAATATTTCCTCATCCGCTGGTGTTTTATTACGGTTTGTACACTATTCCCGAGGTTAGTTTACATAGCTTTTGGGTATGGTTATCTGTTTTGGTTCACGTTATTATTTTCTATTTTGTGATAAAATATCGAAAACAGAATCCGTATTTATTTTTTGGTTTTGTGTTTTATTTTTTATCGATTTTACCTTTTTCAAATTATTTTATCGAAATAAATGGTATTGTAGCTGAACGATTTTTACATGGTCCTTCGCTGGGATATGCTATAGCAATAAGTTCGTTTTTTTATTTTGCATGGACATCGGATAAAAAATGGATAAAAAAATATCAAGGTCGTTTATGGTGGTTGTTTCTAATAGTTTTAGTATTTTATACTATAAAAACAATTGAACGAAACAAAGACTGGCGATCCGAAATGACGCTTTTTGCTAATGATATAAAGTATTTGAATAATTCCGTCAAGGCAAACGATGTAATTGCACAGGCTATAATGGATAGAATTATGCAAAACAATCCCTTGCAGAAACCTTTTTCTGACTTAAAACCTTCTCTCGATAGCATTATTTATTATTATCAGCGCAGCCTCGAATTGTATCCCAAAAATCCCAAAGCTATGAACAATATTGCCAACATTTATATCAATTTTTATAATCAACCCGAGAAAGCCCTTGAATATTTATTAAAAGCATACGAGTATAAACCCGACAATTTTGAATTGAATTTTAATTTGGCACAGTGCTACGAAATGTTAAAAAAAGATAGTTTGTCCTTACCTTATTATCAAAAAGCTTTAAAGAAAGACAAAAGATACCCCCGACTGTGGCAAAATATTATTAATTTGTTTTTTAAGCTTAATATGAACGATAGTGCCCGATATTATGCAGAACAAATGTTAAAATACGATTCGATAACAGATATACCATATACTTCTATTGGATATTATTACTTTTTAAAGAAAGATACCTCGACAGCTGTAAAGTACTGGGAAGAAGCTTTTCGTAAAAATCCAACCAATTATCAGCGTGCATTAAGTTTAGCTCAATATTTTGCCAGCAAAAGCGATACTCTCAAAGCTAAATATTATTTCCAGCAGGCTAACTCTTTGGCATCCAAACAACAACACTAACGAATATAAAAGTCAAGCATTTTGCGATTTTCGATGTATCCTTCAAGGTAATCGCCTTTGTGCAGGGTTTTAACGCCATGTGGCGTGCCAGTGAAGATATAATCGCTTGTTTTTAGTGTTATAAACTGGGAGATGTACGAAATAATAGTTTCGACAGAAAAAAGCATATTAGCTGTATTGCCTTGCTGTGTTAGTTGACCATTGATGTAAAGCGAAAAACTTAATTGTTTAAGATTGTCGAATTCGGTTTTTTCTATAAAAGCACTTATTGCTGCCGAATGATCGAACGATTTGGCTATTTCCCATGGTAGCCCTTTTTGCTTGCATTCTTGCTGAATATCACGGGCAGTGAAATCTATGCCAAGTCCAATTGCATCGAAGTATCGATGTGCAAAACGTGGATGAATATTTTTTCCAACTTTGCAAATACGAAACACAAGCTCTACTTCGCATTGTATATCGTTCGAAAAGTCGGGCAAAAAAAATGGCTCGTTATTTCTAAGGAGTGCAGTATCGGGTTTTAAAAAAAATATAGGTTTTTCGGGAATAGGATTATTTAATTCCTCTGCATGTGTTGGGTAATTTCTTCCGATACAAATAATTTTCATGGTTGGCTTTTAATACGCATGTATATTTCGGTAACAATCTTTTTTGTTTGTCTTGGAAATTCGGCATTTTGAATCCAACCGTAGTATCCGCTATCCTTCAGAAGCACACTTGCTACGCTCTGCCCTTTGTATTTCCCAAAGTTAAAGACTTCCTCGTTTTTGTCATTAAGAACAATATGACCGTGAACATCAACATTTTTATAATAGGTCGAAAAAGTGCTTAATTCTTTAATGTTTTTAGGAAGGCTTGGGTAACGGTCGAGTTGGGCTTTCAGAATTTCGTATGTGGCAAGAGTATCTGCTTTTGAACTATGTGCATTTTCGAGTTCTTTATTGCAATAAAAGCGATAAGCTGCTGCCAAATTTCGTTGTTCCATTTTGTGAAAGATAACTTGAACATCAACTATGCTACGATTTTTGAGATTAAAGTCGATGTCGCAACGTAGAAATTCTTCAATTAAAATTGGAATGTCAAATTTAAGTGCATTGAAACCAGCTATATCGGCGTTTTCGAAAAGATGCAAAATTTGATGAGCTACTTCTTTAAATGTTGGTTTGTCTTTTACCATTTCGTCGGTGATGTGATGTATTTTACTTGCTTGAGGCGGTATGGGTATGGTAGGATTTATGAGAAAAGTGTGCACCTGTTCATGTTGATTGGGTTCTACTCGCAAAATAGTAATTTCTACAATTCTATCTTTAATAACGTCAACCCCCGTTGTTTCTAAATCGAAGAAAACGATGGGTTTTTTTAATGGGAGGTTCATTTTTTAATTTTTTTCTTTAAATATACATTTTGAACATAAACGGTTTGTGTAGGTTGTTCATCACGGATAATTATTTCTTGTCGGTAAGTTTCGTATGCATCGCCTTTGATTTCGAAAATCCATTCGCCGGGAGGTAAGGCAATAGTGTAACGTCCCTTTTTACTGGGCTGGTAAGTAAATTGCTGCGATGGTTCTGCTTTATTGTGAACGGTTATGGTTATAAGTGAGTCAACTTGTTTGTAAGGAACATTTTTTAAACTGTCGCCTACCAGAATGCTTCCTGTATAAGCAATATTGGTAGGTGGCACATCGTTAAATATTACTCTATAAATATCAAGTCCTCCTAAGCTATTTGCATCGTATTTGCTAATATAACCATATCGGCTGTTGGTAGTTAGTGCAATGTTGTAATTGTCGTAAGTATCATTTATAGGATAACCCAAATTTTGTGGTTCGCTCCATTTACCAGCAATCAGTGTGCTTTTAAATATATCATAACCGCCCATGCTGCCGCGTCGGTTAGATGAAAAATAAAGCCTTTGTCCGTCGGCTGTGATGTAGGGATAGTTTTCGTCGGCAGGAGAGTTAATGGGTTCACCCAGGTTAATAGCTTGACTCCATGAGCCATCGGGTCTTTTGAATGCCATATATATATCAAATCCACCTAATCCGCCGGGTCGGTTACTGGCAAAATATAATGTATCGCCGCTGGTTGATAGGCTTGCTCCAATTTCTTCGCTTTTTGTGTTAATGGTAGGTCCAAAGTCTTTCAATTCTGTGAATAAGCCTGCTTTATTTCGCTCAGAGTAGAAAATGTCGTGTGGATTGCTTGAACGATTAACGTGTACAAGTAGTGTATTCCCATCTTTGCTAATACCAACTACTTCTTCATCTTCGTCGGTATTAATTTTTGAACTTATAGGATTTGCATTTGTCCAGACTCCCTTGTTTTTTCGGCTAAAATAAATGCCTCTTACATATTGTTGATAATCGCTAATGTATTTTCGAGCAGAAGTGAATACCATGAAATTTTCATCTTCGGTAATAAAAGGAATATAATCGTCTTGTGGTGAATTGATGCTTTTACCTAAATTGACAAAAGTTACATTTAGAGGCTTGTCTGTAAGCTGTTTGGCAAAATGAATGGTTTCGAGCGATTTGTCTACTATGCTCAGTTCGTCGGGTTTTAATTTTTTTTCAGTAGTATATCGTTTTAAATACTTTTCGGCTGAATCGAACTTATGATTATGAAAGTAAGCCATGGCCAAATCGTATAATATTGTAGGCGAAACATTGGTTTTCAAACTATCTGCTTTTAGTAAATATTGAAGGGCTTGGCTTTTGTTGTAATTGGTTCTCAAATAGCAGTATCCTATGCGATAGTTTACCTGTGCATCGTTTGCAAATTTTTTGTACGCTTTTAAATACTGACGTAATGCAACTTCGTAATTTTCATCATCGAAATTGGTGTTGGCATCGCTAAGTTCCGATTGCGCATTTAAGTTGATAAAAATAAAGTTTATAATTAACAGTAAGAAAAATGCTTTCATCATACATTTATTTTTTTGTTAATGAAAAAACTCTGTCAATTTCGGCTACAAACAAAGAACGATCCAAAATAGTAATTTTTTCTGAATAGTCTTTAAAACCGCTACATTTTATAGAAAGTTCGTATTCTCCGGCGGGTAGTGCAGCAACAAATCGCTGAAGCGACATGTTGTAAAGATATTTTCCAAAAATGTTATTGTTTTTGTCGTAAATAGTAATTTCAGGAATGCCCATGGTTGTTGTCCATATTATGGAATCCTGATTGGATGATTTTGCGTATAGGCTTCCTTTGATGATAGTAGTTGGTGCATCAATGTCATTGAAAATAATTTTATAAATATCCAGACCGCCCAGACCTTCTTTTCGTACAGAAGCAATGTAAGCATACTTTCGCGTTGATGAAAAGGCAATAGAAAAGTCGTCGTTTGGGCTATTGATAGGATAACCAAGATTTTGTGGTGGTGTCCATTCATTGGTAATTTCGTTGAGGTAGCTGACGAAGATATCGTAACCGCCCATGCTGTTATGACCTTGACTGGCAAAATAAAGCACTTTTCCATCGGGCGATATTTGTGGATATATTTCGTCTTCAGGAGTATTGATTACTTCGCCCAAGTTTTTGGGTTGGCTCCATTGTCCATTGGGCAAAATTCGGATAACGTATATATCGCTATTGCCATAAGAATCGTTGCGAACAGCAGAGAAAAAAATTGTTTTTCCGTCTTCGGTTATGGAAGCACCTGTGGTAAGTTTATTGCCCAGCATGCTAAAAATGTTGTTCATTGGGTCGAATTTGAATTGCTTGTTTTTTTGTATGGCTATGTTAATGTCGCTGTATGATTTTGCAAAATGTCCGCAAACATACAATATTTTGCCATCGTGACTTAATCCAACACCTTTTTCGGGATCGTAAGTATTGATATATTGAAGGGGTTTTGCAGGTGTCCATGAAGTTTTATCTTGATAGGATATGTATAAATTTTCGTCGAACATTTTGGCACTTTCGTCGAAGCGTTTGTCGGAAGTAAAAATTATAAATTCTTCGTTATGAGGTATTAATGGTAGAAATTCATTAGCAGAGGAATTGATATTGGGACCTAAATTTTCAAATGTAACATTGATAGGTTTATTTAAGAGCTTAAGAGCCGAAAGGCACATATTGATTTGTTTCTGCGTAGTTTGGGCTTGTTCTGAATTGGGATTTAAATTAGACAGATAAGTATTAAACATATCGATAGCGTCGTTGAATTGGTAATTTGCCATGTACATTTTTCCAATCCAATATGGAATATCATTAAAATTTTTATCTTTACCAAGTAAAGGTTCGATATATTTAAGCGATTTTTCTACATTAAAACCTGCAAGAAAATTTGATATGGCAAATTTATAGGCGTAAGATGAGTTTTGTGGATCGAGTGAAAGTAGTTTTTCGTATTGTTCGGCGGCAATTTTAAAGTTTTGGTTAACCCAGTTTCTTTCTGCTTGTTTTTCTATTTCTTTTTTAGCCAATTCTTGTGAGTATAAATTGATGACCAAAAAATAATACAACATTATTATTACAAAAGTTATACGCATATAAATGTAAAAATATTTTGAGCTAAGTTAGTAAAAAAAAGCAACAACGATGTATTGTAATGCCCAAAAAATTAGTCGGTATTAATTTTCATTGGCATGATGAGCATAAGTGTATTTTCGACATTAGGATCTTCGTCGGCAGCAAGTACAAGTCCGGCACGAGTTGGGTCGGATAATTCCATAATAATGTTAGTGGTAGTATGATTGGCTAATATCTCGTAAAGGAACGACGACTTAAAGCCTATCTCCAAAGGTTTACCTTCGTACGAGCAAGGCAAAACTTCTATGCCCGACGTAGCTAAATCGTAATCTTGTGCACTGATGGTAATTTGATTAGCAGTTAATTGAAGACGAACCAAATTGGTTGCAGGATTGGAGAAAATGCTTACACGCTTAATACTATTCATAAATTCAACACGGTCGATGGTGAGTTTATTGGGGTTGTCGACAGGAATTACAGAATTGTAGGCAGGATAAACACCTTCAATTAAACGACAGATAAGATGAGTATCGTTCAGATTAAAGTGTGCGTTAAGATTGTCAAAGGTAATATTAATGTTGGTTGTGTTTTTGTCAATAAGCGATTTTAGCAACGAAGCCGATTTTTGGGCTAAGATAAACGAATTAGTAAAATCAACTTTAACGTCGAATCTTTTATAACGTACTAATTTGTGAGCATCAGTTGATACAAAGTTTATTTCGGTTGGACTGATATCGAAGTAAATTCCATTCATTATTGGACGAAGATTGTCGACAGCAACAGCAAAAATGGTTTTTTGTATTCCAGTCGATAAGGCTTCACCCGATATAACAAACGAAAAAGCATCTTTTTTTAATGCTGGTAATTGAGGAAAATCTTTATGGTCATAGCCCACCAGCATGTATTTACCGTTTTGAGTAGTGATTTCAACATTATTGTTTTCATTATTTATGTTGAAAGTAATGGGCTGTTCGCTAAATTCTTTAATGATGTCAAGAAGTTTTTTGGCATCGATACAAATTTTACCCGAACCTTCGACATTGTTAAGTTTTAGCTGGGTAGTGAGTGTATTAGCTGTATCAGTGGCGGTAAGTTTTAAATGGTTGTCTTCGATTTCAAATAAAAAGTTTCCCAAAATGGGAAGTGTACTTTTTGATGGTACAACTTTATTTAACTGTTGTAGTTTTTCGTATAATTCTGTACTTGATACAATAAACGTTAACATAAGAACTCAAAATTTTGTTTATGGAAGTGCAAATATATAAAAAGTAAAAGAATATATCTTTTATTGTTAAAAATAATTTTGAACAATTTGAATGTTATATCAATCGGTCATTTTTGTTGAGCGATTATATTACTCAATGTTTTGAATAATTGCGGAAATTTTGTGTTCATTTCCTGACGAATGTCTCGAAAGTATCTTTTCTTTTCTGGATTTTTTTTGCCAGTGGGAGCCATTTGAATTTTTTCGTACAGATAATTGTGAAAATCAACTACTTCCTCGAGAAGTGCAACCACTTGTTCTTTTACTTTTTCACCGTGAAAATCCATGGCTAAATAAGCATCGCTAATAACTTCGTTGGTCAAAAAATCAATATCTTTTTTAAGATTACGAATACTTGCCATAATATTTTTATTTTTGTGCAAAGGTAATCAGGCCAATTTTATTTCCAAATGATGATTTTCTTACTAATACTGTTTTTGATGGTTGAACTTATGTTTTGTTGGCAATTTACTATTAATCACAAATTTATATCATTTAATAAATGTTTATTATGGAGCCTAATACCGTTGATGTTGTTTGTGCTTTCTTTATTATTCGTTATGGTTTTTCGCTTCGATGTTAATCATAAATATACGTATGTATTTTTCTGTATAACGTTTTACATGTTTTTTTGGATTTCAAAATGTGTGTATCTTATATTTCATATCTTGATTTCGTTAATAAACTTGTTATTTAGAAAGCCGTTGTTTTTTAGTTTTCGTAAGTACGTTTCATTTTCAATGATGATTTTAGCTTTTATATTACAGAGTTATGGTATTACAATAGGTTCTAATAAAATAAGTGTAACAAAATATCGTTTAACGATTCAAGGTTTACCTTGTTCATTCAATGGTTTTAAGATTGTTCAATTATCTGATATTCATTTAGGAAGCATTATATGCAGAAAAAACTTTTTAAAAAAAATAGTTGATAGTTGCAATTATTACAACCCTGATATTATAGTTTTTACGGGCGACCTGGTAAATCAGTATTACGAAGAAATTAGTGATTCAGACACAATTTTGAAAAAATTGAAGTCGAATATTGCGAAATTTGCAGTCCTTGGAAATCACGATTTTGGTGATTATTCTATATGGAAATGTCCAGAACAGAAAGAGTACAACATAAGAAACATCATTCGTTCGTTACAAAAAATGGGATTCATTTTATTACGAAATAATCATACATATATTCACATCGACAACGATAGCATAGCAATAGTAGGTGTTGATAACTGGGGTTTAAAACCTTTTAAACAGTATGGCGATATTGAAAAAGCCTCGCAAAATGTAAGTACTTTTGCTATTGTATTGAGCCACGACCCAACGTATTGGGAAGAAAAAATTGTAAAAATTTTGCCCAATTCATTAACTTTATCGGGGCATACACACGCGTTTCAGTTTGGTTTTAGTATGGGCGATGATTCTTGGAGTCCCGTAGAGTATCGATATAAGCATTGGTGGGGCGTATATAAGTATAGAAGTAGTTGCTTGATAGTAAGTCGTGGTTTAGGAATGGTAGGATATTTGATGCGATTAGGGATGTGGCCCGAAATAACTTTTATAGAATTAAGTAATGATTGAAATTTGGGAAATAATTGTATCGGGGTGGCGTATTTTGTTACTTGTATTGATATTGGTCAGTATTGTTGCAATTATTGTTCAACGACGTGATCCTATTAAAACTATTGCATGGATTGCTGTTATTTTGTTAGTACCATTAGTAGGATTAATATTGTTTTATTTATTTGGACGCTCGTATCGCAAAAAGAAAGTTTTTTTTCGAAAAGAGTTAAGTGATTTTAGGCAAGTAGAAAAACATTTATTATGGCAGAATAAGCATTTAATCCACAACTTGCTTCAAAATGATGAACAACTGATATCAAAAATTGGTGTTGTTAAGTTATTGTTCAATAATAGCAAAGCTATTCTTACCATGCACAACAAGATTGAGATTTTACAGAATGGCGATGAGACGTTTCCTGCCATTTTTAAAGCAATTGAACAAGCAAATCATCACATTCATATCGAATCGTATATTATTGAAGATGGTAAAGTTGCCGAGCAGTTGAAAACATTGCTGATAAAAAAGGCAACGGAGGGTGTAGAAGTTCGTATCATGTATGACGATGTTGGCTCTTGGGGACTTAGTAAGCAGTTTATCAATGATTTGCAAGACGCTGGTGTTGAGATTCATGCTTTTTTGCCTGTTCGTTTTCCTCGTTTTGCTCAACGATTAAATTATCGCAATCATCGAAAAATCATAGTAGTTGATGGTAAGGTTGGTTTTATAGGTGGTTTGAATATTGCCGATCGCTATTGGTATGGTAGCCCCGATATCGGTATATGGCGCGATACGCATTTGAAAATTATAGGTACCGCTGTTCAATCGTTACAATTGATTTTTCTAACGGATTGGCACTTCGCAACCGATAAACTTTTGTCGCAAGAAGTGTATTTCCCAGAAAACAAAATAAAAAACCGCACTATTGTCCAAATAATAGCCAGTGGTCCGGACTCTGATTGGAGTAGTATTATGCAGGCATACTTTTATTTGATTAGCACTGCTAAAAAATATGTTTACATGTCAACACCTTATTTTATACCAAACGAAAGTATACTAACCGCCATAAAGACTATTGCACTTAGTGGAGTGGATGTAAGAATTATTCTCCCTTACAAGTCCGATTCTATGCTGACGTATTATGGCTCGTTATCGTATTTGCCTGAACTTCTGGAAGCAAACGTATCGGTGTACACCTATCAAAAAGGCTTTACTCATAGCAAAGTACTTATTGTCGATGATATTATTTCATCGGTTGGTACAGCTAATATAGACTTACGAAGTTTTGATCAAAATTTTGAAGTCAATGCTTTAATTTATGATAAAGAAATAACTTTAAAATTGAAAGAAACATATTTAGAAGACTTAAAACACTGCGATAAGGTAATACTCGAAGAATATTACAACAAACCGTTTACACATCATTTCGCACAAGGCATTGCACGTATATTTAGTCCATTATTATAGCGACTGGATAAGTTTGATGAGTTCATCGTATTCTTTTTTATGGGTTTCGCTAAGTGTTTCGCGATTAAGGCGTTTTACCCAATTCGAAGCAGTTTCCTTATCTTTGGCTCGGGCACTAATAAAGGCTATATTTATTAGAAATTCTGTATTTTCTACTGACGCCAGCTCTGCGTAGTACGATGTCAAAAATGATAATATTTCTTTATTTAAATTTTCATCGGTAACTCTGGTTTTAACATTTTCTAAAAGAAATAGAAGGCAAGATTGAATATAAGGGGTTGATGATTTGGCTTGAACAATAAATCTTTTGGCTTGTTGAATGTATTCTGCATACCTTTTAATTTTATAGTAACCATAAAATTCCATCAGAAATGACGATTTCCAAAAATCATAGTATGTAGATACGTTATTAGATAGAATTTTATCAATCTCTTTTTCTGCATTAAAATCTTTTTGTGTCGATAAAGCATACAAGTTTTTGCTTGTATTGTTAGTTAAATATGAAAAAATACGGTTAAAGCCGTATTTTTCGACAAAAAGATCAAAATTTTTTAAAACGTAATTAAATTCTCTTGAAAAAAGGTTGGGTTGGTAGCGTTCCATAATTTGCAAATTTATTTCACGAATTAAGGCGGTATCGGGTTGAGTAGAAAAATATTCATTTATGTCGTAAGGATAATAAACCGAAGCACACATTAAGGCATATTTTGCCAAAAAATCGGGCTGTCGGTTTCCTTGTTGATATTTTCTGATTAAGCTACCAAAATTATTAACTGTATCAAGTGCTTGTTGACCAATGGCTAAGAAAGTTATAGTATCGCAAGCTCCAACGTAGCGATGCTGAACGTTGCCTTTGGAGTCGATAAAAAGAAGAGTAGGATAGGCATGAATTCCATATTTTTTGGCAAAATCTTTTCCTTCGCCTTTTTCCATATCGAGAGCATAGTTAATGAAATGCTGGTTATAAAATTTACCAATATTTTCATTAGTAAAAACGTTTTTAGCAAGCCATTTACAAGGCCCACACCAGGTGGTGTAACAATCAATAAAAATAAATTTATTTTTGCTGGCTGCTTCTGCTTTAACTTGTTCTATCGTGCCTTCGAAAAAGCGAATGCCTTGTGAGAAAGATAGTAAGCAAAAACATACGAAAAAAGATATAATAAAAAATTTCATTGAATAATAAAATTATGCGGTTAGTCCTAATTTTTTACAAAAGTATCAAAAAATCAGAAAAAAATTACGTTATATTGACTTATTGAGAAGAATATTTTATAGCTTTGCACGTTCCTAAAAAAATAATTATGACTGAAGTTAAACGTACGTTAAGAGATTCGAAAACTGCCCGTTGGTTTGCATTAGGGTTGATTTCGCTGACGATGTTTTTTGCATACTTTTTTGTAGATGTAGCATCGCCATTACAAAATTTGTTTGAAAAAACGTATAAATGGACTCCTGAGGTATATGGAATGCTCGGAGGTTCAGAGTTTTTCTTAAATGTTTTTGCGGGATTCTTAATTTTATCGGGTATCATTCTCGATAAAATGGGTATTCGCTTTACGTTGCTCACTTCGGGTATTACAATGGTATTGGGTGGAGGTTTAAAGTATTATGCAGTAACTTTTGTGCCCATAGATTCGGTGGTATCTATTTTTGGTATGGAATTGCCGGCTACTGCTTTATTTGCTTACATAGGCTTTATGATTTTTGGTGTAGGTGTTGAAATGGCTGGTATTACTGTATCTAAAACCATCGTAAAGTGGTTCCGTGGAAAAGAGTTGGCTTTAGCTATGGGTTTGGAAATGGCAACAGCTCGTTTGGGTGTTTTTGCTGTATTTCGTTTATCACCTATTTTTGCCGAGTATGGGGGTGTTTCCAATTCCATTTTCTGGGGTGTTGCTTTTTTGGTTGTTGGCTTTTTGTTATTTTTGATATACACCTTTATGGACTTAAAACTCGATAAGCAAGAAGGCACGAAAATAGAAAAAGGTTCCGACGAAGAATTTAAAATTAAAGATATTGGTAAGATATTGTCAAATCCGGGATTCCTTGCTATAGCTGGTTTGTGTGTGCTTTTTTATTCTGCTATTTTCCCATTTCAAAAATTTGCTACCGATATGCTTGCCTCAAAGTTGGGAGTAAGCTTAAAGGATGCAGCTGCGCTGTTTTCATTCTTCCCCATAGGTGCTATGATACTAACTCCTTTTATTGGTTTTTTCCTCGATAAAAAAGGCTTGGGAGCTACTCTTATGTTATATGGAGCATTGTTGTTAACAGTGTCGCATCTTATTTTTGCATTGGTTCCGTCCGAAACATTTAATTACACTATTGCCATTGCAACTATCGTTATACTTGGTACAGCTTTTTCGTTGGTTCCAGCATCGATGTGGCCATCGCTTCCTAAAATTGTAGAAGAACGTTCCTTAGGTTCTGCATACGGGTTGATTTTTTGGATACAAAATTGGGGTTTATTGGGTGTGCCAGTACTCATTGGTTATGCTTTATCGGCTTCAAATCCTACCATTACGCCTGAAGCTATTGCACAAGGCGCTATTTACGATTATACTGTGCCAGAATTAATTTTTGCAGGCTTTGGTCTGTTGGCAGTAATTCTTTCGTTAGTACTAAAAGTAGTCGATAAGAAAAAAGGTTACGGATTGGATTTGCCAAATATTCGCAAATAACTAAACGTCTATTTTTCCTTCGAAAACTTTAAAAGCATTCCCTTCGAGCCAGATGTTCGAAAAGAATGTCTTTTCTTTTTGTAGATGAACTTTTAAATTTCCACCTAATGCTCGTATGTTTTTTGAATAATTTCCATCGGGTAAACTTAAACTTGCCCATATTGCTGCTGCAACCGAACCCGTCCCGCACGATAGGGTTTCGGCTTCTACACCGCGTTCGTACGTACGAATGACAATTTCATCGTTATCTATTTTTACAAAATTAACATTTATTCCTTCGGGTGCAAACCGAGATTCGTTACGTATTTTTTTTCCTAATTCGTTGACATTGATTGTATTTAAATCGTCATTTACTTCGATTACAAAATGTGGAGAACCTGTATGAATTTCAACTCCATCTGGGTGTTGAACAATTGTTTTTACATCGTTCATTTTTAAGCTAATGGTTTTGCTGTCGATGACTTTTGCAAGATGCTCTCCGTCTGAAGCAACAAAACGACATGCGTTTTTTATATAACCATAATGATAGGCAAAAGCGGTAATAGACCTTCCGCCATTACCACACATGGTAGCAGGGTAGCCGTTAGCGTTGTAGTAAACCATTTCAAAATCGAATGACGGGTGTTTCTTAAATAAGATTAATCCATCGGCACCTATGCCAAAATGTCGGTCACATAGATGACGAACTAATGAAAAGTTGTTTTCATCGAATGATTGTTTAAGTGTATCAATTATTATGAAATCGTTGCCAGTTGCTTGATATTTATAAAATTCTACAATCATGTGTGTAACGTTAATTATTTTTAAAACAATTGCAAAAATAATCTATTCTAATTATTTTGGTTTTACTTTTGTTTGTGATTCCGAAAAAAATGTATGTTATGAAAAAGTCAAGATTATTTTTTATTCCAGCAGTTGTTTCAATAGTAGTAACACTTTTGATAAATTTATATTTCAACAGCAAAAATGAAAGTAATAGTCATTCAGCTCGATCTATTCTAGAAAAAACTCCTGTTTTAGTGTCAAGTTCACAAGGATTACCGCTTGAATCACTCGATTTTACTTATGCGGCCGAACAATCTGTTAAAGCAGTAGTTCATGTCAAAACCAAAGTAGAGTATTCAACTGCATCGATATTCGATTTCTTTTTTGGCTATTCAGAGCCTCAGTATTATTCAAGGACCTTGCCGGTGGGATCGGGTGTAATTATTAGTTCCGATGGTTATATTGTTACCAACAATCATGTAGTAAGCAACTCAGATTACATAGAAGTAACCCTTAACGATAAACGAAACTTCAAAGCTACCTTAGTAGCGAGCGATCCGTCGACCGATATAGCCTTACTTAAAATTGATGCCGACAACTTACCGTATTTAAGTTTCGGAAATAGCGACGATTTAAAAGTAGGAGAGTGGGTTCTTGCCGTGGGCAATCCGTTTAATTTGACCAGTACCGTTACAGCCGGTATTGTGAGTGCTAAAGCTAGAAATATTGGTGTGGGTTCATCGTTTTCGATAGAGTCGTTTATACAAACCGATGCTGCCGTTAATCCAGGAAATAGTGGTGGGGCACTGGTTAATACACGTGGAGAATTGGTGGGTATTAATACAGCTATTGCTTCACAAACAGGAAGTTACATAGGATATGCATTTGCTGTTCCTTCCAATATCGTAAAAAAAGTAGTTTCAGATTTTATTAAATATGGCGAAGTGCAGAGAGCATATTTAGGTGTCAATATTTTACAGGTCGATCATCAGTTGGCTAAAGAAAAAAATTTATCTACCACACAAGGTGTTTATATTCTAAATGTTTACGAAAATGGCTCGGCAAAAGAAGCCGGTATATTGCCAGGCGATGTTATAAAATCTATTAACGGTGTAGAAATTAACGATATACCTAAATTGCAAGAACAACTTAGCCAGTTTGAACCAGGGCAAAAAATAACTATGGATGTATTACGTGGTTCGAAATTGATAACATTGGATGTGATTTTGAAAAACACTAAAAATACTACCGATATTGTTCGTAATTCGGTAACTAAAGCCTTAGGTGCTAAGTTTCAAACAGCACGCCCTGAGGATTTGAAACGATTGAGAATAAGCTATGGTGTAAAAGTAATCGAATTAACACCCGGAAAGTTAAGAGCTATAGGTATTAAACCCGGTTTTATTATAACCAGCATCAATCGACAACCGGTTAAAACGGCAGAAGAAGTAGAAGTATTATTATCGCAAATAAGAGGCAATGTTGTAATTGAGGGGGTATATCCCAATGGAATGTATGCATATTATAGTTTTGTAAATTAAACATAAGAGTAATTAATTTTGCAAAAAAAAAATATGAAAAGAGTTTTTCTATGTTTGTTTTTGTTGGATGCCATCGTATTGTTGGCTCAACAAAGTCTCAAACAAATAGACAAAAAAATAGACAGTTTGCAAACTGCAAAATTAAATACCGAACAACGAATTGCAGCTTATCAGGAGCAATTGAAACAGATAAACAGAGAGTTGTCTGAGCTTCAGAGCAAAAAAAAGCAACTGTTAGCCGAGGCGGTGGGTGATATTATTTGGGCAAAAACAGGCGATGGTGGTGCTGTTTTGCGCGATAAGCCTTCGACATTGGGAACTGCTATAATCAATATTCCACCCAATACTCCTATTAAGGTTTTTAAAGAACACGATAACCTATACTTTAAAGTAGAATACAATGGGCAAACAGGTTATGTAAATTATTCAACACTTGCGTCAAATCAGGAAATAGACGATTTTTTGTCGGGCAAAACAACCACAATGCCTCAACAAAAAACAAGTACGCAAACAACACTAATACGAACTGTTGATGAGTCCGATCCTCGCTTTCAAAAATTGCAAAAACTGTATGGTAAAGATATTGCTATTCGTATTATGAATAAGGAGATTTGGGAGGGGATGAGTATAGGACAAACCTTAGAAAGTATTGGTCAGCCATTATCAAAATCGAACATAACTACCGATGAAGGCGTAAAAGAAGTATGGGAATATTCGCAATATACACTCGAGTTTTTTAACGGTTCGCTTTCAAAAATCGTTAAAAAATAAATTTCACAAAAAATTTTTATATTCATTTTAATATTTTACATTTGTAAAGCCAATTATGTTTGTATGTTTATTTTGGTCATTTTAGGCTCA
>CALGPK010000041.1 GCA_937960415.1 uncultured Bacteroidales bacterium | reverse complement strand
TATGTATTTCATGTTTTATGATAATTAAAAAACAAATATAATTGAAATACAATCAATTACCAAATATAAATACAGTTAAATATCTAATTGTTAATAACTTATAATAAGTTGTTTATAGGTAGTTTTTAGACAGTCTAACGGATTGGCGGTATGTTTTTATTGCTGATTTTGAAGCACTGGCCTGTTAAGTTACACAGCTTGTCCCGAACTTGCTTCGGGAAAAGTTTATTAGATGCTGAAACGTTGAAACACCCACTATCTCGGCAAAAAAATGTACCGCCTGTTATGTAGCGTATTTCTTTCATTATTGTAGTCTGTCAATTTGTTTTTATGTTAGTAAATTCACTGTCCTATAATACAGTAAAAACAATAATAACTGTTAGAGAAACTAAAATCAATTCATTATTTCCAAAGTTTGTTTTCTAAAATACCAATCCGAAAGTCAGTCCTGATATTACACAGAGTAGTGCGATAATTTGAATTTGTTTTCATACTTCTTAATTTTTTAGTTTCTCTTTAAACGGTCAAGTCATTAAGATATTTTGTCTGTCTGTTGTCTTTTCTTAATATGCCACATAACATTTTTCTTGTCGCAACATTACAAAATTTATTTGAATATTTAGTACATTTGTGTGTCAATCCTACTAAAATAATACAACATTACGACACAGTATGACAATACTGTTACCATAAAAGATTTTACGCAACTGCTGACGGGTAGGTTTCTGGTGCTCAATTACCGTCATGGATAGCGGACGCAGTGAGCCAAGCAATCCCTACCTGCCTTCCTGTACAGCTTTGCAGATTGCTTCGGGCTTAAGCGAGGGACTCGTAATATCAATAGGGATAATAACCTGTAAAGAGATTTATAGGAGTAAGATATAAAAAAAACATAACAAAAATTATGTGCTTAAAATATTCAACCGATAATGATTATTCAAACAACTTAGAAAATTCTCGAGATTTTCGGTTTTTCCATACTCCCGAATGATAAACATAACTTACAATAAGCGGGAGCACCGATGTAGCTTCGGCATATACCATTTGCTCATAAACGGTATCTACTTTGCCCCACGAAGAAGCCTCGCGCAAAGTGGAACTGGAGCATGCACCATCGCGCACATCGGCAACAGTAATTTGTACGGCATATTTATGCATAGGGACATTGTAGCCAAGTATTTCGGCGCATATAACGGTATCTTGCGTAAAGTTTTTTGGTACTCCACCTCCAATCATGAAAATACCCGTTTCACCTGCTTTTATTTTTATCTCGGTTAGTTCTCTAAAATCGGCTATCGAATCGATGGTTATATGTTTATCGGGGTTATCTATTTGATGCTTTACTAGTCCAAAACCGGCGCTACTATCGGTAAAGGCAGGACAAAAAATGGGTACATTTTTTTCGTAGCAAACCTGAACCAATGAATCTTTTTTCTTAGCATGTTTGGTTAAATACTTGCCCATTTCTTTAATAAATTCTCTGGAAGAATATGGACGAGGTTCGAGGCTATCGGCAATTTTTTTAATAGTCATGTCGCACTGTTGTAATTCTTCTTCGTCAATGTAAGTATCGTAAATACGGTCAATATAGAATTCTCTTAAAAGTTTATCATCGGCATATTGAGTCCCTTTATAGTGTTTAAACCCCAAAGCTTCAAAAAAGTCCATATCAACAATGGAAGCACCGGTAGCTACAATGGCATCTACCATATTGTGCTTTACCATATCAACATATACCTGCATGCAACCTGCCGCACTCGTACTGCCGGCAATGGTGAGTATTACGCTGCAGTTTTTGTCTTTGAGCATACGTATAAAAATGTCGGTTGCTGTAGCCACTTCGCGAGAAGTGAATGACATATCGCGCATTGCATCTACAATAGCAGTACTATCTATTTTTTTAATATCAATGTGTTTAATGGTTTCTTTTAATAAGTCTTTTTTTGTTAATTTTTTTTCGTTTTTTTTAGTAGTTTTCATAATTTTATAGTGTTTACTTTTTTTTTTTACATATAAAACTTGTAACCAATCATTTTGTAAACCAGTTTAGCAGCCAAAAAATTCGGTGCTTTATTGTGTTCGTTAGGACATAATTCAACCACATCAAAACCCACAACATTTTTCTTTCTAAAAGTTTCTTCAAGTAATTCAAGTGTTTCGTACCACAACAAACCACCGGGTTCGGGCGTTCCTGTCGAGGGCATTATCGATGGATCGAAAACATCTAAATCGATGGTTATATATACATTTTTTGTTTTAATGCGCGATAAAACATCTTCAATCCAATTGCGATTGTAATACAATTCGTGTGCATAAAACATGTTTTCTTTATCGAAGCTATTGAGTTCTTCGACACATTGACTTCGGATACCAACATGTACAACGGGAGCTATTTCTTTAGCACGTGCCATAACGCAAGCATGATTGAACTTAGAACCTTCGTATTCGTCACGCAAATCGCTATGGGCATCTAATTGCAAAACAGTTAATGATTCATATTCTTCAACATGAGCCTTTATGGGAGCATAACTTATAGAGTGCTCACCACCTAAAGTGATAACAAATTTATTCGAAACATGTTGTTTGATTTCTTGGTATGCATTTTCAACCATTTCTTCGGGTGAAGCATAGGGTCCCAAAGGTTCCAATGTGTGAATACCGACAGTATAAAATTCAGTATCGTATTCTATATCGTACAATTCCATATTAGCCGATGCTTCTAAAATTGCCTCCGGTCCTTTATCGGCTCCTTTTATCCATGTACTGGTACCATCGTAAGGAATGGGAACGATTACTATATTCGAACTGTCGTAAGAACTAAACTTTTCTTCTAGTCCACCAAAATTGTATTTCATTTCTACTTTAATTTTTTGCAAAGATATAACATTTCGGGCTGATGAAATTAAATTTTACTTTAACTTTTTATTCGTTTTTGTAGAAATTTAAAAAAAACTGCATCTTTGCAGGAAAATTTTGGATATGATGGAATTAAGCGAACAGGAATTAATTAGACGTCAGTCACTTCAAGAATTGATATCGATGGGCATCAATCCATATCCCAATGAGCCTTTCGATGTTAACGTTAAAACTACTCAAATACTAAACCAATACGACGATGAGAAAAAAAATTTTCAAAATGTTTCCATCGCAGGGCGTATCATGTCCAAACGTATTATGGGCAGTGCTTCGTTTGCTGAGTTACAAGACGAACATGGACGCATTCAATTATACCTAAATAGAGATGAATTATGTCCGGGTGAAGACAAAACACTCTACAATACTGTTTTTAAAAAGCTAATCGATATTGGAGATATTGTAGGCGTAACGGGGTATGTTTTTATTACCAAAATGGGTGAAATAACCATTCACGTCAAAACATTTAAATTACTAAGTAAATGCTTAAAGCCACTACCCATTGTTAAGGAAAAAGATGGTGTGTTATACGATGCTTTTACCGATCCTGAACAACGCTATCGCAATCGCAGCCTTGATTTAATTGTTAACCCAAAAAATCGTGAAATATTTAAAAAGCGTACCATACTTGTAAATACCATGCGAGAATTTCTTAATGAGCGTGGATACTGGGAAGTAGAAACCCCCATTTTACAACCTATTTATGGTGGTGCCGCAGCTCGCCCCTTCAAAACACATCACAATGCATTGGATATTACACTTTATTTAAGAATTGCCAACGAGTTGTACTTAAAACGATTAATAGTAGGTGGCTTTGATGGTGTTTACGAGTTTTCTAAAGATTTTCGAAACGAAGGCATGGATCGCTTTCACAACCCCGAATTTACTCAAATGGAGCTATATGTTGCCTACAAAGATTACTTCTGGATGATGGAATTAGTTGAAGAGATGGTCGAACGTGTAGCCATTGCTCTACATGGCACCACACAAGTGAGAGTAGGGGAGCACGTTATTGACTTCAAACGCCCCTGGAAGCGTTTTACCATGTACGAAGCCATTCAGCATTTTACAGGTGTTGATATTAGTAATATGAATGAAGAACAACTTCGTCAAACGGCACGATCACTTAATGTCGAAATCGACGAAACAATGGGCAAAGGTAAGATCATCGATGCCATCTTTGGAGATTTATGCGAGCCCAACCTCATACAACCTACTTTCATTACAGATTATCCTATTGAAATGTCGCCACTGGCAAAAAAGCACCGTATTAAAGAAGGACTTGTAGAGCGTTTCGAAGCTATTTGCAATGGCAAAGAGATATGCAACGCCTATACCGAGTTGAATGACCCTATCGATCAGCGTCAGCGTTTCGAAGAGCAACTACTGCTTGCCCGACGCGGCGACGAAGAAGCCATGATGCTCGACGAAGATTTTCTAAAAGCACTGGAATATGGCATGCCCCCTACAGCAGGATTGGGAATTGGTATCGACCGATTAACGATGATTATGACCAATCAGCCTTCAATACAGGAAGTTATATTTTTCCCACAAATGCGACCTGAGAAACGACTTGTACCCGACGAACCCGAAAAATTTGAGCAATTGGGCATCCCTGCCGAATGGGTGTCGTATGTGCAAAAAAGTGGCTATCTGACCATAGAAATGCTAAAACAAGCAAACCCAAATAAACTTCATCAAGAGCTTTGTGGATTGAACAAAAAACATAAGCTCAATTTAATCAATCCAACCCTTGATGAAGTGAAAAGCTGGGTGGAAAAGGTTTCAAAAAGTTAAGCTAACGGAGCATTTTTTAATATCTCTAACAAAAAGTTCCAGAATTTTTGAACTGTTGGTATATGTACTTCTTCATCGGGAGAATGTGGATAACGAATGGTTGGTCCAAATGAAATCATATCGAGTTGTGGATATACCCCTGCCAGCAAACCACACTCTAGTCCGGCGTGTATAGCTTTAACTTCGGGCACTTTACCAAATTTTTGCAGATAAACATTTTGAGCTATTTTTAAAATTGGCGAATTCATATTCGGTTTCCATCCGGGATAGCCACCTGTAAATTCCACTTTGGCTCCTGCAAGAGTAAAAACACTATGAATAGCCTCGGATAAGTCTTTTTTAGCTGTATCTACCGAACTTCTTAATAAACAATTTATAACAATAGACTGGTCATTTATTTTAATACTAGCTAAATTATTGGAAGTTTCAACTAATCCGGGCATAGCATCACTCATACGGATAACACCATTAGGACATCCATATACAGCATGTATTAAATGTTCTTGAGTTAATCGATCGATAACCCAGTATGGTCGTTCAATTTTTTCTGCGAAGAACCTTATGTCTGGCTCGGTAAATTCGTATTCGCACTTATATATGTGTTCGAATTCTTTAACAGCATGCATAAAATCGTGTTCTAACTCTATGGGTAATGTGAGATGTACAAAAGATTCGCGAGGAATGGCATTTCTGAGACTACCGCCATCAATATGTGCAATGCGAATATGAAACTTTTTAGAAGCATACTTCAAAAAGCGGTTCATCAATTTATTGGCATTAGCTCTACCGGTATTGATATCCATTCCCGAATGTCCACCTTTTAAACCTATCAGTGATAGTTTAAAAGCAACATGATTTTCAGGTGTTTTATCTTTTTGATATGTAAATTCTATATTGGCATCCATTCCTCCTGCACAACCTACATATAATTCGCCTTCGTCTTCCGAATCAAGGTTGATTAGAATTTCGCCTTTTAGCAACCCGGGCTTAAGGCCGAATGCTCCAGTCATTCCGGTTTCTTCGTCAATGGTAAAAAGTGCTTCTATTGGTCCGTGAACAATATCTTTTGATTGTAAAACGGCCAGGGCTGCTGCTACACCAATTCCGTTATCTGCACCAAGGGTTGTACCATTAGCCTTTACTTTATCGCCAACAATTATCGGTTCTATGGGATCTTTTTCAAAATCATGCACTTTATCGCTATTTTTCTGAGGTACCATATCAAGATGCCCTTGCAAAATGATACCTTTACGATTTTCGTAACCCTGAGTAGCAGGTTTACGAATAATTACATTACCTACATCATCGACAATGGTTTCCAGACCAAGACTTTCGCCAAATTGTTTAACAAAAGCGATGATTTTCTCTTCTTTTTTCGAAGGATGAGGAATACTACATATTTGTTCAAAAATTTCCCAAACAACTTTGGGTTCTAAATTACTTAATTTACCCATAACACAAATTTTTATTTGATTTAAAGTTAATAAAATCTTTTTAAATTCTTTACGTACATGTTCTTTAAAATTTTTAACATAGATTTTGGAGATTTAATTAACAATATAAACGAATATAAATAACTTAATTTTAAACGTAAAATAATGTGATTTAATATATTGATATTCAAAGGAATAATGTTGTATTTTAAAAGAAGATGTTTATATAAAGAACCATTAAGAGCCATTTGTTTATTAATACCATGACGGCGCCATTCTTCATTAACCCAGTGAATCGCTTTGATATGAGGTTTGAGTACAGGTTTCGAATATAAATATGTTTTGACAATACTCCATTGATCGGGATTCGTAAAATCGTATATAAATTGTTGTAAATTATGTTTTACCAGGTATTTGTTTAAAATGATTATTGGTTTATCCCAGTTATTGTTGAATGGGTCGATACTTGCGATAGCCTCTTCGTAACAATCTTTCATTAATAAACTATTCGGTGGGCTTTTCATAATATTTCCCACAGTTGCGAATATATGGTGTTTTCTAAAAACATAAGGCTGTTCGTAATTAAGGGGCATAAGACATGTAACATCCATATCGGTCCACCATCCGCCATATTTGTACAACAGGGCATATCGAAAAATATCTGAAAATCCGGCATAGCTGCCCTTACCATGCCCATATTGGTTGGCACATTTGTACGCAAAAACACGTTCTTTGGGAATAATTTCGTTTGCATCTTTTACAACAAGACCGGGTGGGAGAGGGGTTAAAATGGTATCGTACGCCCAAAGCCAGAATTCGTGTCCATTAGTCTGGAATGATTGAATAGTTAACAATTCCAGATTCGATAGCTCTTTGCCAATCCAGAGGCTGTGGACTATTTTGTTACTTGCAAGCACGTTGTATGTGATTTACTATTTTATCGGCAAGTATTTCGGACAATAATTTGTTCGATTCGTTTGTCCATCCAGCTATGTGAGGCGTAATAATAACGTTTTGCAATTTTAGCAACTGATAAAATGTTTCCGGATATGATGCTTTTTCGAATGAAGTGTCTTCGTATTCTATAACGTCTAATGCTGCTCCCAAAATTTTACCGTTGTGCAAAGCTTCTAACAAATCGTTAGTATTTACAACATATCCGCGTGATGTATTTATTAAATAAAAGGGCTTCCGGCATGCTTTAATAAAATCGTTATTAAGATAATAATGTGTTTCGTCGGTTAACGGTACATGAAAGCTTATAATATCACAATGCTCTTGAATGTCGCTTAAAGATACTTCGTATACATAATCATTTGCAAAGCCTTTTTTATATTTGTCGTAGGCAAGTATAGTACATTCAAACGAAGAAAGTTTTTGAGCAAAAGCGCTTCCGGTATTACCAAAACCAATAATACCTACTGTTTTTCCTTTTAATTCAACACCGCGATTAAGCTCGCGTTGCCATATCCCTTTCTTTATTTCTTCAAATGATTTGCTTATATTGTTTAGTAAGTTGAGCAAAAGTCCAAGTGCATGTTCTGCTACAGCATTGCGATTTCCTTCGGGCGAATTGAAACATACTATACCAAGTTTATATGCAGTAACTACATCAATGTTTTCCATTCCCGAACCTACACGTCCAATGTATTTTAATTTTGTAGCATGCATTAAAAAATTTTTATCAACTTTAAACTTGCTACGAATGATAAGTCCATCGTATAGATTTATAATGGATAAAGCTTTTTCGTAGTGAATGTTTACGTCGATATCGCAATCGATACCATTTTTATTAAGTTTTTCTTTTAATATATCGTGAACTTTATCTACAATTAAAAATCTCACGCTTATATTATGTTAAATAGGTTTTCTATCGAAAAAAGGATTTTTATTTGTTGCAGAAAGGGGTATCCCAAAAGCAGCTTTAACATCATTGCTAAACCATTTAAGTTCAAGTGCAGCCTTACCAATAGAGAACATAATTCGGTTGTCGATACGATAGTCGGCTGCCATTGATACAGCAGAACCAATAGCAATGCCAAGGTCGGTTAAATTGTATGCACAAGGATGCTCTGGATGTTTTTCTTTTTCCTGGCAAGTTTGCCATCCACACCAACCACAATTTTTTAATCCCAATGCTTTGTATCGTGTACCAATAAGAAGTACAGCCGATGATTGTAGTACATTTTCAGCGTCGCGTGTAAAAAAGGCAACTTTATCGCGCTCCGATATCTGCTGCATACATTCTGCAAGCTTTTTAAGTTCGCTATTAGTAGCAATCAATATTTCCAGGTTGTCTGTACCTCGGGCTTTGGGAGCTGTACGGGCTGCCAGAGCCATATTCTTGGCAATATCTATTATCTTATGAGGAATTAACTGATCGTATGCGTAAATCATACCTATACTTGTTGTTAAGTTTGATAGCAAAAATACTAAAGTTTTATTCCTTATGCAATTAACTTTACGAAACGTGTTCAAGTTTTAAAGTTAATGATCTTAATTAAATAGACACAAATTTGTCCTATAATTTATATTATGTTAAATAGATTATTTCCTAATTTAGATACGAATATTGCTGCTTCAATTTATTCATTTCCTCTTTACGTTGCAAGTTTTTATAACCCTCATATAAACATTTAATTGCAGCACTTGAACGAACATCATTGCGTAAACCTAATTCAAGATAATTGACCGAAAGTTTTATATGCTCAATATACGAATCTTTGAGTTTTCTATATAATTCAATTTCTTTTTCATTATTACGAATAACTTCTTTGGCTTTATATAAATACATAATTCCTGCATTATAATGTATAAATCCAAGTTGTACCAGTGCTATCGTATCGTTTGAGTTCTTTTGCAACATACTTTTGTATATGTTTAGTGCTCGATTGGTGTCATTGCACTGATAGTAAAAGTTGGCAATGTTTCCAGAAGTTGACTTATAGGTATTTAAAATTTTATCGGTATATTTACTCAAAAACATACAATCCTTATTATTAGATGCTTTTAGAATGGTGCTGTTTATTAAGTCCTCATCGATCAATATATTTCTTTGTATAATTTTATCGAAAATATTTAGCAATTGAGTATACAGATTTTTATCGTTGTAGTACGATACCAATATTTCGTATGGTTCTTTAAGATTAAAACCAGCATCAACTAATATTTTAAAACATTTTTCCATATACGAATAATCTCCCGTATGATATGCAGCTAATCCGGCATAAAAAAATATGAGCAAATCTGGCTTATTGATAACAAATTGAATATTGATAGCCAATTTAAACCAATACAATGCATCGTTGTAAAGCTCATTATTCATGTAAATACCTGCTTTACGGTAAAGTAACAGGAACAAATTATCGTAAATGTTTAAATTACTATAAACACACTCTTTGTTTAATTTAATAGCTTCGAAACTCTTATATGCTTCTAACAAAACTCTATCCGAAGTATCTTTTCGAAAATAATTGCAATATGCTTCGGTTTTAAGGTTGTTCAATTCGCAATTTTGAGGATATTTTTTTAATTCTACATCAATGTTTTGAATAATTTCATCGTAATTTCGTTCATCAAGCAATTTTTTAAAATAAGCTATATTCTGAGCATTTGCTGATGAAATAAACATCAATATGACGACACAAGCCTTACTTATATAATTCATTTTCAATTTGCTCGGCTTTTACTTTATCGTTCAACGAATTATAGGATTTTAGCAACATGTTGAGCACGTTTTTATTTTTAGGTTCTATTTCGCGTGCTTTTTCTAAATAAGGAATCGCTTTTTTAAATAAAAACTCATATTCCGACGATGTTTCACGCTGCTTATAAGCATTTACACCAGCGTTGTAATAAATTACTCCTAAATTGTAATACGAATTGAATAAGACTCGCCTATCAGATGGATTCTGTTGTATAACTTTTTCAAAATATTCAATGGCTTTGGTTTTGTATTGTTCAGCGGTACTTTGATAGCCTTTGCGGATAAATTCTTTTGCTATGTTGTTGTATGCCTGACCAAGCACAAACAACATTTTGAGATCTGGTTGTGGATTTTGCGATACAATTTTTTCAATTAAATCGGCCATTTCATACATTTTGCGCATTTTGCTGTATAAATCAATAGCTGTAAGAATAACGTCGGGATTATCTGGGTAAACTTCAAGTCCTTTTAATGCCACTCCTCGTGCACTGTTTGTATCTTTCATAGCCAGCAGCATTTCGGTATAATATATATATGCCAGGGGTGTTCCTGCTTGTCTTGCCTGATGAGCGGGAGCATTTAACAAGACCAGCTTATCAAAATATAGTTTCCCTTTGTCGAACTGATTGCTTTTGTAAGCCGAATAGCCTGCATACAAATAAATCGATTCTAATTTTACTTTATTAAAATCGAGCAAATTGGTAACAATTACCTTATCTCCTTCGAGCACATCAATAGTTTCTAAAAACTTTTCAAAATTGAGCAATGCATCGGGAAAATTATTTGGCATATTTTTTTCTACACCATCGTTGTACAAGGCAATTGCTTTGTTGTAAAATATTGTGCTGAGGTCGAAAAGTACGTTAATTCTGTCGGACTCAAATTTTTTTACACGGTCAAGTTCTTTCGATTTTTTTATAGCTTCGAGTGCCTCAAATTCTGCATTTGGCACTGTTTTCTTATAAACGGCACTTTTAGCCAGTTCTGTGTAAACATAACCTTTTAAATACCAGCTTTCGGCACTTTGATTGGTTGCTGCATCGGTTGTTAATTTATC
>CALGPK010000040.1 GCA_937960415.1 uncultured Bacteroidales bacterium | reverse complement strand
TTTGGTTAAACATTGGTGAAACATTTTGTGCAACTAAACCAAAAATTATTTAACCTATATGAACAAAATCCCTTTGAAAACCAATATTTTAAAGAACCTAAGAAATGCGAAGAAGCCCTTTTTGTGACCTCGGAGGGACTCAAACCCCCAACCTTCTGATCCGTAGTCAGATGCTCTATTCAGTTGAGCTACGAGGCCAAAAATTCGAACGCAAAGTTAATATCTTTTTTTTAACTGAGCAATTATTTTTTACCTCTTTTTAAAAGATATTCATAATCAAGATAATAAAGTACTTTTAGCAGCAAAGTGTTTTTTTGTGGATAGTTGTCAAGGTGGTTCAAATGTTCTATCAGTCGGCTATAAACTAAATTGCCCTCGCTAAAGATTTCATTTTTCCAAATAATTATAAAATTGCTTCCGGGAGCAAATTGCCACGAAAAAACAAAATCGATACTAAGATTTTGAAAATAGAAATGATAGAGCGATGGAGCAAAAATTTCAGATATGCTTTCAGAAATGGTCCCATCTTCTTTCAAATAATATGTATCGAAATATTTGCCTTGCGATAGGTAGTGCCTGATGCGCAGGCTCAACGATAAGTCGTTTTTGAAGAAATAATTGCCAATGAGCGAATTTACGATGGTGCTAACGTTTCTCTTTCCGAAAATGGGTTTCATTAAATTATTGTCAATAGCGGCAAAACCGAGCTGATTTTGTCCCCGGGTGTATTCTGTTTTATACCGAAATGAAAAATGATCGGACAAACGCCCCAGTGGCGATACTTCAATATAATACTCGGTACTTTTGTGAGTGCTGTTATATTGTAATGAAGCTGATACGTCTAAAGCAAGTGTTTTTCGGTAGTCGGTCGAAATGCCTATGTTGGCTTTATTAAGTATACCTTTTCTAAAAAAATATCCAGAAAGCCGGGGTTCATCATAATCGTATCCGTTGAAAATATTTGTCGATAAATTTGTCCAAAAGCTTGTGTATTGATGAGTTGTATGCCAATAGGAATAACTTAGGATGGAATTTTGAATGTTCATAGAAGATAAATGATATTCATGCGTTAGGCTTACTCTCATGCCATAATTGAGCAGTGATTTATTGGGTTCAAAGGTCTGAAAAGTAATATATGCATTATTACTTAAATAGTTGTTGTATAAAGTTAAACCTACATGATTGGCATCAAAGTTTTTATCCATGATGCTGCTCTGTATTCCGAGTTTTAATTTCCCATTGATCTTGTTAATGGCAAAAGTTCCTTTATATCCCTGCTTAGAGAAACGCAAATGAATGTTATCGTTACCTAAATTGTAAAAAATAGAAGTTCCACTCGATAATGAAGCTTGCCACATGTTTTTTTTATCGGTCAAAGTCAATCCACTTGCACATACATTCGAATTAGGTTCGTTGTATGTAAAATAGTTGGTGTTGGTGAAAAAAAAGTTGTTTCCTCGACTAAGTGCCTTATCAATTATAAAAATGTTATAATTTGCCCATGGTTCTGTTAACAATTTACTTGTTTTGCCTTCATTGTTTTCTATAATGGCATACATGTTAGATGTTACCGCATTAAGTAGTCCTAACGCCAATCCATATTTATTTCGTCCGGATATTTTGAATGCATTGATTAATTGAGTTTGAGAAGGGTTTTCTCTTACAAACTCGTTGCTATCTAAATATTGATTAATTAAATAAAAGCGTCTTGGAGTTTTACCTATCCTTCGAGAATAAAAGATATCTCCTTTGTTAAACAGTTCGACCGATTCTTTGAAAAATGGCCTTTGTTCTTCGTAAATGGTTTCGTATGCAGTAAGGTTTTTGTATTTATCGTCGGATTGTACCTGACTAAAATCGGGAAGCAATGTTACATCTAAGGTAAAACTTTCATTGATGCCGTATTTTAGGTCTGTTCCGCCGCTTATCAAGAAACTTGGTTTGCTTCCGGTTTCGGTTTGCAATCCGGTAGTCGTATAGGGAGTTAACGACAGTCGTAGGGGGGCTTTTATTTGTTCCAGTCCGTTTACCGGTGCCCAGTAAAGCAGCGGATTATTGGCTTCGCGTGGTTCGGCTATGAATCTACTTTCCTGACGGTTTCGACGAATGTAACGGATAAGTTGAATTCTCCATTCTTGAACGTCTTTTTTAGGAAATCGTATGGCCGAATAAGGTATTTTTATTTCTACTACCCATCCTGTATCGGTAATAGCAACACAACTTTGCCATACAGCATTATAAGAATTGTCTTGAGTACGACGGTCGAATTGGGTACCCGAAGCATACACACCAAACCAATAAGCGTCTTGTTGTTTGTTGTAAGGATCGAATGCAACACAAAAGTAGTCGGCATTTATTTGATTCTGATCGCGGTTGCCTAGCTGTTTTAAAATGCTATCGGGGTGGTTGTCTAACATTATAGCGGCAATGTAAATGGCAGAATTATCGTACAATAAATATACTTTTGTGTCGAACAATGGTTTTTGTCCAAAATATGGATTTATTTGAATAAAGCCACTGTGTACCCGGCTTTTATACCAGATATTTTCGATTTTACCATCCAAAGATGGGGGTACATCGGTACGTGTAATAATCACAAATTTAGAAGTGTCTCTTGTTGAATGAAAAGCAAAGATATTGTAACAAGAAAACAAAAATAAAAGCAGGGAATAGAGCACTATTTGTTTAACCATACATTGGCATTTCTATCTGGTCCTACCGATACCATTTCTATCTTAGTGCTGGTGTATTCTTCAATAAATGCAATGTAAGTCAACAACTCCTGCGGTAATTCGTCCTTTGTTTTTGCATGGCTAATATCTTGTTGCCAGCCTTGGAATGTTTTATATACAGGTTCAATGATGTTTTCTAAGCAGAATGGCATATAAGTGCTTTCTCCTTCGTTGGTACGATAAGCAATGGCAACTTTTATTTCATCAAAGTCAGAAAGCACATCCGATTTAGTTATAATAAGTCGGTTTACTCCATTTATTTCAATAGCAAATTTAAGGGCTACGAGGTCGAGCCAACCACAACGACGCGGGCGGCCGGTTGTACTACCGAATTCATGTCCTTGCTTTCGAAGTTTTTCACCAATAAGGTTGCTTTGTTCGGTTGGAAAAGGTCCACTTCCAACGCGTGTAGTATAAGCCTTACAGATTCCTATAACGTCATTTATTTGTCGGGGGGCAACGCCTAACCCGGTGCATGCACCTGCCGATGTGGTATTTGACGATGTTACGAACGGATAAGAACCAAAATCAATATCGAGCATGCTTCCTTGTGCACCCTCTGCTAAAATGTTTTTGTTTTGACTTAGCATTTGTTGTATAAATATATTGCTTTCGGCAAGTTTAAAATTATTGAAAATTTCGCAAGCATTGAACCAGTCTTGTTCTAAATCGGCTATGCTTACCGTGCTGTTTAATAACTTTAATATAGATACATGCTTTTGAACTAAATCTTGATATTTGGCTTTGAAGTTGGGCAAAAATAAATCACCCACGCGTAATCCTTGACGCGATATTTTATCGGTATAGCACGGACCAATACCTTTAAGAGTGGAGCCAATTTTATTATTGCCTTTAGCCTGTTCGTAAGCAGCATCTAATAAGCGATGTGTGGGAAGTATTAAATGGGCATTTTTAGATATTATTAATTGTTCAAAAATCCAGGGACAAATGGTTTGAAGTGTTTGTACTTCCTGTTGAAAGATGATAGGATCAATTACAACGCCATTGCCTATGTAGTTAATACAATTTTTTTGAAAAATGCCCGAAGGAATACTATGTAAAATATATTTATGATGATCGAAGGTGAGCGTATGCCCCGCATTTGGTCCTCCCTGATAACGTGCTATTATATGATAAAGAGAAGATAAACAGTCAACAATTTTTCCTTTTCCTTCATCACCCCATTGCAAGCCAACTAATACATCTACTTTGCCAGACATATAGGTAAATTTGGTTTCAAATAATTTACAAACGACAAATATAATCAAAATAAAAATAAGCAGTTTTTTGGTTAAAAAACACTTCATAATTTGAATTTTTTACTTTTTTTGTATATAATTTCTACTTACCTTTAACAAATTCTTAATTTATGGTTAACAACTTGCAAGATAGATTTTCAGTTACTGTTAAAAGTAGTAAGCGTTCGGTAATACGCGAATTGCTAAAGCTAACCCAACGCAAAGATATTATTTCGTTTGCAGGTGGCTTGCCCTCGCCCGAATCGTTTCCGGTAGAGGAATTAAAAGATTTAGCGGTGGAAGTGCTTAACAACGACGGAGCTATGGCACTGCAATATGGTGAAACCGAAGGCGATATATGCTTGAGAAAAACGTTAGTGGAACGATATCGGCGTGAAGGATTAAATTTGGATGTAAAAAATTTGGTTATTACCACAGCTTCACAGCAAGGGCTCGATTTGTTGGCTAAAATATTTATCAATCCAGGCGATGTGGTGGTGTGTGGTTTACCATCGTATTTGGGGGGACTTAGTGCATTTCGAAGCTACGGAGCAAGATTGATGGGAGTACCCCTCGATGAAAATGGGATGCGTGCCGACAAACTCGACGAAACACTTGCTAAGCTTAAATCGGAAGGTATTTTGCCTAAGTTTATTTATATTATTCCCGATTTTCAAAATCCTGCGGGTATTACTATGCCCGAGCATCGTCGCAAAGAAATTCTGGAATTGGCTTATCGGTATGATGTACTAATAGCCGAAGATAGCCCTTATCGAGAAATTCGCTTCGAAGGTAAAACACAGCCCATGTTGTATCAGCTCGATAACAAAGGAATAGTAATAACGCTTGGCACCTTTAGCAAAACCTTTGCTCCGGCGTTTCGCATGGGATGGGTCATTGCTCACGAAGATATTATTGATAAGTTTGTTGTGGCAAAGCAGGCTACCGATTTGTGTACCAGTGCTTTTTTGCAAAAAATAGCCTGTTTATATATTCAAAAAGGCTTGTTCGATAAAAATATCCGGAGAACTATAGCATTGTATCGAGAAAAACGTGATGCTATGCTTGGTGCTCTTGAACAATATATGCCCAAGGGTGTTGAATGGACAAGACCCGAAGGAGGCTTATTTTTGTTTGTAAAATTACCCGAGTGGATGGATAGCGAAAAATTATTTATGAGAGCCATCGAAAATAAAGTTGCCTTTGTATTGGGTAGTGCTTTTTATTGCGATGGAAGCGGTAAAAATACTTTGCGTCTGAACTTTTCGTTTATGAGTGTCGAAAAGAATATCGAAGGTATTCGTCGCTTGGCTGAAGCCATAAAGCAAGAAATGGACGAGCACAACAAGTACTAATAGAATAGAACAAAAAAGAGGCTACCTTAAGGTAGCCTCTTTTTTATAAGCCGAGCTAGCATTAGTCAATCTTGATTACTCGTGGTTCTTTTTCTTTGGCTTCTTCTTTTTTGGGGATGGTGATGGTTAGAATACCGTTTTTGTGTTTAGCTTCAATTTTGTCTGTATCGACATAATCGGGTAAAGTGAACGAACGTTTGAAATTGCAGTAGCTGAACTCACGACGAAGATACTTTTTGTTTTTTTCTTCGTTTTCTTGTTTCTTTTCGGCGCTCAGAGTTAAAATGTCGTTGTGCAAATCGATTTTAAAGTCTTCTTTGTCTAACCCGGGAGCAGCTACTTCGAGTTTAAATTGATCTTTTTCTTCGATGATGTTTACGGTTGGCATGCTGTTTTTAATGGGTGCCAAGCCGAAGAAGCCATCGAACCAATCATCGTTAAAGAATTCGTTTACTAAGCTCGGTAAATTTGTTTTCATTACTGGTAACATAGCTCTGTCCTCCTTTCTTTTGTTTTTTAATTTTCTATTTATGGATACTCAATTTACATACCAAACGAAAAAAATAATAATAAAATGACAATGTGTCGTATTTGGTTTTTTATAATAAAGACAAATTGTCAGTATTCTTGTTGTTTGGGCTATTTTTTCATTGCACAAGGTTTTATAAGTTTGTCGTATGTTTTTTTCTGCTCTGCATTATTTACGTTATTTGTTGTTTTCGTCGCATCGTATGGGGCATGGAATCCATTCGCCTTTTGTATTCGATTTTGTGCAAAAAGTACTGAACGATAAAACAGAATATCCTGAATACAACGAAATAGAGTTCTTTTTAAATCAGTTCAAAAAAAATAAGGAAAAGATTTTTTTATCATCATTAGGAGCTTGTCCTTCAAAAGAAAAACAAACCATATCGCATGTTTATCGCAAATCGTCAGTCAATAAGAAATACGGACGTTTGATTTTTCGTATTATCCGATATTATAAGCCCTCAAAAGTGCTCGAATTAGGAACTTGCTTGGGTGTTAGTTCGTTGTATATGGCAAAGGCCAATTCTACAACAAACATTATCACGGTGGAGGGGCACACTCCTTTTTTTAATATTGCTCAATCGTTGTTTGTAAAAGCCTCTGTAACCAATATTAAACCAATAAGCTCCACTTTCGAGGAAGCTTTGCCATGGCTGTTAAAAGAAAAGTACGATTGTTTTTTTATAGATGGCAACCATACATATACAGCAACTATAGATTATTTTCGACAATGCTTGAATGCATCTAATCCTAATGCTATTTTAATTTTCGACGATATTTATTGGTCAGCCGAAATGAACCGAGCCTGGAAAGAAATCGTTCGTAATACTCATGTGCCACTAACGATAGATTTATTTCGCTTTGGGCTTGTGTTTTTAAATACGAATATTTATGGCAAATTGCATTATTGCATTCGTTTTTAATTCGTAAATTAGCATCTTTTAAGAACGTTATGTCTGCAGAAATTATCATACAGTTGCAGAAGCTTTTTAAGTTTTATCAGGTAGGGAACGAAATCATAAAAGCGTTGCGAAACATCCATTTGCACATATATAAAAATGAGTATGTTGCCATCATGGGTCCTTCTGGTTCTGGGAAATCAACTATGATGAATATTCTTGGCTGCTTAGATACACCTACTTATGGACAATATTTTCTGAATGGCAAAGATGTGAGTAAGATGAACGAAAATGAATTGGCAGAAGTTAGAAATAAAGAAGTAGGTTTTGTATTTCAAACGTTTAATCTAATGCCACGATATTCGGCTCTCGAAAATGTAGCTTTGCCTTTGGTTTATGCTGGTGTAAGTAGGGTAGAGCGCATGCAACGCGCCAAAGAGGTTCTCGAAAAGGTAGGTTTGGCCGATCGAATTACACACAAACCCAATGAGCTAAGTGGAGGGCAACGGCAACGTGTAGCCATTGCGCGTGCGATGGTCAACAAACCCTCTATTATTCTTGCTGATGAGCCTACCGGAAACCTCGATTCAAAAACTTCGGTGGAAATTATGCGATTGTTTGGACAAATACACCAAATGGGAAATACCGTTATTATTGTAACGCATGAAGAAGAAATTGCCGGTTATGCGCATCGGATTATTCGTTTGAAAGATGGCAGAATTATGGAAGATGTAAAAAATCAATCTCCACGTTATGTAATGATTAACGAAACATGAAAAAAATATATACCAAAAATGGCGACCGTTGTCAAACTACTTTAGTAGGAGGAGTCCCTGTTGCCAAAGACCATGTACGTCTTGAAGCTTATGGAACAATAGACGAGTTAATAGCTCATCTGGCTTTGTTGCACGATAAATCGGAGTGGGTTGATATAAAAGAATGGATCTTGCATATAGAAGATAAACTCATGATATGTGCTGCTCATATTGCTTCGGACGGGACTACCGAAATTCAACTTCCTGCATTGGTAGAAGATGATGTAACATGGCTCGAAAAAAACATCGATAAAATGGAGCATGAATTAGTTCCGTTAAATCATTTTATATTGCCGGGCGGACATATTATGGCTTCGCATGCTCATGTGTGCCGAACGGTATGTCGTAGAGCCGAACGTTGCGTAGTTGCGGTTTATCATCAACAACCATTTGATGAACTCATTTTAAAGTACATGAATCGATTATCCGATTTTCTTTTTGTTTTATCGAGATATATTTTAAAGCGAAAAGGCATCAAGGATATACCATGGAAACCCGAAAGAGGTTAGAATTTAAGTAATAAACCCGTTTTTAAGGTCATACCACTAAATGCAATCCAAAAATTTTCTTTTTTTCCGTAGATGCTTATTTGAAGTGGTTCGTTGTCTTTGTTTACAATTTTGTTGTAACGGGTATAATAATACGACGATTGAATAAAGATGCCGATATGCTTGCCCCAGTAATGTGTGTAACCAACAATAGGTTCAATAAAAAGACTACCAGAAGTTACTTTAGTGTTTGTTTTTAAGTTAGTAAACTTGAATGTGGTGGTGCCAACGGTGGCTCCGATATAAATATTTGTCTTGGTGTGATTTATTGTAAAATATCGGATTGATAATCCTACCAGGTTAGAAAAAGAGTTTTGAGCTGAATCCTGGTTTGATGGATATTTTAGACGATTGAATGTAAATCCAACGTTAATTTTTTGGGCAATGAAGTAAGAAGCTCCGAAATCGATAATAGTAGCTGCTGTAAGCGTTGTTTGACTATTAGGGTCGTTGTGTTTAAGATGATAAATTCCAAGACCTCCAGATGTATGAATTACAAAATCATTACGTGATAGTGTGTCAAATTCTTCATATTCTTGCGCAGTTAAGTAATTAACAGCTAACAAAAGTAATAAAATAAATACTGCTCGCATTGGTTATTCGCAAACCCATTTAGTTGTTTGATCACCTATTGTAACGGGAGGTTCGTTTTCTTTTGATTCTAGATCGGTGTCGCAATATTCTTTTGCTTGACCTTCTTGTATTACATTGCCATTAGCATCTGTTGTAACCGATTTGCAATCTTTGCAATCTTTCTGACAGGCTGAGAATAAAAATAAAGTAAAAATTGCAAGAATAATTAACCGTTGCATAGTTTTTTTTACAAAAATAAAAAAAATTATATTTCCAAAAAAGATTTTACCGATTTTGCTTCAAACATTTGTTCGGGTTTTTCTAACAATTCTTTAATTCGTTTTAAAAATAAAATGGAATCTTTGCCATCTAATACACGATGATCGTACGATAATGCAACATACATCATGGGTTTTACAAGCACCTGACCATTGTTTGCAACAGGTCTTTCTTGAATAGCATGCATTCCGAGGATAGCTGTTTGTGGGTAATTGAGTAGAGGTGTTGCAAGCAACGAGCCAAAAACGCCACCATTAGTAATAGAAAATGTTCCGCCTTCGAGTTCGGCAATAGATATTTTTTTTGTACGGGCTTTTTCTGCCAAAATATAGATTTCTTTTTCTATTTGTGGGTGAGTTTTTTGGTGTGTATTGCGAATTACTGGTACCACCAGTCCTTTTTCGGTTTGTACTGCAATTCCTAAATCGACATAATGATAGTAGATGAGTGTTTCGTTATCCAGTCGTGTATTGACGTTGGGAAATTCTTGAAGTGCCATAGTTGCAGCTTTGGCAAAAAATGCCATAAAACCAAGTTTTACACCATGTTTTTCTAAAAAAGCCTCTTTATATTGCTGACGAATTTCTATCAATCTACTCATGTCTATTTCGTTGAAGGTAGTGAGCATAGCGGTGGCATTTTTTGCCTGCAACAGATGTTCACTAAGCTTTTTACGCAAGGGTGTTAATTCCTGACGGGTTTCAGTTCTTTCTATATTTATTACTTGTTTGTTTTGATGATGAATAATCGCTTTAATTTGCTCGCTGGTGATGCGTTTTGTTTTGTCTTGGGGTATTTGATGGATGTTTATGCCCTCCGATTCGATAATTTTTTTTGCCAGTGGTGTAATTTTTGGCTCATGTTTTTGTTCAATATTGTTTAAAGCGGGTTTATCCAGTAAAGGCTTCAATGTTTCGGAGGTTTGTGTAGGTGCAGTTTGGTCGGTTTTGATTATGCAAGCTACACTTCCAACCGATATTTTTGTGCCTTCTTCGACCAGAAAATGAACATAGCCAGACGTTTCGGCTACCAATGTCAGTGTAGCTTTATCGCTTTCTATCTCGGCAAGTTCAGTATCTTTATCAACAAATGAACCGTTTTTTACAAGCCAACGAGCCAATACTACTTCTTGAATAGATTCACCCGGCGATGGTATAAGTACTTGTATTTCCATAATTTATTCTGTTTCGGTACACGACATATAGCAATATTCATCAATATTCTGGCAAGTGCACTTTTGGAATGTTTTTTCTATGAGTTTTGTTTGTTGTTTTTTATGGAGTTCATACAAACCTATAGCAGTGCTACCACTTGCCGGACGACAAATTCCGATGATTTTAAATGACTGCAAATTTCTTTGAATGTACAACCATGCCCCCATGTTTACCGGTTCTTCCTGAACCCACGATATTCGTTCTATATGAGGGTAACTCTTTATAATATCAATAAGAAGATCTTTGTTGAGAGGATATATTTGTTCTATTCGAACAATGGCAGTATCGAAAAGCTGATTTTTGGAACGATAATCGTATAATTCAAAGTATATTTTGCCAGAGCATAAGACTACTTGTTTTACTTGTTCTTTATCAATTTCATTATCATCAATTATCTCTATAAAACGTCCTTCAGACAAATCTTCTAATGCAGATATATTTTTCGGGTGTCGAAGGGCACTCTTTGGTGTAAACAATACCAGTGGTAAACGATAGTTGGCTTTTACTTGTCTGCGAAGCAAATGAAATAAATTAGATGGGGTGGTAACATTAGCCAGTATCATATTTTCGTTAGAAGCCAAAACTAAGAAGCGTTCTATGCGTGCACTTGAGTGTTCTGGTCCTTGCCCTTCGTAGCCATGAGGAAGAAAAAGGGTTATACCACTCATTAGCCCCCATTTATCTTTAGCTGAACTAATGTATTGGTCTATTATTACTTGAGCTACATTGTGAAAATCGCCAAATTGAGCCTCCCAGATGGTTAATCCGTCGGGAGTAGCAAGTGAGTAACCATATTCAAAAGCCAGTACAGCATATTCCGAAAGTAATGAATTATAGATATAGCACTTACCTTTTGCATTGTCTATATGTTGAAGTGGAAAATATTTTTCTTCGGTATCTTCTACAACCCATGCAGCATGACGTTGATTAAACGTGCCTCGAACACTATCCTGTCCCGTTAATCGGACCGAATGACCTTCTGAGATGAGTGTAGCAAAAGCCAGTTGTTCAGCCAGCGACCAATCTATTTTATTTTGATTAACAAGCTTTAACTGTTCATCAATAATTTTTACGGTTTTAGCATAAAACTTTTTATTAGGTGGTAATGTGCGAATTTGTTTTACAAGATTCATGAGTTTTGAAAGTTCAAATCTGGTATCAACCACTTTAAATGCATTTTCTTTAGATAGATGTTGGTATGGTTTCCATGCTTCTTCAAAAAATGGATTAACCACTACTTTGTCGGTTGTTTTAGCTTCGTTGTATGCTTGTTCGAGTGTAAAGTTATAATCTGTTTCTATTTTGCGAAGTTCATCAACAATTTCAGGATATTGCTTTGATAATTGTTCGAAATAAATTTGTTTTACAGACGGATGACTTTCTATGGCTTTGTACAGAGTGGGTTGGGTGAATCGTGGTTCATCGCCTTCGTTGTGTCCATGTTTTCTGTATCCTAAAATATCGATATAAACATCGCGATGAAATTTCATTCTAAATTCTACAGCTAATTTTACTACATAGACAACGGCTTCAGGGTCGTCGGCATTGACATGAAAAATAGGTGAGTGGGTTATTTTAGCAATGTCGGTTGCGTATATGCTAGAACGGCCTTCGGTGTAATTGGTCGTAAAACCTACCTGATTATTAAGTACAAAATGTATGGTTCCGCCAACACTGTATGCGTCGAGCAACGACATTTGAGCAGTTTCGTAAACAATGCCCTGTGCGGCAATAGCAGCATCGCCATGAATAACGATAGGTAAAATTTTATCTGGATTTGATTGATAAGTATGATCCATTCGGGCACGAGCAAAACCAATAGATACAGGACCTACTGTTTCAAGATGCGATGGATTGGGCAATAACGACATGATTAGTTTTTCTCCATTGCTTAAGTACTTTTGTGTGTGATAGCCCAAATGATATTTAACATCGCCCAAAATGCTCTCGTCGTCGTAATCTTTACCTAAATATTCTTCAAAAAGTTCGAATAATGGTTTTTCGAAAAAATTAGCTAGCACTGTTAGGCGTCCTCGATGTGCCATGCCAAGTGTTATTTCGTTTGCACCAAGTTGTTGTGCATATTCGGCAGCAAAGTGCAAAGCAGGCAAAATGCTATCAACCCCTTCGAGTGAAAAGCGTTTTTGTCCGACAAACTTTTTGTGCAAAAATTGTTCAAAAGATGTAGCTTTTACTAATAGTTCGTAGATTCTTTTTTTTATATTAATATTGAATTGAGGTGTATTTCGTACCGGCTCCATCTTTTGCTTAAACCATGCGACGATTTCCGGGAAACGAATGTACATAAATTCAACACCAATAGAACGGCAATATGTTTGTTTTAAGTGTTGTATAATTTCTTCTAAGGTTGCTTCAGATAAACCAAGTTCCTTCGATGCTTTGTATTTTTTCTTTAAGTGTTGTTGATTAAGACCGTAGTTTTCAATATCAAGCGATGGTGTGTATTTTCTGCGTTTTCTTACAGGATTTGTCTCAGTAAATAAATGTCCTCGTTTGCGATAATCGTCAATAAGCTGTAATACTTTAAATTCTTCAGTCAGATAGTCAAATGTTTCTGTTGAAATGTGTTGTCGAATAGTTTGCAACGATTGAAGATGATATCCATCAAAAAAATATTGCCAGCTTGAGTCTAAATTGTTTCGATTTTTTTGATATTCGTCTAATAATTCCTCAACAAAAGATAAATTGTTTAAGTAATGTTCAAAATGATGCATGTCATTTTTTGCAAAGGTAATAAAAATGTTATTTAGACAAATTATAAATTATGTAAAAAAAATTAAAAAATTTTGAATTTTTAAAAAAAATATTCAATTTAGGGGGTGAAAAAATAATTGTGTTCTATGAAAAAATGCGTTATTTTATTAATTGTAAGTGTTTTTATATCAGAGATTTATTCTCAGCAGCTAATGAATATTTTAGCTGATGATATTTTATTGCATGAAAAGGTAAAAGCAGATCCATCGTTAATTGATCGCTATATGCAATACGAAAAAGAATTTAAAATGCTTGTTGATAAAGCGATGTTGAACGAATGGATTGAAAAGACCGATACTCTTATTAATGGCAAACGTGTAATACCGGTAGTAGTACATGTTATTCATAATTATGGTTCCGAAAATATTTCCGATGCTCAGGTGATAGATGCCATACAAAAACTAAACATCGATTTTTCGAAGCAAAATGCCGATACTGTCCTTACATATCATTTATTTAAATCGAGAGCAGCCAATTGTGCTATTGAATTCAGATTAGCCAAAAAAGACCCGAATGGCAATTGTACTAATGGCATAAATCATATTTATGATCCTCAAACTAATTGGGCGTATTTCAACACCATGAAACAATATCACTGGCCTACCGATAAATATATGAATGTTTATGCGGTTAATTTTATCTACCCCAGTGGTATGGCTTTGCCCGATGGAGCTTTTATTGGTGGTATGAGCCCATTTCCACCCAATAATCCACTTTCTCAAGCATTAACGGGTGGCGATCCCGATATTGATGGAGTGTTGATAAGACAAGATTGTATGGGGACTATAGGAACAGCCACCAATGTTGGGGGTATGGGTATCAACCTTGTAAATCGCACTTTTACTCATGAAGTAGGACATTATCTTAATTTATATCATCCTTTTCAAAATTTAATGCTTGGTTTGCTTCCGGCATCGAGTGGATGTCCATCCTTATTAGCTCCCAATGGCGATGAGGTATCCGATACACCACCGGTAGCACAAGCTACACAAAATACTTCACTCGATTGCTTTACACCGGGCAGTCGGAATACCTGTACACAAGATAATCCAGATGAGCCAGATATGATCGAAAATTACATGGATTATCAGTGGGGATACTGTAACAATATTTTTACCAATGGACAAAAAGCTCGTATGGATGCAGTTTTAATGGGAATTCGCCGACCTTTATGGAGTAAGGAAAATTTGATGGCAACAGGTGTATTAGATACTACCCCTTCGAATTGTGCTCCCATTGCAGATTTTCATGCTTCGCATTATACGATTTGTGCTGGCGATCAAATAATTTTTTACGATGATTCTTTCAATGGAGTGGTTGAGAACATTTTCTGGAATTTTCCGGGTGGCAATCCATCTTCATCAACCAGTACATCACCAACTGTTACCTATTCTACACCGGGTGTTTATAGTGTAACCCTTACTGTATCGAATGCCAATGGTTTGGATACAAAAACTAAGACCAACCTCATAAAGGTTATCGATCCCATTAGCAATATTTATGCGCCATTTGTGCAAGGCTTTGAGAATGGTATAGGAAGTGAATGGGATATTGTTAATGAAGCAGGGGTAGGTTGGCAGGTTACTGATACTGCTTCGGCTACAGGTATTAAATCGGCTCGGGTTAGAAATTTTTCTGGAAATCAGCCAAATAGTATCGATGCTTTGATAAGCCCACCCATAAATCTAACATCGCTTTCGCCAACGGTTACGCTAAAACTGAAATTTAAATATGCTTATGCCGGAAAAATTATTCCAGGCACTCTTGGCTTAACACAAAATGATACAGCTTACGATAAAATGAAGCTCTATGTATCTACAACGTGTGGTAAGTCTTGGGTTTTGAAATGGTCGAAGCTTAACGAAGCATTGCAAACAACTAACCTGCCTACTCAAAATAATTTTAAACCAACTGCCAACGATTGGAAGTCCGATTCCGTAAATATCCATATTTATTTAACTCAGCAGAAAACTAATTTTCAGTTTAAGTTTGAATTTATTTCAAATGGTGGTAATAATATTTTTATTGACGACATCAATATAGATAATGGTACTTATGTTAGTATGAATGAGTTTACCAGAGATTTAATTGATATGAATATTTATCCAAGTCCTCTCTTTGAAATATCTACTATATCTTTTACATTACCATATAATGGTAAAGCCAGTATAGCTATTTATGATATTTTGGGGAAGGAAGTTAAAAAGCTTGATCACTCTTACTTGTGTGCAGGAGTTCATGAATATTCTATACATAAGTATGAACTGCCGGGTACAGGAACATATTTTGTAAAATTAACAACGAGCGAACACACTTTTGTAAAACCGTTTGTGGTAAGGTGATTAATTTTCAACATTGCATCTTAAAAAATATTGGTTTTTCCTGACATTTTCAGTTTTTTTTGAAAATTTCAGGTCTTTAAAAAAATATCATATTATTGATATAAATTTTACTTACGTTTTGATGTTTTATTAAAAACTGGTCTATAATGCATACGCGCTTTAGTTGAGAAATTAAGCATAAAAAGCGACGAAGTTGTGAAAAAAAAAACTATTGTTTATTTTCGAGTTGTATGTCTATTTCGGCAATAATGTGTCCTTTTGGGATACATTGTCCTTCTTTTACATTAATTTTTTTGATGATGCCAGAGTAAGGAACCGTAATGATGTTTTTCATTTTCATGGCTTCCAGTATAATTAACTTGCTGCCTTCTTGAACAAAATCGCCTTCGGACACAAATACTTTACCTACGGTGCCGGGAATGAAAGATGTTACTTTGGTAGGATCGGTTGATTGCCAGGGTTTTCGCTGCAAGTATTTTTTTGTAAGCAACGTTTTATACTTACCTTCGTCGATGATAATGGTTTTAATACGGTCGTTTGTTTGAACGTCATTTTTTTTCGACATAACTCGTTTGGTTTAATGTTATATTAAAATGGAGGAATACCATGCTTTTTGTATGGAGTAGTATTGACTTTTTCCTTTGATATTTCGATGGAGTGAACAAGGAGTTTTCTAGTTTCTTTGGGCTCAATAACTGCATCGACATAACCTTTTGCAGCAGCTACGTATGGATTTGCGAATTTTTCTTTGTATTCTTTTACTTTTTGCTTTCGCATAGCTTCTGGGTCGGGTGCTTCCATAATTTCCTTTCGGAAAATAATGTTAGCAGCCCCTTCGGGTCCCATAACTGCTATTTCGGCGCTTGGCCATGCAAATACAAAGTCGGCTCTTAGGTGTCGCGATCCCATGGCAATATAGCCTCCTCCGTATGCTTTTCGCAAAATAACGGTAATTTTAGGCACAGTAGCTTCGCTATAAGCGTATAGAAGCTTAGCACCATGGCGTATCACACCTGCATGTTCCTGATCGATGCCGGGCAAATAACCGGGCAGGTCTACAAAAGTAACAATAGGAATATTGAACGCATCGCAGAAACGAATAAACCGGGCAGCCTTATCGGAGGAATCAACGTCGAGAACACCAGCTAAATAAAGAGGTTGATTAGCTACCAATCCAACTGTTTCGCCATTGATGCGAGCAAAACCAATAACAATATTTTGCGCCCAAAATTCTTGTACTTCAAAGAAATCGCTGTCGTCAACCACGGCACGAATTACGTCGCGAACATCGTAGGGCATTTTGGGGTCGCCCGGTACAATTTTTTCGATGTTGTATTCTTTTTTAGGTTCTTTGGGTTTGAATGGTAGTGCACGACGCGTGTTGTTCCATGGAATGAAGGTAATGAGCTTTTTAATCTGTTCGAAGCATTCGTATTCGCTTGTAGCAAAAAAGTGAGCGTTACCGGTGATTTCGGCATGTACGCGAGCACCGCCTAAATCTTCCATGCTAATTTCTTCTCCAAGAACAGTTTTTATTACTTCGGGACCTGTTATAAACAATTTGGAGATATTGTTAACTACAAAAACAAAGTCGGTAAGGGCAGGCGAATAAACGGCTCCACCAGCACACGGTCCTAAAATAACCGAGATTTGAGGAATAACACCAGAGGCTAAGGTGTTTCGGAAAAAAATTTCGCCATATCCGGCTAAAGAATTAACACCTTCTTGAATACGAGCTCCACCACTGTCGTTGATCCCAATAAGGGGAATGCGTAGTTTAAGAGCGTGGTCCATTATTTTAGTGATTTTACGGGCATGCATCAATCCCAACGAGCCACCGGCAACCGTAAAATCCTGAGCAAAGATGCAAACCGGCGAACCAAAGATGGTACCAGTTCCGGTGATTACACCGTCGCCGTATAGCACTTTGCTACTCATGTCGAAATCGCGGGCTTCGTGTTCTACAAATAAATCGTATTCTTGAAACGAATCTTTATCTAAAATGGCCAATATGCGTTCGCGTGCAGTTAATTTTCCCATCGAAAGTTGTTTCTCAATGGCTTTTTCACCTCCGCCTTGTAAATATTGCTCTCTTTTGCGGATAAGCTCAAGGGTTTTACTTCTTAACGACATAGAATTTTTATTTAGATTTATGTGGCAAAAATACAAGAAATCTTATTAAAAAGTTTTGATTTTTATTAACAATATAAACATTTGTCAATCAATGTTTTGTGGCGTATTGCTTTTGGTAAATATTCGTTTTACTGTTTTTTATCCCAATTATTGCATTAGAAATTTAATTTCTAACGCAATGCGATTAAAAAAATACAGTTATTGTTAATAAGTTTTATCTAGATTGTATAATATTGTAAGCCAATCGTTTTCAATTTGAAATGTATTTTGATGATTTGAGTGAATAGTGGGGGCTTTAATACCTTGTTTGAATGAAATATTTCCGGTGATGATGCGAGCTTCGTCCCATAGATTTTGGTCAATAAACTGTTGTAATGTATATGAGCCACCTTCGACGATAAGCGATAAGACATTTAATTCAAAAAGCTTATGCAACATTTCCTGTAGAAAAGTTTCTTTATTTAAAATGAAGGTTTGAATAGATGGGTTGTTAATGTTAGGATTGTTTGTAAAACGTATGGTTTCGGGAGGGGTGTTACAAATGTTGGCATTTGGTGAAATGTGGGTTTGGTTTTGAATAAAAATTCGCAGGGGGTGTTGTCCTTTCCATAGTCGAACAGTGAGTTGTGGGTTGTCGTTTGCAATGGTATGTGCGCCAACTATAATAGCCATTTCTTCGCTTCTCCATTTATGTACTAATACTTTGTTGGTATGGTTGCTAATCCAATATTTTTTTGCAGAATTGTTTGATGAGTAGGGTGCGAGAAATCCATCGTTGCTTTGAGCCCATTTTAATATAATGTAAGGACGCTTTTTTTCGTGAAAAGTAAAAAAACGTCTGTTTATAAAACGGTATGATTTTTTGCAAAGACCTGTTTTGACTAGAATACCTGATTTTGTAAGGGCTTCGACACCTTTACCATTGACTAATGGATTGGGGTCGGTTTCTGCAATAAAAACTCGTGGAATTTGCTCTGAGATAATGGTTTGCGTACAGGGAGGGGTTTTACCTATATGTGCGCATGGTTCTAAGGTTACATACATGGTCGATTGTGATATGAGACTTCGGTTTTTTACACTGTTGATGGCAACAATTTCGGCATGAGGTCCGCCATATTGATGATGATAGCCTTCGCCAATAATACGATTTTGATGAACAATAACGCAGCCAACCAGGGGATTGGCACGGGTATGGCCGAGTCCCTGTTGTGCCAGTTCTATGGCACGTTGCATATATCGTTCGTGA
>CALGPK010000039.1 GCA_937960415.1 uncultured Bacteroidales bacterium | reverse complement strand
CTTCTACAATATTGTTGAACATTTGTGTATATACACCCGATTTATGTCCAAGAGGGTATTTATGCAATTCGTCGAAACGTAAATTTTTTAATGTTTCTTTTGCAAATTCTTCGGCTTCAATTGCTACATGTTTATTTCCAGTTTTGTTAGGTAAAATCAGTGTACCGGGACGGTCATAACCACCAACCAAAGCTGCCAGCATTGCAATAGCTCTTCCACCCTGTACACCATTGGTGTGCTGTCCGGGACCGCTCCATGCATCGATGCAAGCAGGCTTAATAGTAGATAAATCATAGGCAATTTCTTCTATTTTACGAGCCGGTATACTGGTAATTTTTTCTGCCCATTCTGGGGTTTTATCTTTCAAAAATTCGCTGTATTGTTCAAAACCAACGGTCCACTTTTCAACAAATTCCTTATCGTATCGCCCATCTCTTACAATACAATGAGCAAGAGCTAAGGCTAAAGCACCGTCGGTTCCTGGGCGGATAGCCAACCAATCGTGCCCCTTAACTGCGGTATCCGAAAGATACGGATCTACCACTACCAATCGTGCACCTTTTTCTATACCTCTTGTTAATATTCGGGGTAAGTAAACCCATTTGATAGCACTGGTCGGATTCCATCCAAACAACAGTATGTATTTTGACTGTATAAAATCAGCCAGCGGACGTTCGTCTCCTACCACAGTTTTATATGCAGCTTTACGAGATACATCACACAAGTTTGAATGTATAGAATAGTTCGGGGTCCCATACAGTTTACAAAAATCTTCTTGAATGTGTTTAAACGAATGGTCTTCACTCATCCAGAGTAATTTATGGGCTTCCTTGTTTTGCCGTAATTGTCTGAGTTTTTCAGCAATTTCATTCAATGCTTGATCCCAAGAAATTTCTTCCCATTGTGGGTCTATATCTAATCCACGTTCTGGATTTCGACGTTTTAAAGGTTTTTTCAACCTATCTGGGTCGTAAAGAGCCATCATCCCAGAATTTCCCTTGGGGCAAATCGATGCACCTTCTTTACAGCCGCGTTCTTCGGTATATCCATCAAAAAAATCGGATGATATGTTGGAATAATTGTTCGGATTCCATGGATTGGGCTCAATTTTTCTTACTTTTCCATCTACTACATGTACCAAAATCCCAGATTGCCCTCCACACATATTACAACATGAAGGTATCCATTTTCCAGACTTACGACCCCATTGTTTTAAACGATCTTCGTCTATTTTTATTTCATGTTGTTTACTACCAAACGATGCACAACTGCTTAAACTTGACGTTAACAATACCAATCCCGAAAATTTAAGAGCTGTTTTTATAAACTTTCTTCTGTTTATATTCTTTTCGAAAATTGTTGTCATAAAATTTCCTCCTATAAATTTTTTTAATGTTCTTCGGTAACTTCTTCAGATTTTGGCAAAAAATACTCACCTAAACCAAACAAAAACATACCAAAACCAATAATACCAAAAGTTAATAACCATTCTGATATACTGGGAAAATAATGCAAATCGACTCTATGATTAAAAATAGCAGACGTTAAACCATGAATTTCTTCTACAGCCAAACCCGGAATTACAATATTTAATCGTAATCCAAATATGCCGGCTGCAATTAATAAACCTGCAAGTGCTACCCATACCGGTGATTTTCGTGTTGGTAAAATAAGTAATAATATGGGGATTAGTGTACCTATTACGCCTTGCCATCCCCAAAATACCCAAGCATACTGACCCGAGGTAACAATATCCCAACCTGCTATGTGACCCGGAATCCCTCCACGATACGCAATTAAAAATTCTGAAATTTGGAACAACACATCTATCAAAAGCAGAAATAAAACAAATTTGCCCAATTCAACAACGGTTGACTTATTCTTTGTAAATCCATCTTGAAATATAGCTGAGACCAAGGTCACCAAAGCCACACCACTTACAAGAGCTGAGATTAAAAACAAAATGGGAAATAACCCACTATGCCAATGTGGTCGTGCCGATACTACTCCAAAAAGTGTACCCACTCCTCCACTAAATAAAATAACCATCGGTATGCCAACTGTAGCTAAAATTTTTACTATTTTTTTATCTCGCATTCTTGATTTTTCGCTTGTATCATTCGATCCAAGTGATAAAATTTTACATATTCTACCTTTAAAATTGGCTTGTTTTTTCCCTACAACGAAGTCGTACCTTAACAAAAAATATATTTCACAAAAAAGTAATAACATGTAAGTAGAATACAGGTAAATCATCCATGCCATAGGCGATTTAAAATTGGGATATACCATTACATACCAGACTCTGTTCATGTGTCCCAAATCTGCCCAAATCGATAGCAGAGCCATAAGAAGGGTAACCAAAGCTGTAAATACAGATAATTTGCCTATCCTCTCGAATTTTGTATCATTAAAAACATAGACCATCGAAGAAACTAAGAATGAACCTGCAGAAAGCCCGCTAAAATAAATGTAGGCAGCAACCCATAATCCCCATGTAATTATATTCCCATAATTTGCTTCCGTATGACCAAAAAATAAACGTATGTACCAACCATATATGCCTATCAATATCAGTAAGATAGCTAAAATCCAGAATGCCTTCTTTAAAATTGTTGTTTTCATAATTATTTAGTTTTTAAATTAAATAATAAACATTAGGTTCGATACCCAATTCTTCTTTTAATCGAATATAATTATGTTCTCGAAGAAGAATGTTCACCTCGCTTTCGGGATCGTTTAAATCGCCAAAAAAAATAGCATGTGCTGTACAGGTTTTGGCACAGGCAGGCCATCTCCCTTCTTTTTTGTTGTATTTTCCTTCTTCATCCTGCAGATGAATACAAAATGTACATTTCCTTACATTACCAATAGGTGAAGTATGAGGCTTTCGTTCTCTAAATTGGTTGTATTCGGGCGAAGGTATTGCGGCATAATCAGTATTTTCGGCTACTGCAGGATAATTTTCTCCAAAATCGAACCATCGGGCAGAATAGGGGCATGCTGTCATGCAATACCTGCAACCGATGCATCTGTCGTAATCGACCACTACAATACCATCTTCCTCTCGTTTAAAGGTTGCCGAAACTGGGCACATATCCACACAGGAAGGCTTCTGGCAATGGAAACAAGGCTTGGTCATATAAATAGGTTTGTCGCTGGGCTTATTTTGAAGAATTTCATCAAAAACCAGTGTATAATAAATACCCAGAGGAGTACCGTTTTCTGCCTTGCAAGCCATAACACAAGCCCTACATCCTACACATCGTCGAGTATCGATAACCATACCATACCGATGCTTTTGTTTGTTGTTGGTAGCTGTTTCGGTCGAACCAAAAGCTTTTTGGCTAACATAAGTTGCCAGTCCTAAAGCTCCTATTTTAGTAAGTTGTCCTATAAATTCTCTTCTACTAATGATGTTTTCTTTTTTCATATATGATATATTTAAAAAATTAGTATTTCCAGTAAAAAGTTATTCTTGGAGTTATACCCGGTTTTATATTTTTTCCGTTATATGTTTTATCATATATCTCGGACATGACATTTGGCGAAAGTATAAAATTCTTATTGATATAATAATTTAAACCAGCTATGACGAACATTCGTTGGTCGTTCTTAACTTTTGAATAATTGTTAGGTTCAAAAAAATCGTATCGGGCAACCAACGAGGTTTTGTCTGTTACGAAATAACTGGCGTAAATCGTTGCTCCATACGTCAGATAAGTCTTAAATTCCTGACCTGTATTGTAATTATTTGTATTTACCTGAGTAAACCATTCTAATCCAAATGAATAAGATTGTTCTTTTTTATAACCTGCAAAAAAAGTTAACAGTATTTTATCTTTACTGATTTTTTGAATGGGTAATATGGTGTCATAAAAGTTAATAGCTTTATTAAGAAAAAAGTAGCTAGAGCTAACATACATAAGCATTTTTTCGTTGGGGTTAAAACCTATCATAGAATAAAGGGTTTTAAATCGATCGAGTTCTAATTTATTGCCCGAATTATTACCTATCATTACAGAGTAAAAAATTTTTTTAGAAATCCCTGTTCCATTTATAGACAGTCCAAAGTCGCGACTTGAACATATCCCACGTAAATCAACTATAGTTTTTTCTAAAAAACGATGTCCCCACCATTTCTCAGACAGATTAAAAACAGGAGGAGGCATAATACCTACATGTACAGAAAAAGTTGATAAAATACTATCCATAGAAAATGAGGCATCTTTTATAACGAAATTAAGCTTTCCGTTTTGATTGAAGGTTGTTGGATCGGATTCTAAATTAATTCTAGTCGTAATTTTAGAATTATATGTATAATCATAAGTTAAATATATTCTTCGATAAATAAACCCATTTAAATCTTTTGAATCGTTCATAATAGCATTATTCAAACTTGTTGATAAACTATCGCGTTGAATATTGTAAAAATAATCGCCAAACATTAATGCTGAAAATTTTCCAGACTTTTCCTGAGCTTCTAATCTTAACTCAAAAAGAGAAAATAATACAATCATACTCAAAATAGAATATACTCCTTTCATAAATCAAAGGTTTTATAAGTTAATATATCATGAATATTTCTTGATTTTAAATATTTGATTATCTCATTTCTGAATTCCATCCAAAAACATCGTGCTTTACAATTAGGAGACATAAAGCAAGAGGTTGCATCGTCTAAACAATTAATTTCTAATAAAGAATCAAAAGCCATAAAAATATCGTAAACACTAATTTCAGTAGCAGGTTTTGCTAATACATAGCCACTACTTTTACCCTTAAAGTTTTTTATAATTTTGTGAGTTTTTAGCGTTTTTATTATATAATCTAAAAATTTGACGGATAATTGATGTTTTTCAGCAATTTCCTTTTGAAATACAGGTTTATCTGATTCAGCTAAACTTATAACAACTCTTATAGCATAACGTATGGTTCTATTAATTTGCATCCAATAAATGCTATATGATTTATGGGATGCAATATTATCAAAAATTTTTGAATATTTAAAAAAAATTTAACTTTACTAATCTATCTAAAATCTTGCTAATCAATTATATACAACGAAAGATTTATTATAGAAAAATAAAAATTTGATTTACAGGTAGATATATAAAATTGTTTTTCAACAAGTTTTATTTAGAAATATTTTATACAAATAAAGCCATTACATTGCATAACTTTCTGGTTAAATCCATCTTTAGTATGAGACAATTCTTAATATAATGCGATTAAAAATTTCGTTAACTGGCTCTAATTGAAAACTCCCAGTAAATACTTGACGTCAATGGTCGGGAAAAGTCATTTAACGTTCATTATATTATTATAATGGTTTTTCATGAATAGTCTGAATAAAATAATTACCCTTTGTAAACCAGAGTAAAAACAATCGTTATATCGAAACGCATTACAATTGCCCTATTTATTTCTGAAATTCTCCCTTGCTCGGCTACCATATTGATCGTCGCTTTCGGTAGCATTAAAATTGTACATCGAATTGTTGCGGCTGCTTAAACGGCGTTCCCAATTTTTATCATACACTTCGCCACGTACATCGGAGTGGAGCAAAATGTAATCGTTGCCAACCAATGTAGGATTGTAAAAAACAAAACGACGATCACGCTGGTTGCCCACCACATAATAATGCCAAATTTCGTAAGGATATGCCGAAGGTTCATGTTTACTCTCAATTACATTGTTCGGTGCACCATACTTTAAATAAACCCTTCCCCTATCGGAATCGTAGCCCCTTTTAACCTGCGTACTATACAGCTTGTTAACATAATCGACTAGCACCTTGTATTTTTTCCATTCGGTTTCTGGATCTAAAACATTTCGGCTTTTCCAAAACTCGAGTATGTATCGCTTCATTTGCAAAGCATCTTTCGATTGCAACACCGTTAGTGCCCTATCCCATTCTACACTGTTAGCAATAGGAAAAAGGCAACGAATAAAATCTTTAAGCGTGTCTATATTTTCGTAACTACCTATAAAACTGCTCTTCACTTCGTCCATATCCACTGTTTTTGACTTATCGAGATAGGGGTTGCTCCGTTGAAAAAACACCTTCTGCGAAGCCATTACCTGATTATTTTTATTAATCAAATCGATGCTTAAATAATAATTGCCCGATGGTAATGACGCTATATCAAATCCTATAACATAAGGAACAATTACACTACTTTTCATACGTTTTGTCTGAACATATTGCTCAAAAGGTTGAGTGCTTGTAACTTTATTAATATATGCCTTGACCAAAAACTCTTCGTTGCCTAATACATGTTGAGTATTGTAAAACTCCATGTATGCCTGTATTTTATTAATGTTCGAAGGATAATAGTCTGTCATATAAGGATACAAATCGTATCCACTTTTACTGAACATATTTTCTTGTGTAGTAAGACTTGCTTTCTCTATTAACTGAATGCCTGAACATCTAATTTCTTTTTCTAAAGGAAATATTTGTATAATATCGAAAAATCGATTTTCTCCGTCCGATGTTTTATTAAGCGTATCACGTACAATAAGCTCCAGATTGTAAATACCTGGATCAATAAACATGCGGTGTACAAATGCAAAATCCTTTGTATTCAACGTATCGTCCAAAATGGGGGCGCCTACATAAAGTTTATCGAAATGTTTTACATCTGTATCTTGTTTAAAAATTAGGGTTAACTCTATACATCCTCTAAAACCTTTTTCGGTGGTTTTGTATTTTAACGTCTTTCCCAAAAAAGTAAAGTACATTTCTATATAAGGCTTTCCTTCGATGTCATAAAATGGAACAAAATAATAGTACGTTTTAATAGCCAAAATGGGCAATGAGATAAATAAGCATATAATTATCAGTAAATTTTTCATAGTTAAAACATTTTATGTAAAGTTAGCATAAAAATAGACTGAAAAAAATGATTATTTTTTTTACCCGAAATGGGTCATTGTGAACTATTAAAAAGAACTCCCCACTTTTCTGCTGCAGTAACTGCAAACCGTAAAACTTGACTTTTCTTAATTGCATTGTATTCGGAATTTTTGCAATGCAATAATTGGAATTAACTAAAAAACTGCTGAATACAAGTAAGAAATTCGGAATACACCAGTGCATTAGTTGCAATAATTTCTTTACCGAAAATATAATTATCATTGCCCGAAAAGTCGGAAACACGCCCGCCGGCATTCTGAACCAGAAATGCACCGGCGGCTACATCCCATGGCTGCAAACCATACTCGTAAAACGCCTCAAAACGGCCACAAGCCACATAAGCCAAGTCGGTAGCAGCACTTCCTAATCGCCTAACTCCATGGCTATGCTTAAAAAAATAATCGAGTGAGTTGTGCATACCTTTTAAACGCGAATAATCGTAATATGGAAAGCCTGTTGCTATAAGGCTATCTTTAAGCCTATTATGCATACTTACCGAAACACTGCGGTTGTTTAAAAACGAAGCATTTGCCTTATGCCAGGTATAGAAACATTCTTGTAAACTTATTTCGTAAACAATGGCTAATAAAGGCCTATCTTTTTCGTATAATCCAACCGAAATAGCCACGGGCGAAAGATGATGAATGTAATTTGTTGTTCCATCGAGTGGGTCGATAAACCATTTTAAACGTCCTTCTTCTCTTTCTACAGTTTCCTCTTCGGTGTAAAACACTGATCCGGGCAAAAGTTTACTGAGTTTATCGACGAGAATAGCTTCACTTTTTTTGTCTATGTATGTAACAAAATTGTGAACGCCTTTATTTTCAACATCTTTCCACAAAAATTTATTCCATTCGCCACGAATAAATTCGGCTACTTCTTGCACTATCTGGCACGATTGTATGCACAAATGTTCATAATTCATAATATTGGCCAATTAAAAATTCTTTTTCTTCATTCCATTCTTTTAAATAAACTGGCACTATTTGGTTAATCAAATGTTCCTGATATGGTATTTTTACAGTCAGATAATTATCTGTCAAACCAGTTATCCAGCTCCCATCATGTTTTTTCTCAAACAAAACCATTCGGTTCGTGTTAATAAAGGTCTGTGCAAAAACTTTCTTTTTTACTTTTGAAAGACTTCTTAAAAGTTCGCTTCGCCGCTTTTTTTCCTTTTCGCTAACTTTCGATGAAAATTGATACGAACGCGTGCCTTTTCTGTCGGAATATTCAAAAACATGAAGGTATGTAATAGAAAGTTGATCGATTAAATGATAAGTTTCTAAAAATTGTTGCTCTGTTTCTCCCGGAAATCCAACAATAACATCAACCCCTATGGCTGCATCGGCCGATTTTGATCGGATATACGACACTTTTTCGATGAAATGTAGAACATCGTATTTTCGGTTCATACGTTGCAAAATTTCGTCAGAACCAGATTGTAAGGGCAAATGAAAATGCGGAACAAAACGTTTCGACGATAATACAAAATCGATAATCTCGTATGTCAGTAAATTAGGTTCAATAGACGATATACGATAACGTTCAATAAGGGTTTGTTGTTCCAAAGCCCGAATGAGGTCTATAAACTGTTCGCCTGTGGAATGACCAAAATCACCTATATTAATACCCGATAAAACTACTTCTTTAATCTTATGCCTTTCTATTTCTCTTGCCTGTTCTACAATCTCAGAAATCGAAGCATTTCGACTTCTGCCTCGTGCGAAAGGAACTTTGCAATACGAACAAAAGTAATTACAACCATCTTGAACCTTCAGAAACGAACGTGTACGATCGCCTACCGAATAGGCTTTAAAGAAATTTGTATTTTTCTCGTCTCGTAATTCATAAGCTTTGTTTTGCAATATTTGTTCGAAATACTTTTTTTGACTATTCGTAACTACCACCGATACCCCTTCTATATTTTTTATTACATCTTGGTCTGTATCGACATAGCAACCTGTTACAATAATGGTTGCATTTGGATTCTGATGATGTAAATGCCGTATGGCATATCGCGATTTTTTATCGGCTGTATGAGTTACTGTGCAAGTGTTAATAATTATAATATTGGCTTCTTTAATGTTACGTGTTGGCTTATATCCTAATTTTTGCGATATTTGTTTTATTGCAGAGGTTTCGGTGTAATTTAACTTACAGCCAAGTGTTGAAAAATAAATATACATGCGATAATTATTCCATCGAATTAACGATTTCGTCGGTCATTTCAAGGTTATGCCAAACATTTTGAACGTCGTCGTTATCTTCAAATTCTTCAATCATTTTCAACACTTTTTGAGCAGTTTCTAAATCTAATTTTTTGTAATCGTTTGGAATTCGACGCAATTCGGCATTTTCGGGTTCAATTTTCATATCTTCGAGCTTCTTGTTCACCTTACCAAAACTTTCCATCGGACAGGTTAATATGATGATATCGTCATTGTCTTCAATATCTTCTACCCCAGCATCAATGACCTCTAATTCGAACTCTTCCATGTTTTTTATTTGAGTTTTGGGAATGGTAAATACACCCTTTCGTTCAAACAAAAAACTCAACGAGCCATTGGTGCCAAGATTTCCACCACGTTTGTTAAATATAGCGCGTATGTTGCTTACCGTACGGTTATTATTATCGGTCAAACATTCAATAAAAATAGCAACCCCGCCGGGAGCATATCCTTCAAACGTAACTTCTTGTAAGTTTCCGCCTTCTGAGTTGGCTTTAGATATGGCACGCTGTATATTTTCTTTGGGCATGTTAGCCCCTTTGGCATTTTGTATGGCTAAACGCAAGCGAGGGTTGGCTTCGGGGTTAGGTCCGCCCTCTTTTATCGCAATTTGTATTTCCTTAATAATTCTGGAAAAGATTTTCGAACGTTTGGCATCTAAGGCTCCTTTTTTGCGCTTAATCGTTGACCACTTATTATGACCTGACATATCTGAATTGGTTTAATTGGATTACAAAATTGCATATAAAATTGTAAAAAACAAAAGCCCTTTTATAGGTAAACTCTTTATTTAGAAAAGTAAAAACTTACTTTTTCATTACCTTAAATTCTACTCTACGGTTCATAGCTCTTCCTTCTTCATCGGTATTGAAGGCAATAGGGCGTGATTCACCATATCCAACTACTGTCATGCGTTTAGGATCTATACCTTTGCTTATTAAATAATCTGCAACAGCACGGGCACGTTTTTCAGACAGTATTTGGTTGGTTTTTTCAGAGCCAATATCATCGGTGTGACCACCAATTTCTATTTCTATAGTAGGATTATTTTTCAGAAATTCGGCTGTACGGTCTAATTCGGGATAAGACTCGGGTAAAAGCACTGCCTTGGCAAATTCGAAGAATATATTATTTAAACGAACTACGGAACCTACTTCTATTGGCGACAGGCGTAGCATTTCGTCTTCTATTTCGGTGTATTCGGTAACATCGGACAAATCGATGTATTTATTTACATCAAAAAATCCTAGACCAATGGCACGGAAACCATATTTTTTACCAGCAGGTAATATAATTTTAAATTCACCTGTATTAGGATCTGTACGAGCAACAGCCACTTCCTTACCTCCGGGCAATTCTTCAACAATAATACGAGCATCAACGGGTTGGTTGGTCTTTTCGTTGAGTACTTTACCCGAAATAAGCACAACCGGTTTGGGTTTAGCTTTTGAAGGTAATTTTATACGGAAAATGTCGTTTTTGCCTTTAGAACCTTTTGTCGATGAAAAATATGCGTATTCCCCCGATGCAGGAATATTATACTTGGTATCGCTTTCGGAGCTATTTAATACTGGACCTAAGTTTAATGGTTCTGTCCAGTTTTGCCATGTGTCGTCAAGGCGAGTAGTCATAAAAATATCTTCCTTTCCATAACCCGATTTTCCGGCAGTAGAATAATAAAGCGTTACACCATCGGCAGCTAAAAAAGGCGAATAGTCGTTAACCGATGTGTTAATAATTGGACCTAGGTTTAGTGGTTTCGACCAGCGATTGTCACCTTTGCGAAAACTAACATACAAATCGAGCTCACCATACGAATCTTTTCGTTCGAGAGCCATAATTAAAAACTGCCCATCGTTGGACAAAAAATAATTGGCAAATGGGCTCATATTGTAAAAATCGTCAATCGTTTGTTTTTCGGGAAATGCCCATCCCTGACGTGTTTTATAGGTTACAGATACACCTGGAGCTGTTGAACCGTCTTTGTTATATACGTTTGCTAATAATAGCGTATTACCGTCAGGTGTAATCGACTGAACAAAATTGTTATACTGATTGTTTAGAGGAGGACCTATGTTTTTAGCAGGTGTCCAGTTTCCGTTATCATCCTTAATAGAGTACCAAATATCGTCTTCATCTTTGTTGCCACCGACATTATCGGGATGAAACTTTCGCACAAAGTAAATAGTTCTTCCATCGGGAGAAATCATTGGTGCTACTTCGTCATAAATGGAGTTAATGGCATCGCCAAGATTTTCGGGTTTAGACGAAAAAATTAAATCGGGAACAACATTTATCGACCATTTTATACTGTCTCTACTATCAGAAATTCCAATGGCATCAATACCGTTTCGTCCAATAACAGCCAACGGATCTAATCTTACTTCCACTTCTTTAACATAAAATTCGGTTGGTTGAGGTAAAAAAATATGAAGCATGCGCGTACGTATTCCTAAATTTTTGGGTTGAGCCTCGTAAACAACCTGTTGCTGACCTTTTTCGCCAAATACGGTAACTTTAGTAACTGCACCCGGATTAGAACCTTCGACTACTACCACTTGTTGAATCTGAGCAGGACTTTTAAAACC
>CALGPK010000038.1 GCA_937960415.1 uncultured Bacteroidales bacterium | reverse complement strand
AAAAAAGGCTGTAAATAAATTACAGCCTTTTGCATTTTTTTAAATGAAAATTGGCTTATTGTAGTGGTTTTATAACTTCAATTAGTTCGGGTAAATCCATCCCAATCTTTTTAAGATGTTCAATAGTTGGAACACCATTTTTATTCCAACCTCTGCGTTGATAAACGGCATCTAACAGTTGTTCGTATCGTTCTTCGCGATATTTACGAAGTGCTTTTATTTTTTCCTCAGTTGTCATTTGTGTAGGATCTAATCCTAATATTTCTTTTAGTTGCTTATCGTAGCGTTCTGCACGCGATTCGTATTCTTCAACAGTAACAGGACCAGCAGCTCTATAAGGTTGGGCATCGTATTGGCGTGTACCATAGCCACGACGTATGTTAAAAATACGCTGGAAATTATAAACACGTTCTGATTGGCGAATCAGTTCGTCTTTATCGATATTTGAACCGGTAACTGCATTATAAATGGTAACGTAATTATCAACATGTTCGGGTACTTTAGCCGGTTCATCGGTTAAATGATTGTCGGCAGGTTCTATATCGTTCCATGGCAACTTACAGAGTCCCTGCAATCCGAACCATGTACGAAACATTGGGAAATAGTGTAAAGCTTCGGCTTTATCTTCGAAGGTTGGTATTTGATTATTAACCATATCCATAAAAATGAGCCAGGCTTCGTCGTGTTGAGGACCTTTGTTGGTCATAGCGTAGCCGCCTTGTTGCGCCAGCGACTCCTTTGAAACGTATTGGCTATATTCGAGCCCTTTGTTAACCATTGCTATATCGTTAAGTAATTGAGGATCGCCCCATCCTTTTTCGATAAACATTTCTTTCATTTTTTGCACTCCTAATCCGGCAATTTTTCCAAATCCTTCGCCACGAGCCATTTGATGTAAAAGTTCGAGTACAGCGGCACTGTTTCCCCATGTCATTTCGAGTCCCATGGTGCGTTCTTTATTCAATATTCCATACTCGTAACATTCCATAATAAACGCTACAATAGTACCAAACGTTATGGTACAAATCCCGTAAACATCGCAATAAAAATTAGCTTCTATAATATGTTCAGGGTCGAAAATAGCACAATTGGAGCCCAATCCTGCAGCAGTTTCGTATTCAGGACCATCTACAATTACTTTTTGTCCTTTAAAGGGACCGGTTTTGAGTTCAAATCCGTCAACTGCTTTGGCGCACGATAGATTACAACCTATCCAGCATCCATCGGGTATGCCTTGAGTAAAGTAAGACTTGAAAACATCGGAATGTATTTTATAAGCATCGGGATGTGAACCGTATTTGAAGTTTTTAACTGGTAGCAGATCGTAATCGTTCATAATATTGGTAAGATGTGCTGTTCCTTTGGTTCTCATTTCTGCCTGTTTGTCGTCCAATTCTCTTATTTCCTTGTTTAACCGACGTCCTCTTTCCATTATAGCTTCCAGGTTAGCTACGTTGTTCAGGTTGCCTTTAACACCAGGAATTTTGCAAACGATAGCTTTGAGCTTTTTATCGCGAAAAACAGTACCAATTCCACCACGACCAGCTTGTTTTAAACGGATTTTTTTGCGTTTGGGGTCGTAAAAAGTAAAATTGAGCATTCCTATCAAGGTGTGATCGGCAGCAGGACCTGTTGAAATAATAGCCAGATTCTTTTTATCTGCTTCGTTTTCGGCAAACATTTCGGTAAGTTGTTCGGGTAGCTGCCAGCTATCGAGAGATTCGAGTGGAGCTTCAAAAATTTCAATTTTACCTTTTACGCCATCAATGTATATAATGATGTCGTTTTGAGCTTTGCCTTGAATTTCGAGGGAATCGAATCCCGAAAATTTTAAGAAAGGACCAAAAAAACCACCAACATTGCTGTCGATTACTATGTCGGTTTGAGGAGAAATGCTTACAACCAGCGATTTTCCTGTACCACTGTATTGTGTAATACCGCCAATAGGTCCTGAACCAATTATTATTTCATTTTCCGGATCATTCCATTTAGTGGTTGGAGTTGTAGCATCCCACAAAAGTTTTAATCCATAACCTTTGCCACCTATAAATTTTTCTTTCATTAGAGGTGGTACATCTTTAATTTTAATTTCGTTGGTACCAACATTAATGTATAAAATCTGATCGGTATAACCTCTATACAAAGGTTTTACCGTGTAAAAAAATTCTTTAAGCAATTTGTGAGCTGCTTTTAGTTCTAAAACATTTACACTCATAATCCATAAAATTTATTTTTACAAATATACGCATCAAAATATTTTGTGCAAAATGAGAATAATCATATTTGAAAAAAATGTAACTTTATTGCAAATTAATTATTCAAAAAGATGATGCATTATTGCCATTGTATTGGTTTCTTAATTTCTATAATTTAGGTCTAATGTTTTTTTGAAATCATGTTAAAGATAAAAAATAGTATAATTTTTTCGCTTATAGTTAGCGTTGTATTGTTGTTGTTTACCATTTATTTTTTTATTCACCATTTTAGCTTTTTAATTAACTTGATTCTTGTTTTACTGCTTTTATTTTTATTGATCTATTCATTCTTTAAACTAAAAGATGTCGAAAAACAACATATCCATCAACTAAAACATTACCGTGAAACACTGGAGCAACAAAAATTTCAGTTAAAGATACAAGAAGATGAAATATTGCATCAGATACGCTTTTTAAAAGAACAAGGAAAATATATTGAAGGTCAAAAACAAGAGTTAGAGGAAAGCATACGATATGCATTCAGGATCCAACAGGCTATTTTACCTCCTATGTATTTTATTGATCGCTTGCTTGCAGAGTATTTTATTCTTTACATTCCTAAGGCTGTTGTAAGTGGCGATTTTTATTATGTAGAACAAGTGCAGGATTACATTATTGTAGCTGCTGTTGATTGTACCGGTCATGGTGTGCCCGGAGCTATGATGTCTGTAATTGGTTACGACATACTTAATCAGGCTATTAAAATCAATCAAAAAACAAAACCATCTGAAATCTTGAATTTTTTAGATATCGGGGTATCCGACTTTTTGCGTCAAACATATAACGAAAGTGGTGTAAATGATGGTATGGATGTTTCAGTAGTTAGTATTCATCGCTTTCACCAATTGGTTGAGTTTGCTGGTGCATATCACGAAGTTTATTATACCCATCATGGAAAAATATTTGAGATAAAAGGCGACAAATTGCCCATAGGAGTTAATTTCGATGGTTTTGCCGATACCTTTACCAATCATGCCTTACCTGTTTCAAAAGGTGATATGATTTATTTGTTTAGCGATGGATACGCCGATCAATTTGGTGGTCAACATAATAAAAAGTTTAAATACAACCGATTAAAAAATTTATTGTGGCAAATTTCATCACAACATGCACTTGAGCAAAAAGAAATTCTGTCGAAAACTTTTAACGATTGGAAAGGAGATAACGAACAAACCGACGATGTTTTGCTTATTGGTATCCGAATTTAACCGTCCATAAAGGTATATATTGGGCACCTGTTGAATAATTCAATATACTTTGATATAATGAATAACGGTCGGCTTCTAATTCTTTGGTATTGTTGTATAATTCGAGTTCGTATTTTCTGAATGCTTCTGTATCGAATGTTTGTTTAACTCTACCAAAGGTTATATGAGGTACAAATGGTCTTTTTTCAGTTTTAATATTGTAATTGCGGAGTAATGTATCGGTTTGTTCTTTGAGTTTTAGAATTTCATCGTTTGTTTCGAATTTTATTCCTACTACAGTAGGTTTTTGTTGATGGTAAAAAACAAGATTTTTATTAAATTTTAGTTTAATTTCGGACAGTGAAGCAAATAATGGATGGCATTGTTGTATTAAAATTCTGGCAACATTTTCTTCTACTTCGCCAATAAAAGTTACTGTAATGTGAAGTTGTTCGGGATGTACCCATTTAATTTTCCCAGCCAAACCCAATTGTTGTTTCGCATTGTTGAAAAAAACATTTAATTGCTGGCTATCTTTTAATGTAATGGCAAAGAATAACCGAATCATATACAAAATTCGAAAAAAAACTATTAACTTCGTGCATAATCAAAAATACGAAATAATTATGAAAACAAAAAAAATTGCCGTTGTACTATCCGGATGTGGCGTTTTTGATGGTTCTGAAATTCACGAAGCCACATTAACGTTATTAGCTATATCTCGTTTGGGTGCCGAATATGGCATTTATGCCCCCGATATCGAACAATATCATGTAGTTAACCATTTAACGGGCGACGTAATGAACGAAAAACGAAATGTATTAGTTGAATCGGCACGAATAGCACGTGGGCAAATTCAACCTTTAAGTAATTTGAATATGTCCGAGTACGATGCATTGATTATTCCGGGGGGATATGGTGCTGCAAAAAACTTATCAACATTTGCCTTCGATGGCGATAAAATGAAAGTATTGCCCGAACTGGAAAAAGTCATAATTGATGCAGCTCGTCAGGGAAAAGTAATTGGAGCATGGTGCATAGCTCCTGCTATTTTAGCAAAGGTTCTGGGCAATATAGCACTAACCATAGGCAACGATACCAATGTTGCTAAAACCCTCGAAAGTTTTGGAGCTAAACACGTCAACACCGGAAATACAGAGGTTGCTGTTGATACTGAAAATAAAATTGTAACAACACCTTGCTATATGCTTGAATCGTCCATAGCTCAAATTTATGATGGTATAGAAAATGCTGTAAAAACCATGCTTAAATTGATGATTTAATAATAAAGTTTTTTTAAATAACGTTATAGTTTTAAGGGGTTTGTACACATGAAGTATTTTTTTTCTATTGCCTGTTTATTGTCTTTTTTCCATATTTTTTCACAAAATGTTGGACAACCGGGTAATGATAGTATTATCAACTATACAGATATTCAAGGCAATAAGCAAGGTAAATGGATAAAAAAGTACAATAAAGACCAAATAGCTTACATTGCATATTTTAAAGACAATAAATTGGTAGGAACATACAAACGTTGGTACACGTCTGGAGCATTAAAATCGGAAATTCAATACAACAACGATGGATCTGTTGGTTATGCACGTCATTATTGGGACAATGGTAAACTCATGGCCAAAGGAAAATATATCAATCAAAATGTTAAAGACAGCATCTGGGAGTACTACGGAGTAGATGGAGCTTTAATGATGAAAGAGTCTTACTTGAAAGGCGTTTTACATGGTCCTTCATTTAGTTATTACAGAAGCAAGCAAGTTTCTAGAAAAATTCCATACGATAATGGAAAAATTCATGGAGTATATAAAGAATATTTCGATGAAAGCGGCTTTACGCGTATTGAGATTTATTACGAACATGGCGTTCGTAAAGGACCAATAAAGGTTTATTTCGAAAACGGCAAAATATACATCGATGGCTATTATGTAAACGATTTACCTCATGGAAAATGGATTGTTTACAACGAAGATGGCACAATTAAAAAAGAATTGGAATACATCAATGGTAAACTCAAAAATGAAGATCAAGTTAATCGTGAATTTGCCAAGCAAGTTTTGAAGTGGGATAAAATGAAAGGAAAAATTCCCGAACCAAAAGAAGAAGATTTTTTTAATCCCAAATTTAAGCCCAGGAATTAGAATAATATGACAGCAAAAAAAGTTTTAGTCAGTTTAAGTGGTGGTATAGACAGTTCTTTATCGTGCATATTACTCAAAGAACAGGGCTACAAGGTAGTTGCAGCAACCTTTCGTGTTTACGATAGTATTCAACAAGGATGCCTCGAAAAAATGAAAGGATGTTGTAGCATCGAATCGATAGCCGAAGCCAGAAATTTTGCGATAAATAATGGCATGGAACATCACATTTTAGATTATCGCGACTTTTTTAAGCAAACGGTTATCAATAACTTTATTGGCGAATACACGCATGCACGAACTCCTAACCCTTGTGTGTTGTGCAACTATGAAATAAAATGGGGAAAAGTTCTGCAATTTGCACAGTCTATCGGTTGCCATTATATTGCTACAGGTCATTATGCAAGAGTTTACTCTAAAAATAACCGTATGATTCTTGCCCGTAGCATTGACCAACAAAAAGACCAAACATATTTTCTTTGGATGCTTACACAGCAACATTTATCAAAAACGTTGTTTCCGCTTGGCAACTTTACCAAACAACAAGTTAGAGAATTAGCATTGCAAAAAGGGTTCAAAGAATTGTTTAAAAAAAAAGAAAGTCAGGAAATTTGCTTTATACCAGACGGCGACTATAGGCGATTTTTAAAAAGCCAGCCATCTTCGCACAATGCTTTATCTAAAGAGGGAAACTTTGTTTCTACTAATGGAGAAGTGCTGGGTAAACATAAAGGTATTGCTCATTACACCATCGGACAACGCAAAGGATTAGGTATTGCACTGGGAGCACCACATTATGTTAAAGAAATACGATACGAAACGAACGAAATAGTCCTATCGACATACGAAGATTTAGTAACAAAAGAATTTTTGATAGAAAGGCCTAATTTTGTAAGTATAGCCGATTTCGACGATGGTCTGATAGTCGACGCAAAAGTGCGATATAGAACCCCACCGGTAAAAGTACGATTGTATCATCAACCAAACAATACCATTCGGGTTGTACCACAAGAAAAAGTATATGCTGTAACTCCTGGACAATCAGCTGTTTTTTATTTAAACGATGAAGTATTACTCGGCGGTATTATACTTCAATCGATGTAAAATGAAAATAACATTTAGGTCGATTCTTTTATTTTTTCTTTTTTTAATTGCAGTAGTATTATGGATGCTTCCGGGTATAAATTTTACCACAGCATACAGTTATGTCCTATATGATGAAAATGGTGAATTGCTCGATTACCAGGTTGCTAACGATGGGCAATGGCGAATAAAATATACCAGCGATAGTATTCCCAAAAAATATCTTTATTGTTTGCTAATGCAGGAAGACAAAAGATTTTTCTTTCATTCTGGTGTCGATTATTGGTCACTTTTACGAGCCGCTTTTCAAAATATTAAATATGGTAGAAAATACAGCGGAGGAAGCACTATAACCATGCAAGTTGCCCGAATGTATTTAGGCAACAAAAAACGAACGTACACACAAAAAATTATCGAATTGTTTTTGTCGTATTATATTGAATTAAAGTATAATAAGTACGATATATTAAAGTTTTACTTACAATATGCCCCTTTTGGTGGAAACGTTGTAGGTGCTGAATCCGCTTCGTTCAGGTATTTTAACCGTCCGTTGCATGAACTATCCTGGTCGGAAAGTGCCTTACTGGCGGTTTTACCTAAAAATCCTTCGAATGTGAATGTAAAGCGAAATGTCGATATACTAAAAAAACGACGCAACCTGCTATTGTATAAACTATTTACCTATCAATTGATTGATAGTTTGACCTACGAAATTTCTAAAAACGATTCTATTGTTATATCCGATCATTTCGGAAATCATGAAGCACCACATTTATTAGCTTTTTTAAAAAATACATACCCCGACTATTATACGTACCATACGTACATTCAACTTTTTTTGCAAAAACAAGTGTATGAGATATTAGAACGGTATAAATTAGAAAACGATGCCAATGGCATTCGAAATGCAGCAGTGTTAGTATGTAAGCTTCCCGAAAAGAGAGCGATAGTGTATATTGGGAATTATATCGATAAAGGTAGCCCTCTGGATGCTTATCACGTCAACATGATAGAAGCCAAACGCAGTGGTGGTAGCATTTTAAAGCCATTTCTGTATGCTACGATGCTAAACGAAGGCGAATTAACTCCTGATATGCTTTTGCCCGATATTCCAATGCAGATAGGAGGGTATGCCCCCAAAAATTTTAACCTTACCTACGAAGGAGCAGTGAAAGCAAACAATGCACTGGTTAAATCGTTAAACGTGCCAGCTGTAAAAATGCTACAATTGTATGGCGTTCAACGCTTTATAGATTTTTTGAAAAAGATGAATTTTTCAACCATTACTCGTTCGCAAGATTATTATGGATTATCGCTTATATTAGGTGGTTGTGAGATAAAAATGTCGGAGTTGATGAATGCTTATGCAAATATGTCTAATTTATTAACGAACAATGAAATTACCAATAGTCTCATGTATTTTAAAGGCATGAATAAGCAAACGGTCGATATTCCTTTATCGAAAGGCTCTGTTTGGCTTACTTTTCAGGCAATGAACGAAGTAGAGCGTCCGAAAAATCAGGGATACTGGTATTTGTTTCGAAGCAAAAAAACAATAGCATGGAAAACCGGAACAAGCTTTGGCTATCGCGATGCATGGGCTGTGGGTATCACGCCCGATTATGCAGTTGTTGTTTGGGTAGGGAATGCAACCGGAAAAAGCTCGGCCGATTTGACTGGTATTAAAAAAGCTGCGCCTATATTGTTTGATATATTCTCTATTTTACACTTAACGAATGTTACTTATCCCATTCCTTATGATGACCTTCAAATGATACGAGTGTGTAAGCAATCGGGATATTTACCATCTCCTTTTTGCAACGAAATAGTAAACGAAATAGTGTGTAAAAAAACACTAAAAATTCAAACTTGTCCTTATCATAAACTTGTTTACCTCGATTCAACCTGTAAATATCGAGTAAACAGCGAGTGTGAGAGTGTTCATAATATCAGAAAACGGTCCTATTTTGTTTTACCTCCAGCCATGGAATTGTATTACAGAAGAAAAAATCCTTCGTACGAAATGCTGCCTCCATTTAGAAATGATTGTATCGAAATTCAAACACAGCAAAATAACATTGAAATCATTTATCCTCAAAATTATACCAATTTATATATACCACGCAATTTAGATGGCACTTTGAGCAGCGTTATTTTTGAGGCTACTCATCGAAAAACAGATGCAAGTTTATTTTGGTATTTAGATGGTCAATGGGTAGCTCAAACTCAAAACAGGCATACCATATCGCTTCAGCCGTCTCTTGGTAAGCACGAATTGTTAATACAAGACGAAAACGGCGAAACAAAAATCATCGAATTTAATGTTGTTTATTCGCCAAAATAATTGAATGTAAAGAGTGGCATAAATTTTGAGTAATGAGTGTAATTTAAAAAAAAATCGATTATGAAATTATTTATTTGTTTTCTGGGCTTTCTCGTCTTTTCGATGGGTGTATCGCAAAACAAACAAACATTACAAAAAGAATTGATTCGAAATTTACCCGTTAATCCTTTATTAACTCTTGAAATAAATAACTTGTATGGTGATTTGAACATGGAAGTCTGGCAAAAAAACGAACTCGAAGTGCGTGTTGTAATCGAAGTTACGACTGAAAAGGTAAAATTCATCAATCAATACATTCAGGCATTTGATGTAATGGAAAAAGTTGATAGTAATTGCATTCAATTTAAAACTAAAATCAATCGTTCATTGTTGGATCATTCGTTTAACAATCGTCGTTCATCGTATAAAATCAATTACTACATAAAGCATCCGGTATATTTAAACGTAAAGTTGTTTAATAAATATGGAAACGTATATGTTGATGAGTTATCGGGCAATTTTTATTTAGACCTTGATTTTGGTACGGCTTATATCAATAATTTAACAAGCGATGAATCGGAAAGAATTCCTGTTGTAGATCTCGATTATTCAAAATGTGTTATCAAGAAAACACAATTTTTAGAAGCTCATATCGATTATTCTAAATTAAATGTCCTTGAAGCAAAATCTATTTCGCTATCGTCGAGATATTCAAAGGTTGAAATCAATTCTACAAGGATATTAAAAGCAAGCTCTCGGTATGATGAACTTAATGTAAGCAGTGTATCGAAGGTTAACCTGAAAACTGCATATTCCGATGTTCACATTTTAGAAATTTATAGTACTGCCGATATTGTTGCCGAACATGGGGTAGTTATTGTTAAAAGGCTTTTAAATGGATTTACAGATGGTTATTTTGATGTTGCTTTTACAGAATTAAAAATTGGCCTGGATAGGGATATTTGTTTGCAGCTTGATGCCAATATAAAGTTTGGAGATATATACCTTCCCAAACGAGCAAATGTTGATAATTATATAACTTTAAAAGATACTCGTTCAAAAGGCACAATAGGCTGTATATCAAATTATTCGGGGAAATTAAATATTCTGGCAGATTTTTGTAATGTAGTGATAAGCGAATAAAATTTTCATTATTTTTGCCCGTTCAATTTTTAGAGATGTCTTTAAAAAAATTGTATTTATATCATATCTTGCTATTAAGTACTTTATTCTTTTTTGCCAAAACATACATTAGAATTATAGTACAAACTAATACCATAAAGTCATGAAATTAAAATTGTTCTTATTGAGTTTTTTGTTTCTTCCTATTTTTATGTTTGCATCGGGAGGAACAGTGTGTCATGAATGCCCGGCTATAATGGGAATTCGTGTAGAGTTTTTGTTTTTTGGATTAACACTTCTGGGCGTAGCCTTATTTCATCATCATGTGCTTAAAGTAGCATTAACGGGTTTAATTGTTATTTTTACTTACAAGTTGTTTTTTGATCCTACGTTTCATGTGTTTGAACATTTTTTTGGACACAATTCTTTTTTGAATCAGATTGTCGATAAGCATACACGCGAAGGCGAATGGGCTATTTTGTTGAACCTTTTTGGTTTGTTGATTGGTTTTGCCATTCTTGCCAATCATTTCGAAGAGTCGGGAGTACCCCAATGGCTGCCCAAATTATTGCCCGACGACTGGAAAGGTCCGTTTGTTTTGTTGGCTTTTGTATTTGTGATGTCTTCATTTTTAGACAATATTGCTGCAGCAATAATAGGTGGTACTATTGCCTTAATTGTTTTCAATAAAAAAGTGCATATTGGATATTTGGCAGCTATTGTAGCATCGAGCAATGCGGGAGGTGCAGGTTCAGTGTTAGGAGATACTACTACCACTATGATGTGGATTGCTGGGGTTCATGCGTCGAATGTATTACATGCGTATGTTGCTGCTGTAGTTGCATTTTTAGTTTTTTCAATTCCTGCTTCATTTTTGCAAGATAAACATCAACGCATTATGAAAGACCCCGTCGAAAACCTAAAAATAGATTACGGACGACTGGCTATTGTTGTAATGATTTTAATTGGTACCATTGCTACCAATATTTTATTCGATTTTCCGGCTCTTGGCGTTTGGATAGCTATTGTAATCGGAGCTTTTATACGTAAAACTCATTGGAGTGTTGCTAAAGATGCTGTTGGTGGTTCTGTCTTTCTTTTGTCGTTGGTAACCAGTGCTTCTATGATGCCAGTTTATGAATTGCCGGATGCATCGTGGCAAACAGCTTTGGGTTTAGGTTTTCTGTCATCGGTATTTGATAATATACCATTAACTAAACTAGCACTCGATCAGGGGTGTTACGATTGGGGCATGTTGGCTTATACTGTTGGCTATGGTGGTTCTATGGTGTGGTTTGGCTCGTCGGCAGGTGTTGCAATTTCAAATATTTTTAAAGAAGCTAAATCGGTAGCAAGATGGGTACGTTATGGTTGGTATGTAATTGTTGGTTATATTATTGGTTTTTTTGCTCTATATCTTACCTTAGACTGGGAACCTGAAAGCAATCGCAAAGTTAAGTATCCCGATGATTGTGTTTGTGCTGATTGCCCAAAGGAAGAAGCCGCAGTTTTGCCCGAAAATACAACGTACATGATGCCAACAAATGAGAGTCATTCTCAATAAATTTTTTAACCCAAATGGTTCACCGGTACCTTTTAGATATAGCAAATCAATGGATTTCTTAATTACTGCATTGCATTAGAAATTTTCTCATGCAATGATTGAGCTTAAGCCAAAAGGGGCTATTATTTAGCCCCTTATTTGTTTCCATAGTAGCGAGCTATCGCCATAGCTTAAGAAGCGAAAATCATTCTGTAAAGCATATTGATATATTTTTTTCCAATCGTTTCCGACAAAGCTTGCTACTAGAACAAGTAAACTACTTCGTGGTTGATGAAAATTGGTAATAAGTGCTTCGGCCATTTTAGTTTCATAAAAGGGTGAAATCATTAATTGAGTTTTTAATTCAAGTGTTTCAATGTTCTTATTTATTAAGTACTCATTTAAAAAACTAAGTGCGAATAATGTATCTTGTTTTGTAGTTTTAGTCTGTTCGCTAAATTGAGGAATAAAGGTAATGATATTGCCTGTTTTTAAATAGTGTAATGCAACTTGCAAAATGCTTTCCAGTGCTCGCAGTGAGGTTGTACCAACTGCAACAATATGAGGATAATGCTGAATAATACTTTGCAAGAGTTTTGTTGAAAAAGAGAATGTTTCGGAATGCAACACATGTTCGTTGATATATTTAACAGTCATAGGTTTAAAAGTGCCTATGCCAACATGCAAAGTCAAAAAGTCGGTATGGATATTTTTTTTTCTGAAACCTTCAAATTCTTGCTCTGTAAAATGAAGAGATGCTGTGGGAGCAGCAATACTACCGTATATTTTCGAAAAAATAGTTTGATAGCGTTCTGTATCAATGCTTTCGGTATTTCTTTTAAGATAGGGAGGAATAGGAATTTTCCCTACAAGGTGCAATACTTCTTTGAATGTAACAGCTAAGTCCCATGTGAATTTTACGACGTATAAACCCGCTTTTTCTGATAATTTACACGCAGTTAATGTATATGTTCTATTTTTGTGAGAAAAATGAATGTTAAGGTCAATATTATTTTTCCATTTACGTGCATTTCCTATCATGCAAAACCATTCGCAATGGTTGATAGAATTGAAAATTTGTTCATAATTTTTCGGTTTATATGGTTCTAACAACAAAATCTCGATATTGGCACCGGTTTCTTTTTTGAAGTATAAACGTGCAGGTACTACCCTGGTATTATTAAAAACCAACAGGTAATTGGAAGGTATTTCGTTTATTATATTATAGAAAAATGTATGCCGTATTTGACCATTTTTGTAAATTAATAGTTTAGATTGATTTCGAACAGCTAATGGGTATTGAGCTATTTGTTGTTCGGGCAAATGATAATCAAACAAATCAGTCTCTAAAAAAGTTTGCATCGTTTTTTCTTGCAAAAATATGTAACTTTAAACTAAAAAAATTATGATACAGGTTGGCGATATGGTACGTTTTTTAAACGAACAAGGCGAAGGTACCGTTACGCGTATTATTGGCGATACGGCTTATGTTTTAATTAAAGAAGGATTCGAAATACCTTCAAAAATAAATCAATTGGTATGTATTAAGCAAAATGTCGATTCTATTAAAGAAAAGCGAATCGACGACGATAGCCCAAAAAACTATAACTATGTAGAGCGAGAAGATGAATTGGAAGAAAGTTCTTTTAAACCAATAGAAATTCAAATAGATGAAACAACAGAACTAACAAACGATTTATACTTTGCTTTTGTTGCTTATGGTAAAGAGGATGTTCAAAAATTACAACTATATTTTATAAATGATACAAACAAATATTTCGTGTATTGCATATTTTTAAAAACAAGTACAGAAATTCATTTTTTAGACAACGGGAGTGCTGAACCCAATACTAAAGTGTTTTTAACTAGTATAAACAGAGAAGATCTAGTACACCTGAATAAAATTATTCTTCAGGGAATTATGTACAGTCTTAAATCTGATAAGAAAGGTCAAATGATTGATAAAGAAATTAAAATTCAAACGATGTATTTGCTTAATCATAAATACTATCGTGAAAACGAATTTTTTGATGAAAATGCATTTCTTCTGTCTGTGTTTAAAAGTGAAAAAAATTACGAGCTATTAACGGAAAAGCTGAATCAAGATTTAGGATCTACTATAAAAATAGAAGTTAAACCCGAAACCGAAAACGTTGAATTGATGGAGGTTGACTTGCATATACAAGAACTTATCGATGACTACCAGTCATTAACTGCAAGTGAAATGTTGAATATACAACTCAATCATTTTCGTAAGAAACTAGAAGAAGCTATTGCAAACCCACAAATTAAGAAAGCGGTCTTTATTCATGGTGTAGGTAATGGAACCTTGAAGCTCGAATTACGCCGTATTTTAAACCGTGAATATTCACATTACGATTATCAAGATGCCTCGTTCAAAGAATATGGCTTTGGTGCCACTATGGTAATTTTAAGAAGATAGTTATGAATTCGATAGAAGAAATTAAGCAACACTACGAATTAAGAAAATCGGAATTTTACCAAAAATGGAACGAAAAAAATTATTTGTTTTATCAGTTTGCTGCTTTTTATAGAGAATTGTTGTATTACAAAATTCTTAAAAAAAGGTTTAAAAGTTTCGAACATCTTAAATTGCTCGAAATAGGAGCGGGAAGTGGGTATAATTTGTATTTTTTTAACAAAATAGGTTTTAGTCTTGAAAACATGTATGCCAACGAACTGATGGAGGACAGACTTGCTCAACTACGCAAAAACTTCCCTACGATTACCATTTTTGAAGGCAATGCTCTCGATATAGATACATTTTTTCACCAACAGTTTGATGTTCTTTTTCAATCAACTGTTTTTTCATCCATACCCGATGCTCAGTTGCGTACCGATATTGCTCAAAAAATGCTTAAATTGCTCAAAGACGATGGTATTATTTTGTGGTACGATTTCTTTGTGTATAACCCTTACAACAAACATACAATTGCTATACGAAAAAACGAAATAAAAAAATTATTTAAAAACGCACGTAAAATATCTTTTCACAAAACTACTCTGGCATCACCTATTGCTCGTAGGGTAGGGCGTTTGTATCCGTTTTTTAATCTCTTTCCTTTCTTGAAAACACATTACGTTTGTGTAATTGAAAAATGAAAATTGATTTGCAATTTTATTCGAAATTAACTACCGGAGCTTTTTCTGCACCCTCTATAGCCTTAAAATAAGCTTTATGTTCGAATTTGAAAAGATTAGCAAAAATGTTTCGCGGGAATTTACGGATAGCTGTATTGTAATCGCGTGCAGCTTCGTTGAAACGGCTGCGTTCTGAAGCAATGTGGTTTTCGATTTGTTGTAATTGCGTTTGAAGCATAATAAAGTTTTGATTTGCCTTAAGGTCGGGATAGTTTTCTACTACTGCCAACAATCGTGCTAATGAAGTACTTAAATGTTGCTGTACCATTTCGAATGTTTTAAGTGATGCCTCATCAAGTTTCTCGGGACTAATCGTAATAGATGTGGCTTTGGTGCGTGCTTCAACAACTTCGGTTAGTGTGTTGTTTTCGTGTATAACATATCCTTTTACCGTAGCAACTAAATTATTGATCAAATCGGCTCGTTGTTGATATAGGTTTTCAACCTGTGCCCACTGAGCATTAACTTTTTCTTCGCGTGTAACCAATCCATTGTAATATGAGTAAGACATAATGAGCAAAATAATGATGATAAATCCTATAACACTGCCAATCAAAAAAGCCCCCAAACACCCTGAACCTTTAGTTTTTAAATTTTTTTCGTAATTAGTTTTTGAATTATTATCCATAAATACCATATTTTTGTATCAACAAAAATAGATGAAAATATGGAAACAACAAAAGTTATTCTCGATGCTATGAAAAAAGCAAACAAACCGATGAAAGCTGGAGAAATTGCCGAAATAACCGGTATTGATAAAAAAGAAGTAGAAAAAGCCATTAAACAGCTTGTTGCAGACGCTAAAATATATTCGCCAAAGCGTTGTTTTTATGAACTAAAGTAATATTTCTTATCATACAGTTGGTTTAATAACAATTTTTTCACACTAACTTAAATAACCATTTTATTTACTTTTGCCAAAATTTTTAATGCGTTTTTTATGATTAAAAATATTTTGTTAATTGGTGCTACAGGACAAATTGGAAGCGAATTAACCATCGAATTAAGAAAAATTTATGGCAACGATCATGTAATAGCGGCTGGCATTGATAATCCTTGCGAAAATTTATTGCAAAGTGGTGTTTACGAATATGTTAATATTTTAGATGCACAACGTATTAGCGAAATAGTAAAACAATATAAGATAGATGCTATTATAAACATGGCTGCTATCTTATCGGCAGTAGGCGAACAAAACCCAATGCTGGCATGGAATGTTAATATGAATGGTCTTATAAACATTTTAGAAGTTGCCAGAGAATTTAAGCTAAAAAGAGTACTAAATCCAAGTTCTATTGCTGTATTTGGTCCAACTACTCCCAAAGACAATACACCTCAGGAAACAGTTTTACGTCCGACTTCAATGTATGGTATTACCAAAGTAGCGGGCGAATTGTTGGCCGATTATTATGTGCTCAAATATGGTTTAGATGTTCGTGGATTAAGATATCCCGGCATTATTAGCAACGGAACCCTACCCGGTGGTGGAACTACCGACTACGCTGTGGCTATCTTTTATGATGCCATAAAATACGGACATTACGAGTGTTTCTTAAAAGAAGATACTATGTTGCCAATGATGTATATGCCCGATTGTTTAAAAGCAACCATTGATCTATTTCACGCCGATTTTGAAAAACTTTTACATCATAACGATTTCAATGTTGCAGCTTTTAGTTTTACTCCTAGAATGTTGTCCGACAATATTAAGAAATACATCCCCAATTTTACCATCAGTTACAAACCAGATTATCGACAAGCAATAGCCGACTCATGGCCCCGTAGCATCGACGATTCGTTTGCTCGTGCAGAATGGGGATGGAATCCTTCTTTTTCAATGGACGATATGGTAAAAGATATGATTAATGTACTAAAGCAAAAACACGAAAAAGGGCTATTTTAATTTTTTTATGAACAATAAATTTTTAAATATTTGCCAATAACATTATTTTTGTCATAAAAACACATGTCGATCGAAGTACATCATGTTACAAAATTTTACGGTAATCAGAAAGCCCTGGATGATGTCACATTTACAGTAAATAAAGGTGAAATATTTGGTTTTTTAGGTCCTAATGGTGCTGGAAAAACTACCATGATGAAAATTATCATGGGAGTTATACCTCCCACCTTGGGAGCAGTAAAAGTTAATGGATTAGATATTTTAACTCACGAAATAGAAATAAAACGTCAAATTGGCTACTTGCCCGAAAATAATCCTCTTTATTATGAAATGTATGTTAGAGAATACTTATTGTTTGTAGCTTCCATTTACAAATTAAAGAACAAAAAACAGCGTATAGATGAAATTATTGAACAAACTGGCTTGACCATAGAACAACATAAAACCATAGGATCGTTATCGAAAGGCTACAAACAACGTGTAGGCATTGCCCAAGCGTTAATACACAATCCCTCTGTGCTTATTTTAGACGAACCCACCAGTGGATTAGATCCCAATCAAATTATCGAAATTCGAAACCTTATTGCTCAGATAGGAAAGAATAAAACGGTTTTGCTTTCGACCCATATTATGCAAGAGGTAGAAGCTATCTGCAATCGTGTTATTATTATCAATAAAGGTAAAATTGTAGCAGATAGCCAAAAAGAAGCTTTGCGTGAAGAATTAACCGATAAAAGCAAACAAATTATTTATGTGGAATTCGATAAAGGCATCAGCATAGAAGATTTGCAAAACATAAAAGGCGTGCGTAAAGTTAAGTCTATACGTAAGATGCAATATTTAATAGAAGCTCATGCAGATGACGATATTCGTCCGCTATTGTTTCAGTTGGCTGTAAAAAAGCAAGTTACCGTATTATCGATGCAAAAGAAAGAAAAAAGCCTCGAAGAAGTATTTCACGAATTAACTCAAAACATATAACAAATTTTGTGTTAAATTTTTTCTATTTAAAAAGAATATTTATTACCTTTGCAGTCCAAATTTTTAATCATTTAAATTGTTGAACCTATGTTAAATCAGTACGAAACCGTTTTCATTATTACTCCCGTTTTGTCTGATCCCCAGATGAAGGAAACGGTACAAAAATTTAAAAATTTAATTACGGACAATGGAGGGGAGATTGTCCACGAAGAAGAATGGGGCTTAAGAAAACTGGCTTATCCGATTCAGAAAAAAACTACGGGCTTTTATGCTTTAATTGAATTTAAAGCAAGTCCCGATTTTATTAGCAAGTTAGAAACAGAGTATCGTCGCGACGAACGTATCATTCGTTTTTTAACTGTTAAACTCAATAAATACGCTATTGAGTACAACCGGAAAAAGCGCGAAAAAAACACCATTCCAACAAATAAAGAATAAGGAGGAAAGAATATGAGTCAAAGTGATAGCGAAATCAGATATTTAACGCCGCCGGCTTTTGAAATTAAAAAGAAAAAATATTGCCGTTTTAAGAAAAATGGTATAAAATATATTGATTACAAAGATCCCAACTTCTTAAAAAAATTTTTAAATGAACAGGGAAAAATTTTACCCCGTCGTATTACAGGAACATCGTTAAAATATCAGCGTCAACTGGCTACGGCAGTTAAACGTGCTCGTCATCTGGCATTGCTGCCATTTGTAACCGATTTACTAAAATAAGCAGGAGGAATATTTATGGAAATCATATTGCTTCAGGACTATCCCGGATTAGGACATAAAAACGATTTAGTAAAGGTACGTGATGGTTATGCTCGAAACTATTTAATTCCCAAAGGAATAGCTAAAATAGCAACGGAGCAAGCCAAAAAGATATTAGCAGAAAACTTAAAACAGCAAGCACACAAAGAGGCTAAACTTAGGCAAATTGCAGAAGAAAATGCCAAAAAAATTGCCAATATGGTTATTAAGGTAGGTGCTAAAACCAGCTCCACGGGCAAAATTTTTGGTTCCGTAAATACCATTCAGCTTGCCGATGTGCTTAATAAAGAGGGTTTTCAGGTCGATCGTAAGAATATAACCATCTACGATGCTGAAAACATTAAGGAAGTTGGTACGTATAAAGCCAAAGTAAAACTTTACAAAGACATAACTGTTGACTTTACCTTTGAAGTTTTTTCAGAATAATCCTTCCTTTTGAGCGAATAATTCTTAAAAGAGGTCAAGTAAATCAGACCTCTTTTTTGTTTTTAATTAACTCTTTATCTTTCTCCTTAATATATTCCCTTCCCAGATTATTACGTCTTTGATATTGCAAGCCCCCATAGCGTCATTACAAGCCCCGGATACAATTCGGGGTGTGGTAATTTCACATTACGATGCTGCATGTACTTTGTAGTATTGTGAGTGTTGGAGAGATGGCTTCGCTCACTGCGTTCGCTCGCCATGACGGTGAAAGGGTGATTCACTCACCATGACGGTGAAAGGGTGATTCGCTCGCCATGACAGCACTTCCCCGTCATTACAAGCCCCGAAGTAATTCGGGGCGTGGTAATCTCGCGTTGCGATCCGCCTCTGGCGGGGAAAAACCGACGAAGCAATCTCCCAATACGATTCATCTTTACTTCGTACCTATGTAATCGAAACGAAGCACTCTTCTTTAGCAACTATGGCTTTGCCCAATTGGCACCGAGGTTGTCCCAAGACAAGTGCCGGTATAGAACATACCCGACCTTTACGCTATGCCAGTGAGTTATTCTAAACGTTCTACCTATTTTTGACAATACTTTAGCTTAAAAGTAAAATTGATTCGGAAATATATTGTGCTTCGAACACACAGTGGCAAAGTAAATTGGACTGGATTTTTATTCGCCTGTGTGTAATTGAAAAATTTAATGTACATTTGTTAAATGAAAGCAATAGCAATAATCCCTGCAAGGTATGCTTCAAGTCGTTTTCCGGGTAAACCGTTGATTGACATTAAAGGCAAAACTATGATCCAGCGGGTTTACGAACAGGCCTCAAAAGCATTTGAGATAGTGTATGTAGCCACCGACGACCAAAGAATTTACGACCATGTAGTATCGTTGAAGTATAACGTGATAATGACCTCTGTGGATCACCAAAGCGGTACCGACAGATGTGCCGAAGCTGTAGATTTGATATGTCAATCAACTCATACTACGTATGATGTTGTGGTTAATGTTCAGGGCGATGAGCCATTTATAAAACCCGATCAATTGCTAAAAGTGATAGAGCCATTTAATGATGCAAACACCCAAATAACCACGCTGGTAAAGAAAATTACTACTTATGATGAATTGTTCGATGTAAACAAACCCAAAGTTGTGGTAGATAAGTATGGCAAAGCCTTGTATTTTAGCAGGCATACTATTCCTTTTTTACGCAATATAGAAAAGGAAAAGTGGCTCGAATTTCATCATTTTTTTAAACATATTGGCTTGTATGCATACAGAACCGATATTTTAAAACTACTGACTCAATTACCGCAAAGTTCTCTCGAAAAAGCTGAATCCCTTGAGCAATTAAGGTGGATAGAAAACGGATTTTCGATTGCTGTTGTTGAAACTGAATTTGAGTCTATCTCGATTGATACCCCCGACGATTTGAAGAAAATAGAAACACTTCATTAGGAGAAGTCGATGGCATATTTTTCTGCAATTTTTGTTAGTTCGCAATATACCTCTTTTTGCAACGAAATACCATGCTGTATGTGATACCGTTCTTTTCTGTATTCTGGCTCGCCGGGTATTAATACTTCCGTGTGGAATTTATCGGGTTTGGCTTGTTTAAATGTTTCGATCCATTCGTCCATCGAACGTAAAAAGTCCTCTTTGGGTCTAAATGCATCGATGCGAATAGCACCAAAAAAGTGTCCTAATCCTTTACCAACTTGAATTTCGCTTGGCTTAATGTAACCAACCTGTGGAGGTACAAAAGGACCAAAGTTAGCTCCGCCCAATACAGAAGAAAAGATATCGATGATTGCTGCCATACAATACCCCTTGTGGCTACCGTGCTCATAATCGCTGCCGAGCGGTACTATGGCCCCCCCATCTTTCAGAATAGCAGGATTATTGGAGGGTAAGCCTTCTTTATCCTGAACAAATCCCCATTCGATAGACTTGCCTTGTTGTTCGAGTAATGCGAGTTTGCCACGTGCAATAGGGGTTGTGGCAAAATCGGCAACAAAAGGTGGATAGGATTTAGCAGGTACAGCCACTGCCAGTGGGTTAGTGCCCAACATACGCGATATGCTCCAGGTAGGTGCAACCAGCGGGTTTGCGTTGGTTCCAGACATGCCAATCATATCGTGCGTAGTAGCCATTATTGCATAATATCCAGCAATACCGTAATGGGTAGAATTGATAACAGTTCCCCAAGCCGAGTATGTGTTATGAGCTTTTTCAATTACTTTTTTCATGGTAAATTTAGCAGCTATTATACCAAAACAGCTATCGGCATCGACGGTAATAGTTGTAGGCGTTTCGTAGATAATTTGTATGTTGGGTTTTGTGTTAATACGCCCTTTTTCGAACATGCTGATATAATCGCTAACACGCATGAGTCCATGCGAAGGAATTCCCCTTAACTCGGCTGCTAATAAAACTTCGGCAATAGTATTTGCATCATTTTCCGAACAACCAATTTTTTGAAACAGATTGCTCGTAAAACGATAAAGTTCATCGTACGAATAGGTTTCTTTCATAGTTTACTCGGTTTTGCGATGTACAATTGTAGCAGTGGCTTGTGCGGTGGGCATTATCGTTATGTCGTTTATGTTAACATGAGAAGGGAGTGAGAGAATAAAATCAATAACATTAGCAATGTCTTCGCTTTTTAGGGGCTCGATGCCTTCGTACACTTTTTTGGCTTGTTCTTTGTTGCCTTTAAATCGAATGAGTGAGAATTCTGTTTCGGTCATACCCGGATTCACTGCTGTAACTTTAAATCCTTTTTCGAGCAAATCGATGCGCATGGCTTTGCTTAAAGCATCTACAGCAAATTTAGTAGCACAATATACATTGCCGTTTAGATACACTTCTTTGCCAGCGATGGAACCAATATTGATTATGTGTTTTTCTGAACGTTGCTCCATTAGTGGCAGCACTTTTTTGGTTACATACAATAGACCTTTAATATTAGTATCTATCATTACCTCCCAATCATTAAGATCGCCTTTGTCGATTGGGTTTAGACCAGCTGCTAATCCGGCATTGTTGATAAGAACATCTATTTTTTTCCATTCGGTAGGTATAGATTGAATACTTTTTTCAACTTGTTTAAAGTCGCGAACATCAAAGTTTAAGGTAAGTACTCTGGTTTTCTGACGCAATTGTTTTTCGAGTTCATTAAGTAAATGAGCTCTTCTTCCAGTAATTATTAACTTATAGTTTCTTTCGGCTAAACGCAATGCAGTTGCTTTCCCAATGCCCGAAGTAGCCCCTGTTATGAATACAGTTTTTTCCATACATATTTTAATTTATTTAATACTTTATCGATATTGGTAAACAAAAGTAGTAAAAACAATAGAAATGGTAAAGCAGGAGCTTTGTAACGCACCAGTGCACCAAGTACAGGAGTAGAAATACCAATAAGCATGAAAAGTAATAAAATAAATGAAATAGAGAATAAAAACATTGGATTAGAATATGTGGTTCGAAAGAAAACGATTGCAAATATAAACATTACAAATAGTATAATATTTTCGATAGCAGCCACTAAAGCCAAAATGTTGTGGGCTTCCCATATAAATGGCCTGAAGAATGAATTAACAATTGCCACAGGAACAAGAGAAATAAAAGATAACAAATTATCTTCCAATGCTGGCAAGAAAATTTGACTACCTGCATTAAATTCGGATGCCATTTTTATAAAATGATGTTGTTTTATGGTTACAATTTCCGAAAAATTGTAAGGTAATATCCATTCGGAATAAAAGAAAAACAGAATACAAATGATGTGAAATGCTACGAAGAACAATAATTTATTAAGTTTAGGGATAAATCTGGTGATAAAAAGGTAAGATAAAGATGGTAAAACAATAAGAAAAATATACATTTTACTAATCATGAGAATAATCAGAAAAAAAAGAAACTTTAAAGCAGAGAATTTGTTTTGATAATTGTACCAATCAATAAAATAATACAACGACAAACCCAGACTAAAGAAAACCAAAGCTTCTTTTAATATTGCCGACGACCAGAATAACGTAGAAGGAAAAAGAAATATGACAAACGCTAACAAGAAAGGATAATGTTGCAAATATTGCGATAACACTTTAAAAATAGCAAAAAGACCAACAAATGACAAGAATACGAAAACAAGTACATGAATAAAATAATTGTGAAATGAAAACAATGATATAAATGCATTAAGTCTAATAAGGGTTTTATTTTCGTTGATGATTTCAAAATTATATGGTTTAATCCAGAAGCTCATTTGATTGTAGTATTTCATTAACTGTGGATGGTTGGCATCAATACCCGTAAGCATTTTTAAATAGTGGATGGGATTTTCACTCAAGCTATTGTATAGGATAATACCATCGTCATAATATTTGAAAATATCGGCATTGATACGTTCGTTATAAAATTTAGTATAAACTCCATAGACCAAAAACGAAGCAACAATTTTTACAAGAAACAGGAAAATAAGATGCTTAAATTTTAAATCAGCATGTCTGAAAAATTTAAGTTTATATATAAGCCAAACAAAAAAAACTAACCAAACAACAAAGTAAATAAACTTCATAAGCAAATCAAAGATCTATTGTTTCATCGTTGAATACAAAAGTGATGCTTTTTTTAACATCTAATGATAAGGATAGTGCGACCGGACATGTTTTAGCAATACTAATCAGTGCTTGTTTTTGTTTTTTAGTAAAATTGTGATTAGGAAACGTAAATATAATTTTAATTTCACCAATTTTGCGAGGATTGTCAGTCATGATTTTAGTTATTTCTGCTTTTGTTCCATCGATGTTGTATCGAAAGTTCTCGGCGCCAATACCCATAATGGTTAAAATACAGGAGGCAAGGGAGGTAGCAACGAGGTCGGTAGGTGAAAAAAATTCACCTTTACCTTTGTTGTCAACCGGTGCATCTGTAATAATTTCACTGCCTGAAGCAAGATGTTTTGCTTTGGTTCTTAAATTACCGAGGTAAATTACTTCTGATGTTCCCATATTATGTTAGATATTTTAATCGATCTATATCTAATTTTAAAAAGATAAATAATAAAATCGTAAATGCCCAAAGCGAACTTCCTCCATAACTAAAAAAGGGGAGTGGAATGCCAATTACAGGAACTAATCCAATGGTCATTCCAATATTAATTACGAAATGGAAGAATAATATAGACACTACACCATACCCATAAATTCTGCTAAAAGCTAAACGTTGTCGCTCGGCAAGATATACTAGTCGTATAAGTAGCGAAACATACAACAATAACAATATTACACTACCAACAAAACCATGTTCTTCGCCTACCGTGCAGAAAATAAAATCGGTACTTTGTTCGGGTACAAAGTTGTATTTTGTTTGTGTTCCTTGAAGGAAGCCTTTTCCTAAAAAGCCACCTGACCCTATAGCTATTTTTGATTGATTTACATTATAGCCTACACCCTTTAAGTCATTTGATTTTCCCAAAAGTTCGTTTATTCTTGCCTGTTGATGTGGTTCTAGAATATTATGAAAAATATAGTCAACCATAAAAGTAAAAGTAATACAAGCTAACAATAAAACCCCCATATGTACAGCATATTTTATTTTCTTTAATTTACCCAAAAGCATTCCTATCAATGCAAAAACAATAGCAACACTAATAATAAAGTGTTGTTCTAAAAACTGAATATGAAACAAATAAACAATCCCTTTGGATATCAAAAATATTCCTATTAACGCTCCTATTGCACTTAAAATAAAAGTAATTTGCCCATTTACAAAAGAAAAAATAACTATGGATACAATAAGTAAGGCGTAAATTATAATGTCTTGTTGAACAAGCAACGACATAATGAATAAAACAATAGAAATAACGGTAAAGAACATAATAAAAGGTGTTAATCCTTCGCGATAAAGCATAAAAATAAAAGAAGTAAAAACGATAGCGGTACCGGTATCGTGTTGCATAAAGACTATAGCGGTGGGAATAACAATAATAAGGATAATAGTAATAAGATTTCGGTAGTTATGAATTTTAAAATTATACGTACTCATAAATTTAGCTAGTGCCAGATTTACCGAAAACTTCAAAAATTCTGAAGGCTGAATTCGAATCCAGCCAATTTCAAACCATGCTTTTTGTCCATTAATATCTTTTCCGAAAAAAATGACCAAAATGGTTAATAGTAAAAGGATAAAATAAATGGGGTAGGCAAATATTTGATAATAAATACTATCTGTAAAAAGTATAATGGTAGCAATAAGAAATGATGTAATAATCCAGATTAATTGTTTTCCATATTGTTGAGTGATATCGAAAATGGAACGATGTTCTTCGTTATACACAGCGGCAAAAATATTAAGCCATCCTAAAAGAACTATAACCAGATAAAGTCCCAATGTCAACCAGTCAATTGTTTTCGATATGTTAATATTGCGTTGCATTATCGCCTAATTAGATCAGATTCAAAAATATATTTTTCCAAATTTACACGTTTTATTTTTCGTTTTAAGTATTTTTCTATCATTAAGCTGGCAATGGGGGCTGCATAGGTAGCACCAAAGCCTGCATTCTCGACCACAACAGCAATGGCAATTTTCGGGTTATCTTTCGGAGCAAATGCAATAAAGATTGAATGGTCTTTGCCGTGTGGGTTTTGAGCTGTACCTGTTTTACCGCAAACAACAATGCTGTCTATTTGAGCTATTCTGGCAGTTCCACCTTTTACTACCATTTCCATTCCTTCTACAATCGGTTCAAAATTTTTTGGATCTATTAAGGTTCGATGTTTTTGTAAAAACTTATTATTATCATGTTGTACATCATGAATTTCTTTAACAACATGTGGTACATAATAATATCCTCTGTTTGCTAGTATGCATGCATAATTTGCTAATTGAAGTGGTGTAATGCCCAGCTCTCCCTGACCAATTGATAGTGATATAATGGTAAGTGGTTTCCATCGGTTTTTTCCAAAATATTTATTGTAATATGTGTTTGTAGGAACATTGCCTTTCAATTCATACGACAAATCAGTACCTAAATTTTGCCCAAAACCAAATGAGGTAACATATTCCCTCCATTTTAGAAATGCCTCTTCGGTGTTTTTATACTTTTTGTTATTTAAAATTTTAAAGAAAACATTGCAATAGTATGCGTTGCACGAATGTTGAATCGATGAAATCAATTCCAATGGACTGGGGTGTGGGTGGCAGCCAACATGAATATTCCCCATAGAAAAACCACGACTGCACGAAAAAGCAGAATGAACATTGATGACACCTTCTTGTAAGCCAATGAGACCATTTACCATTTTAAACGTGCTGCCCGGCGGATATTTTGCCATTAGTGCTCTGTTAAACAGTGGTTTAAGTGTATCTTTCAGAAGCATTTGATAATTTTTTGTACGTTTTCTACCAACCAGTAGCGATGGATCGTAAGTTGGCGAGGATATTAAGGCAAGTATCTCACCGTTTTGAGGATCGATGGCTACGATGCTGCCTTTTTTATTTTTCATCAGCATTTCGCCATATTCTTGTAATTCAAGATCGATGGTTGTTGTAATATTATATCCGGGAATGGCCGCGGTATCGTATTTACCTTCGGCAAAATTTCCTACTATTTTATTATGAACATCAACCAGATATATACTTACACCTTTTTTTCCTCTTAAATATTCTTCGTATGATTTTTCTATACCACTTATTCCAACGTAGTCGCCCATTTTGTAATATGGGTTTTGTTTAATATAGGCTTCATCAACTTCTCCAACGTATCCTAATAAGTGGGCTGCTATCGGTTTAGGGTATTTTCGCAATGTTCGCGATTGAAGGAAAAAGCCACTAAACTTATATATTTTTTCTTTGAGAATAGCTGTAGTTTCTAATGATAATTGGGGAATGACTACCGATGGTTTATACTTTGAATATAATCGTGCACGTTTAAGAATAAGTCGTAGAATATTTGGTTCAATTTCCAGAATCTTGCAGAGATCTGTTGTGTCGAACGCTTTGGTTTGTATTGGAATAACCATCAGGTCAAATGCGGGTTCATTATAAACAAGAATTTTTCCATTACGATCAAAGATAACACCACGAGCAGGATATTTTGTTATTCTCCGCTGAGAATTGTTTTGAGCTGAATATTTGTATGAGTCGTCAATAATTTGCATGTAGAATAAGCGAGCAACAAATACAATGAATATAAAGATAATTAGCGAAATAATGATATATTTTCGATTTACGTATGGATTGGTCATGTATTACTTTTCGATTTATAAAAAAACAATTGAAGCAAAGTCATTAAAAACACTGTAAGCATAGTACTTAAAATGGTTTTAAGAAAAAGGAAATACATATTTTTGAAATGAAAAACTTCCATCAAAAACAAGGTAAAGTGATGAATGCCTGTTGTTGTGGTAGCATATTTTAACCACCACGATAAGTTGTAATACTGTAACGTAGGTTCTGTATTTTTTTCATAGCCATCGAAGGGGGCAAATAAACTCAGAATAAAAGGGCGAAAATAAGCTATGAAAGTAGTTGCTGATGCATGAATTGCCATTGAGCCTGTGAAAAGGTCGATGGAAAAACCCATAATAAACCCCAATATAATTCGCAGAAAAGTAGGAATATTGAACGGTAATAAAAGGATGAAATAGATGTAAATGTATGGGTTGATAATATTGAGAAAAAGTACATTGTTTAAAATGTAAACCTGAGTAAGTAGCAAAAGAATAAAGCGTATTATATGTTTATCAATTCTGTTTGTCATTTTTAATTATTTGTTCTATTTGCTTATATTCTTTTTGTAACAGGTGTCTAATAACGTAAACGTGATTAATTTTATTAAAATCTGTTTTGAGTTGTACCTTAATGTTGTAGAAATCATTCCCTTCGTTGTAATCGAATTCTACAATGGTTCCTATTTCGATACCTTCGGGAAAGATGGTCGAAAAACCACTGGTAATAACAGTATCGCCTTTGTTTAATTTTATGTGATACGGTATGTCTGCAAGATAAATAATTTGTGAATTTTTGCCATCCCAAACTGTAGTACCAAAGTAGCTGTTGGTTTTAATACGAGCACTAATATGAGCATTTATATTTATTATGGGTAGAACCGTTGAAAAATTATCCGAAACATCTTTAACAATTCCGACTATACCATTGGGCGAAATAACGCCCATATCGGGCAAAATGCTGTCATTCAATCCTTTGTCTATAATTAAATAATTATTGGCTGTTCGTGTAGTAGCATATACTACTTTTGCCGGAATATACTGAATATTGTTTTTAAGGTCAATAATATGATGAGTTGAATCATGTAAAACGTTTGTTAATAAAGTTCTTAATCTTGAATTTTCTTCAGCAAGTAACTTGTTTTCTTCAATTGTACCAATATATTTCTTAACAAAATAATAAGCAGAATGAACTTGTCCTGTTATTTCCTTGAAAAATGAAAAACTGACGTTTTTGTGGTACTCGTTGTTTTTAATAGTTAAAAAAATACACAATGTTTCTAAAAGCAAAAAAATGATAGCATTGTGTTGACGAATTATAAATTTTAGTACAGTTCTCATACGATAAGTTAAAAATCATTTATCGCATGAGTATGGCTTGAAAACGGTTTATATTTTTTAAAACGATTGATGTTCCTCTTGCAACTGCATGAAGTGGGTCTTCGGCAACAACAAATTTTAACCCAAATTTTTCGCTCAATCGTTTATCCAAACCTCTGATAAGTGCACCACCTCCGGCAAGGTAGATGCAATTGTTAGTAATATCTTTATATAACTCGGCAGGTGTTTCTTCTAATACTGTTTGAATAGTACTTTCTATGCGCGAAAGGCTTTTATCCAAACAGTGTGCAATTTCTTGATACGAAACAGGCACTTCGAGAGGAGTAAAGCCCGATAGGCTAGGACCTTTAACAATATAATCGGCAGGTGGATCGTCTAAGTCTGTTAAGGCAGCACCTACATTTATTTTTATTTCTTCGGCTGTTCGTTCACCAACCTTCATGTTATGCTGACTACGCATATGTTCCATAATGTCGGCAGTAAAAACATCACCTGCTACACGAATGGATTTGTTGCAAACAATACCTGCAAGCGAAATAACTGCTATTTCGGTTGTTCCTCCTCCAATGTCAACTACAACATTGCCTTCGGGTGCTTCTACATCTAAGCCAATTCCAATAGCGGCAGCCATTGGCTCGTAAATCATATAAACCTCTCGAGCGCCCGCATGTTCAGACGAGTCGCGAACAGCACGAATTTCTACTTCGGTACTGCCCGAAGGTATAGCTATAACAAGTTTTAACGAAGGCGAAAAAAAACGACGACGAGGATTAATTTTGCGAATAAATTCTCGAAGCATAAGTTCTGCAGAATTGAAGTCGGCAATAACACCATCTTTTAACGGACGAATGGTTTTAATGTTTGCATGTGTTTTACCGTGCATCTGACGAGCTTCGTGTCCAACTGCAATAACTTTTTTTGTTTCGCTATCTATAGCTATAATAGATGGTTCATCAATTACTATCTTGTCATTATGAGTAATGATGGTGTTAGCCGTACCTAAGTCAATCGCAAGTTCCTGATTAAAATAAGAAAATAACCCCATAAATTTCAGACTCTTTAAATTGCAAATATAATTATTATTCTGAAAAACTAATGCTTAAAATTTCGAATTCCTGTAAATATCATAGCCAAATTATTTGCATTACAAAAATCAATAGATTCGTGGTCTCTAATACTACCTCCCGGCTGAATGAAGCAATAAATTCCGTATCTGGAAGCAATTTCGATACTATCTTTAAACGGGAAAAAGGCATCGCTGGCTAAAACAGCTCCTTTTAAATCAAAATTTCGAGAAATAGCTTTTTCAATGGCATGTTTTACAGCATCTACACGCGATGTTTGTCCCATACCACTACCCAACATTTGTTTATCTTTTACAATCACAATAGCATTACTTTTTATATGTTTTACTATTTTATTAGCAAATAATAAATCTTCTTTCTCTTTTTCTGAAATTTGTTTTTTTGTAACATTTTTAAATGTATTTTCATTTTGAATATACAAATTATTTTCCTGGATTAACATTCCGTTTAAGGCAGATTTGAATACAAATTTTGCTGGCAGCCATTTTTTTAATTTAAGTATAATACGCTTCGATTTAGAGCTAAACAATTGAATTGCCTTTTCGTCGAAGTCGGGAGCAATTAAAATTTCAAAAAACAGTGTGTTTATTTCTTTCGCAATTTCTTCGGTTATGGTAAAGTTGCAGATAATAATTCCACCGAAGGCGCTTAGTGGATCGGATTCGTAAGCTTTTTTCCAGGCCATTAATGGTTGATAGTCCGATGCCACTCCGCATGGATTGTTGTGCTTGATAATTGCTGTTGTAGGCTCATCGAATTCAGCAATAAGATGTATGGCTGCATCCATGTCGAGAAGATTGTTGTACGAAACTTCCTGACCTTGAATTTTCTCGAAAATGGAATGAAAATTACCTACGTACCAACCTTGCTGATGAGGATTTTCGCCATAACGTAGTTTTTGAACTGGTGAAAATGGAAGAGAATAGTACGGAAGTTGGTTGAAGTACGAAACAATGGCTTTGTCGTATAAGGAGCTAATTTCAAAAGCTTTGGCAGCCATTGCTTTACGTTGAGCTAAAGTGGAGTTTGCTCCGTTTTGTTCTAATAGATTCAACAAAAAATCATAATATGCTTCTGATGGTATAACGAGTACATATTTAAAATTTTTTGCAGCTGCACGTATGAGGCTAATGCCGCCTATATCTATATTTTCTATAATTTGGCTTTCGTCATGACTATTTTTTACCGTTTCTTCGAATGGATACAGGTCAACAATTACCAAATCTATTTGAGGTATGTTGTATTGATTGGCTTCGTACACATCTTTATCGTTATCTCTTTTAAAAAGAATGCCTCCTACAATAGCAGGGTGCAGTGTTTTGACTCTGCCGTCGAATAATGAAGGATATTGCGTGAGTGATTCAGATAAAATACAGGTATAACCTAGCTTTTCAATATATTGTTGAGTTCCACCTGTTGAAATGATGGTAATGTCTAATTCGGATAATTTTTTTACAATAGATTCTATTTTAGATTTATGATAAACCGAAATTAAAGCAGTACGAATAGGTAATACATCATTATTCATAAATTATTCTCCAATAATTTTAACTAAAACACGTTTTTTTCTTTTGCCGTCAAATTCGCCATAAAATATTTGTTCCCATGGTCCAAAGTCGAGTTTTCCATTGGTAATAGCAACAACTACTTCGCGTCCCATAATGGTTCGTTTTAAGTGAGCATCGGCATTATCTTCAAAACCATTATGTTTATATTGTGAGTAAGGTTTTTCGGGTGCTAATTTCTCGAGCCATACTTCAAAATCGTGATGTAATCCAGACTCGTCGTCATTTATAAATACACTTGCTGTGATGTGCATGGCATTCACCAAGCAAAATCCTTCTTTGATACCACTTTCGCTAACACATTGCTCTATGGCAGGTGTAATGTTAATAAATTCTCGTCTGTTTCGAGTTTCAAACCAGAGTTCTTTTCTATAGCTTTTCATAAAAGTTTATTTTTTAATAAAATCGGTAATCTTTATTAAAATTGGGTCGAAAGTGAAGTATTGGCACAAAGTAATTTCGTTTTCATTAATAATTCCGTACATGGTATCGGGGTCGGGCTCGGCTATTATATTGTTGTTTGTGTCTCTATCAATAAATGCTTTTTGATAAAGACTTAATAGATGTTTTTTTCCATCAACGGTTTTCAGATGAATATTGGCTATAGGCTTGTAGTTTTTAAGTGAATCGATTTTGTACTTTGACGTTTTAGTTATCCATCGCGAAATTTTCGATTTTATAATGGAAATAGCTGTTTCTTTTGCCAAAATGGTATCGAAATTTTTAATGGGTTCGTTTTTAAAATTATACAATTCGTATTGACGAGCCGATTTGCGAACTATGGTATAGGAATTTTCTATTTTCTGAGGATATTCTACACTTATAGAATATACTTGCGGGATAGGAATAGGAAATATACTTACATCGCGCCATTCTGTTTCGTCGGTGAAATAACGAATGGTTAAATATCCCATGAAGCCCGGTTTGTGTACAATAAAGGGCACTGACGAATTTTCGAGTATCATATACGTCCCCAAATGATCGGGGGTTGGATCGCCAACGTAATACGTTTTTACAAGTTTGTTGTTGGCGTATAGTTCTACTTTTGTTGAACGTGTAGCTAGTAGCTTTGTTACTTGTTCCAACGATTTTTTGGGTACTGGAGATTTTACATCAATAGAAGCAATAGTTTCCAGAAGGACTTTAATAGCATCGGCACGAGCTACATATTTTTTATTTACCATCCATTTGTTTAAACTTATACGTTCTAGTAAAATGGTTTCGTTATTCTTATTGGCAAGGAAAATTTTGTTGATTGACGCAGTATCTTCGTAGGCAAAATCTCTAAGTTCTTTTTTAATTGTGCCATATTGATTGGTAAAAAAGATAACAGCCGAAAATATTAACAAAACAATAAAAACAAGATAAAGCCAAATTTTTTTATTCATGGTGCATATATTTTTTTGAAAATTTTCGTTTTCTGAAATATGTTATACCAATACCTATAAAAACGAATATAATGACAGGTAACATAATGTTAATTACTTGTATATGTGTGCGATATTCGTCTACTAACTGACGATTAAGTAAGCGTAGCTGTATGCTTTTTGAATGCAATTCGGTAAAATTTTTACTGTCGAGCATGTATGAAATTAAATTCATTAAAAACTCTTTGTTGCCGAATGTTTCTCCGGTATATCGGTCGTAGCCAAGCGGTAATGGGCTTTGATTTAAGCCCAGTCGTTTAACATGATTTCGAATAATATCGCCATCGCCAATGATTGCCAGTTGTGTGTAAAAACTTTCTTCTTTAAATGCAATTTCCTTATATGCATACATTTCAGGGGCTAAACGATTTAAATACAAACTTTTAAAACGTCCTTCGAGTAAAACAGCTGCCGGTAAATACGATTTGGTAAAAAATTCTGGTCTGATTTTTTGTTTAATTATACCTAAACTAATTTGCATAGGTGCATTAATAACCCGTGAATTTAAAGATGAAGTAAGTAAAATGGTCTTCTTGATATCAGGCTCTTCGCCCACAGGGTCAACACTTGAAACAAACTGACCTTTTACTACGTTGACATTTTTGCCAACCGGATGCTCGGTATTGGGCAAAAGCAAGGGAAAATAAATCCATGGAGCAGGAGTAAATTGAGGCTGATTGCCTGCCAACGCAGTGTTTACCGGTATAATAGCACACTGCACGTCTTGTATAAGGTTAGGGTTTACACGTGCACCGTACTTAAACAACTGATCGCTTATATTTAGGTTGTGAATAGTACCAATCATAGAACTATGATAAGCAAGACTGTCTATATTGGCATCTACTCCATCTATAATCCAAATAACTTTTCCACCATACATAATGTATTGGTCTATAATGTATTTGTCGTACTCGTTAAAAGGTTGACGAGGATTAGCAATGATAATTAAATCGTATTTGTTCTGTACTCGAATATTTTGTGTAGTTGTATCTATAATTCGGGCAGATAAGCTGCTGATTTGGCTATCTATACGGACACGTTCAACGCTGTAGTATTCGGACAAAGCATTGGCAATATCGGCAACCTCCCATTCGTTTAATTCGCCATGTCCTTCGATAAAAGCTATACGCTGACCGAAATCGTTTTTAAGTTTTCTAATACTTTGTATAAGCGAAAATTCAATTTCTTCAATCGATGCATTAAGATTTTCTTCGGGAGTACGGCTGATATTATTTTTTAATAAATTTACAGCTATTTCTTGACCCGCATAGGAAATTACAGCACCGGGGAAAATGATGCGTTGAATAATTTTACCATCTTTGTCTTTTTCTTGAATATTGGTGGGCATTAAACCCATCCTATATAACTGTTTTTGAAGGTCTTTCTGTGCTTTTTTGTCTTTTAAACTAGTCGGATCGATAAAGTCGTATTGTATATTGTCGCCGGCATACGAACGAAACTCATCTAAAGTCTCTTTTATTCCTTTTTTTAAACGAAGAAATCCGTAAGGCAAATCACCATCGAGATAAATTTTTACATAAACAATGTCATTCAGGTTTTTTAATATATTTTTAGTTGTTTCGGTTAAGGTATATCTTTTTTCAGCAGTTAAATCAATTCTGAAAAAAAAATATGAAGCTATGTAATTAATCAAAAGAATAATAAGCAAAAGTATCGTCAAATCTCGATACGATTGATTTTTAAACTGTTTTCTGGTAGGTGTTTTTATTACTTCCATTTTCTGCTTGTAAGTTTTGTTTTGGTTAATAAAATGAAGAATAGAATGATACTTACAAAATATATAATGTCTCTGGAATCTACAACGCCACGACTAATAGACTTATAATGTTCGCTAATGCCAAGGTTGTAAATTATGCTCGATATATCGGAGAAAAATGGCAGACTACCTAATGCATCGAATCCGAAGAAGAATACAAAACTTAAAACTGCAGCTAATAAAAAGGCTATGATTTGATTGTCAGATAGCGAAGATGCAAAAAGTCCGATGGCGACATAAATAGCCGCCAGAAAAATAAGCCCCAAATAAGAACCCCATGTAGCACCACTGTCGATATTACCTACTGGATTTCCCAAATAATGAATAGTAATATAATACAACCATGTGGGCAATAGGGCTACTACAACAAGTAACAATCCTGTAAAAAATTTAGCCCATACAATGGTCAAATCGCTGATAGGACGAGTAATTAACATATCGAGCGTACCCGATTTGCGTTCTTCGCTGAACATACGCATGGTAACGGCTGGTACTAAAAACAAAAAGATCCATGGAGAAAGAATAAATATTGTGTCCAAATTGGCATAACCCATATCGAGTAAATTGAAGTTTCCCGGAAAAACCCATGTAAATAAACCTAAAATAATCAGGAAAATGATAATAATAAGATAGCCCGTTACTGATGCAAAAAATGCTGAAAATTCTTTCATTAAGAGTGGTTTCATAAATAAGATTTTGGCTTGCAAAAATAACGATTTTGTATGCTTTAACTAATTTTACTCCAATCAATTTTTTCGTTCTTGAGTTTTTTTAACGTATGTTGTAAAATAGGGTATTGATTCAAATCAGGGCTTTGTTGTAATATAAATTCTGCTTCGTTTTTTGCTCGAATAAGGATGTGTTCATCGCCTGAATAACGAGCTATTTTAAGGTCAAATGGCATACCACTTTGTTGTGTTCCTTCAAGGTCTCCGGGTCCTCTAAGTTCAAGGTCTTTTTCGGCAATGTAAAAACCGTCGTTCGATTCGCATAGGGTTTGGATACGCATATTGGCTTCTTTGCTTAGTTGGTTTTTGGTCATCAGAATGCAGTACGACTGTTCGCTGCCACGCCCAACTCTACCGCGAAGTTGATGGAGCTGAGATAACCCAAAGCGTTCGGCGCTTTCGATTACCATTACCGAAGCGTTAGGTACATTGACGCCAACTTCAATTACAGTTGTTGCAATTAAAATATGTGCTTTACCGCTTGCAAAAAGTTGCATCGAAAAATCTTTTTCTTGTGGTTTCATTTGTCCATGTACAACCGCAATCACGTATTTAGGTGGTGGAAATTCACGAGAATAACTTTCGTAACCATCTTCGAGATCCTTGAGCGAAACTAATGTTTCTGATTCTTTGATGATTGGAAAAACCACATAAATTTGTCGACCTTTTTGGATTTGGCTGTGTAAAAACTGAAACAATTTAAGCCGTTTACTGTCGTCTAAATGAATAGTTTTTATAGGTTTTCGTCCGGGAGGCAATTCGTCAATTACCGAGACGTCCAAATCGCCATATATGGTCATGGCAAGGGTTCGAGGAATAGGGGTGGCAGTCATAACCAATACATGAGGTTCGTTCGTGTTTTTTTGCCACAATTTGGCACGCTGTGCTACGCCAAATCGGTGCTGCTCATCAATAACAACGAAACCTAAATTGGCAAAACAAACCTTGTCTTCGATTAAAGCATGTGTGCCTATGAGTATGTTGATAGTGCCATTAACTAATCCTTTGTGAATATGTTTTCGTTGCGATGTTTTTGTCGAACCTGTTAGTAATTCAATGTTTAGTGGCAAATTTTTGCATAGTTCACACAGTGTTTGGTAATGTTGTTGAGCCAGAATTTCGGTGGGTGCCATAAGTGCTGCCTGATAGCCGTTATCGACAGCCATCAACATAGCCAACAAAGCAACCACCGTTTTTCCACTACCAACATCGCCTTGCAGCAACCGATTCATTTGTTTTCCTGAAGCAAAATCATGTCTTATGTCGCTTAAAACTTTTATTTGGGCTTGTGTGAGTTTAAAAGGCAATTGCTTATAGAGCAGTTTTACTAATTTGTCTTTATCTTTTGTAATGAGAAATCCCGAAATATTATGTTTTCGATAATATTTTAAATACAATATTTGTAGTTGAATGTAAAAAAGTTCCTCGAACTTTAAGCGATAAATAGCTTCTTCCTTTTTCTGATTATTTTCGGGGAAATGTATATTTACCAATGCGTTTGTCAATGAACTTAGCTTATTTCGTTGAATAACGATATCGGGTAAAGTTTCTTTTACATAAGATAAATATTGCTTTATTACTGTTTGAATTATTTTGTTAAAAACTTTATTGCTTATACCATGTTTTTTTAATTTTTCGGGTATGGTATATTGAGGTTGAAGAGTTTGTATAAGGCTATTTTGAAATGTTTCCCAAAATTCTATTTCGGGGTGTGTAATGTAAAGATTGTGGTTAAATTCATTAGGTTTACCCAAAACAACCAGTTCGGTAAAAGGGGGGTAATTTTTTTGTATCCACTCAAAGCTATTAAACCAAATAAGTTCAATAGTCCCGGTGGCATCGGCAAAAGTTGCAATTAATCTTTTCGTTTTTTTTTCACCAAGAATTTTATAATCTATGATCTTTCCTTTAATTTGAACAATCGGCAATTCACTGTTTAGCTCGTTAATTAAATAAAACTTGCTTCTATCGATGTATTTGTAAGGAAAATAATATAGCAAATCCTGTATAGTAAATATGTTTAAATGCTTTTTTAATAGTTCTGCCCGTTTAGGACCTACTCCCGGAACATATTGAATACTATCGTTTAAAGACATATTTTGAGATAAGAAGCAACGCAGAGTTTAAAATCAAGGCAAATATAAGTATTATTATAAAACAAAAAAGCTGTCTTAAAAAAGACAGCTTTTTAGGTTAATGAACAAGTCGCTTTGTTATTTCTTTTTTCTTTTTTTAGCTTCAGCAGCAGCAATTGAATCAGCCTGTGCTTTTGCAATAGAATCTTGTCTTGCTTTTTCAATGCTGTCTAAACGAGCTTGTTCTGCTTCAGCTTTAGCAATAGAATCTTTCATTAAAGAATCTTTTCTTAATGAATCTAAGCGAGCTTGTTCTGCTGCTTTTTCTTCAGCACTTGGTCCACAGGCAACAAACGACATCATGCCTGCAATCATTAAAATTCCAAATAACTTTTTCATAGGGTTTTTAATTAAATTTGGCTTCGCAAAATTAAAAAGCTTTTCAACACGTTATTCTCTTTTTTGAAAAAAATATAAAATTATAAATTATTAAATTTCAAATACTTATAGTATATACATCCCATTTTTCAAGCAAATTTTTAAAATCATCGGGTAGTTCCGAATCAAACAAAAGCTTTTTTTTTGTTCTTGGATGTATAAATGATAAACTTTTTGCGTGAAGAGCATGACGAGGCATTATTTTAAAGCAATTTTCGATAAATTGCTTAAATTTTGGTGCAGTTGAGAATTTAACAATTTTATTTCCTCCATATTTTTCGTCATTAAATAAGGGGTGTTTAATATATTCAAAATGTGCTCGTATTTGATGTGTTCTTCCAGTTTCAAGTTTGCATTCTACAAGACTTACAAAATGATAGTCCTTTAAAACTTTATAATGTGTAATTGCTGTTTTCCCGGTATTTCCATCGGTATAAACGGTCATTTTTTTACGATCTTTTTGCGAACGTCCAATATTGCCGACAATGGTTCCTTCATTTTTTTCAAAATTACCCCAAACTAAAGCCCAGTAGGTTCGTCCGGTTGTTTTATGAAAAAACTGATTGGCAAGGTGAGCATGAGCAAAATCGTTTTTGGCAACAACAAGTAAACCGCTGGTATCTTTATCGATGCGATGAACTAAACCGGGTCTAATACTGTTTGAATTACTGGGCGATTCAAAATGATATAAAAGCCCGTTTATAAGTGTTCCATAATAATTTCCTTTAGCCGGATGAACAACCATTCCGGCAGGTTTATTTACAACCAGCAGATCTTCGTCTTCGTATATTATATTCAGAGGTATGTTTTCGGGTATTAATTCGTACTCGTTAGGAGGATAGGGGAGTACAATGCTAATTTCATCGTAAGGTTTAACTTTATAGTTTGATTTAACAGGCTTACCATTAACGATAATACAACTGGCTTCGGCTGCCTGCTGGATTCTATTACGCGAAACTTGATTGATACGATTGACCAGAAATTTGTCAATTCGAATTGGAGTTTGACCTTTATCTACAACAATTTTGTGATGTTCGTAATATTCCTGATTTTCGTCCTGTCCAATCTCTAAATCAAATTCATCGTTTATCATGGGTGCTGTATCATTATCTTAAATATTTTAGATGAGTTTTCGCTACTTATATGTACAAAATATAAGCCATTGGACATATTAGAAATATCTATCATTTTTTCATTGCCCGTTAAAAGAATTTTTCCCGTAATGTCGAACAACTTGTAAGAGGTAGGTTTATCAGAATCAATAAAAATAAACTGGGTTGCAGGATTGGGATAACATTTTATGTAATTATTGACAAATGTTTCATTAAAGCCAATAGTAGCATCTCTGCTAAAAACAGGACGAATCATAAGTGTACCAGCATAGGGTAGTTTGGTCCAAACTCCGGTAAGGTTGTAGAAAATGTAGGAAGAATAGTCGTAATTAAGGTCAAAACCAAGATTTAGCAAATCAGTTGTTGTTTGAGTCCAGCCAATAAAAATAGTATCATTTACATAAATAGCAGTATCGAGTGAATAATAATGAAACTGGTTAATACCATGATACTCGGGTTTATAACCCTGTTTCTTCAAAATGATTTGTCCGGGCTTACCTTTATTGCATTTCCAAATGGTAAGATAAAAATATTTTTGACTGGCATTGTTTAAGGTGCGGTTGAAATACATGTAAACTCCTCTAAGAGTATCGGCTATCATAGGTTTAAACATCATAGCCATTTGAGCATTTTGAGCACCAGTGCCAGCTATACCTATTCCATATTCAGCAGTTCCGTCGTCAATGGCATAATAATTTCGGAATACTTGAAAGGAGCGAAGCGTATCGTTCCATTGCATGTAATCGAACGATTGAAGAGCCGGTGCCGATAAGTAAGTGGTTATTTCAAAAATAGATTCAGATTCGTTATTCGATGGAAAATAGTTAGGAGTTGTTTTTCGTTTAAAATCGAAATACGAAAAAGGAGCAATATTTTCATTACCAAGTGAATCAACTTTTATAAGTTGTTGAGTAGTAATATTATATATTTTCTGAATACGCTGTACATTAACTATATCGTCGGAGAAATTGTAATATTGCAAACGAACAGTATCTATTTGCAACGACTGGTCTTGTTTATAATGATCCCACGGAACACTAACAAATGGTTCTTTAATATACGAACGTAAGTACTGACTGATAGCAACATCGGGAAAAATCGTATCGTTAATGTGTCGGTTTTTATTCAGATAAACATAGTCGATGTTCCAAAAATCAACATTGCTGGCAAAACTGGGACTTGTCAACGAACCTAAACTTCCGTAGTTGTAAAACCTAAATTGAAATCCTTTTTTAAGCCAAATGGTATCGCGAATAGGGATCATGACTCGTTTGAATGTTTCGCTCGATTCGCCTTTTGCCGACCAAACGTTTTTCCATGTATTGTCCGGTGTTTTAAATTGTAACACAAGCGAATCAGTAGTTTCGGGGGCATTGCCTCCATTACCTTTACCCTGGTAGAAAAAACTAAAATAAATAGAATCGCCAACCGTATAGTAATGGTAGAAAAAACGTTCTATATGAACATATTGCATTAGACTATTGTCGAAATAATACAACGAATCGCTGACATCTATTTTAGAATGACCAAAATAAATGTTCATAGATGTATTATAAGTAGTAGCATGCAAATTGCAATTGAGCATAAAGTTACCACTTTTGTAAAAGAGCGAATCCGATGGATGATATGTGTTTTTTGCCGTTTCGTAATAATATAATAATTGAGTAGATATGGTAAAAGGATTCTGCGTAGTATAATAGGAAAGATTGATAGGCTTCGAAGTTAAATAGTCTGCTACAAAAGGTGTTTGAGAAGCATGTGAATAAATTTCTCCTGCCATGTTTATAATATCAAAAGTTGCTACACCTATAGTTGGTGCATTTTTACCGAATGTACGATTGACGTAAACATGTTGATCTAACCAAAGAGAATTGGATGGATATACTGTTGTTTGTGAAAAATCATCAAAAAATGGTATGCGAATAGTGTCGTAATTTTTAATATTATTAACGTGTTGATAGGCTTCAGCAACAAATGAGTTATACGTTAATTTCAATAAAATAGGTTGAGCATAAACAATACTGAATGCAAATAATAATAATGCAAAAACGGATATTATTTTGTTGACTTTCATAGGCTAATTTCACTATCGGGTACTAAATCTTTATCAAGAGTAATCCAAATATCGATGTAAGAACCTAATGGAATAGAAGATTGAGACTTACATGATGGTGATTGTTTCCATATAAGGGCATTGGACGAGTCGATGCTATTCGAAATGGTTTTATCGGCAACAATAGTTCCCAAATTTAAAGATGAGGCCGAAAGCAGATTCTTTGCTTCTTCAATAGTTTTACCTATAAGGCAAACGACGGTGGTTTTTTGGTTTTGTTCGCCTTTGCCAATAACAAGGTCTATTACAGCTCCCCGAGGAATTTTTGTTTGTGGTTTAATGGGCATTCCTTGGTAATATTGTTCAATAACGGTAGTAGAAATGTCGGGCACGTAAGTTAGTTTACCTATTTTTAGACCAAAAAGATCAGCATCGGCATAGGCTTGCCTGACCGAAATGCCACGTAAATCGGGCATAAATATTTTTTCGTTTTCTAAGCCATTTATTATAAGATAAATGGTACGCTGTGGTTTTATTTTATGCTTGGGTAGTGGTGTTTGCGATACTACAGTACCTTTTGGCTTGTCTGTATGATGAACAGAATCTAATAAGACTATTTTAAGGTCGTATGCACTGGCTGTTTGTTGGGCTTGTTCCATTGTTAAGCCAGTAAAATCGGGGGTTTCGATAATTTCTCCATGATAGGTATAAAAGCTTAGTCCAAAATATAAACTCACTAAAATCAAAATTACTATTGAAATTTGAATGAAAATATGTTTCCACAAAATTGTTGATTTAATGATACTTATTAATGACATACGATTAAATATAACGAGATTGCAAAGATAAAATTATATTTTTTCATAATTATCCTAAGTTTGCCAAAAAAAACAAACTCAAACACTCAGTACATATATCATTACTCCGACGAAACAAAAATAATCAAAAACCTATCATTTGCCAAATTATAGATTCATTTCTTTTTAATTTACAAAGAATCGCCATCGTAAAGTATTAAACCTGGAAATACTCTTATATGGGTTTTTAATATCAAATAATTATTTTAATATTTGGAGATTCTTTTAAGTTAGGATGAGTCTGGTTTTAGTGTTAAGATTTTTTTAAAAAAAAGGCAACCATTTTGATAAATCAATTGTCTATAAAAAAGAAAATTAAAATGACAAGTTATGAAAACAATTAATTTTTTGGCAACAGTGTTAATTGTATTATCAACACAATTATTTGCACAAATAAATGATAGTTGTATAAAATCGTTACAGATATGTTCTGGTTATACATACAGCTATCCATTAAATACTAATACCGTTGCTCAAAACGGTCCAAATTATGGTTGTTTATACACTCAGCCTAATCCTGGCTGGTTTTTTATTAAGGTTGCTCAAGGAGGAGATTTTATTTTTCAAATAGTTTCGCCAACAGGCAACGATATTGATTTTGCATGTTGGGGACCATTTATAGATCCATCAACTCCTTGTGTTGCCGACTTAACCGCATCCTGTACACCATGTCCCAATAATACAACTGATCCGAATTTCTATCCATCCGGAAATCTGGTAGATTGTAGTTTCGATCCAGCCAATACAGAAACATTGCATATATATGGCGCTCAACCCAATCAATATTACATTTTAATCATTACTAATTATTCTAATCAACAGGGTTTAGTTTCGTTTTATCAAAGCAATGCCGGTCAACCGGGTGCTGGCGTGGCAGAATGCAACAATTTGGCTGATGTATCGGGAAAAGTTTATCTCGATCTCGACGCAAATAATCAATTTAATGCTGGTGATGTACCTGTACAATACGCTATGATTGAATCGCCTAAATGCGGCTTTTTTTATTTTATGACCGACCATAATGGATTGTATAATGGTTATGTGTGCTATACTCCCGATACTATTAGGGCATACTATCCATATATGCTGCCCTACATTCAATCGGTAACACCCACGAGCTATACGGTTAACAACCATTTAACAAATGCTGATTTTGCAATAGTACTCGAACCTAACGTTTGTGATGTGGGAATTTATTTGGTTCAAGAAACATTGATAGGAATATGGAATAACGGAGTGATTGACGTTATTTTAGACAACTGGGGAACAACAGATTTGTATGTAAATTTAACTGTTGAATTAGATACTAATCTTACTTTTCTTAATGCAACTGTTCCTCCAACAAACATTACAGGTAATACTATTGTTTGGGATTCGCTGTACATTCCTTTCTTAACTTATGATATTTTAGGTATAACTGTTGCAGTGAGCGATACTACTATTTCTACTAATACTCCTTTTATGGTATCTGCTGTAGCTAATACTATTGGCTGTTCGGATGCCGATTCAGTTAATAACTATTATGCTTTACATGGTGTTATTAGCACATCATACGATCCAAATTATAAGGAAGTAAACCCTTCGGGAGAAATAGCTGCTTCGCAAGCCGCTAATCAACAAGAATTTATTTACACCATTCATTTTCAAAATACGGGAACAGCACCTGCACATAATGTAATCGTTGTTGATACGCTCAGCAATTGGTTGAATATTCCTACATTAACACTAATAGGTTCGTCGCATCCATGTACTTACGAAATTAACGAGCATTCTATTATTAAATTTAATTTTTGGGGTATAGACTTGCCCGATTCTACTTCCGATCCTATTGGTAGCAATGGTTATGTAATGTTCAAAGTAAAGTGCTTGCCCTCGTTAGCCAATGGCGGTGATGTTTACAACAAAGCATATATTTATTTCGATTCAAATCCTGCTGTAGAAACAAATACTGTACTAACATTCGTTCGCAATGCACAGGGTATTAAACCTAATATTAAGCCTGTGGTATATGAAGTAAATGTAATACCCAACCCTGTTAAAGACATTTTTACAGTCTCATCGAGCTATAAGTTAAACAAAATTGAAATATACAATTCAGCATCGCAACTTGTTAAATCAATAGCTATATCCAATCCGATGCAAAGCTTGACTTTTTCTAGAGCTAATTTGGATGCAGGTGTTTATTTAATTAAAGCGTACACCGTAAATGGAAAAATATTAAGAACTAAAATGATTGTTGAATAATTTAAAGCCTCTTCTATGCAATAGATAATCTATTGCATAGAATAAAAAAAGCAAAGAGAACAATTTTAGCATTTTGAATGATCGTTATAGAATAAAGCATATTTAAAGATTTATATTCCCAAGGTTTCAACAATTATTTCGGCAATATCCTTAACTTTAATTTCCTCTTCCATGTTGAACGACTTAATTCCGTCGCTTAACATGGTTATGCAAAATGGACAAGAAGTTACAATATTTTTTGTATGGGTTTCTAAAGCTTGTTCGGTACGCATAACATATATTTCTTTATTACCGGGTTCCGATTCTTTGAAAAACTGTGCTCCACCGGCACCACAGCAAAGAGCAAAGCTTTTGTTTCTGCTCATTTCACGAATATCGTAGCCCATGGCACGAAGAATAGTTCGAGGTTGTTCATAAATTCGATTGGCACGCCCTAAATAACAAGGGTCGTGGTAAGTACAAAATGATTGATGATTTTGAGCAGTAGGTAGTTTTTTTTCGTTTATCCATAATTGTATAAGTTCGGTGTAATGGTAAACTTCGCAATTAGAACCTAAATCGGGATATTCGTTTTTGAGAATATTGAAGCAATGTGGACAGGTGGTTATAATTTTCTTAACTTCATAACGTTTAAATGTTTCAATATTTTGCATAGCCTGCATCTGGTAAAGCAACTCGTTGCCTGCACGTCGAGCAGGATCGCCGGTACAGGTTTCCTCGGTTCCAAGTACAGCAAAATCGATATTTAAATAATTAAGGATTTTTACAAATGCACGGGCAACTTTTTTGTACCTGAAATCGTAAGCACCAGCACAGCCTACCCAATACAAATATTCGGGTTTATGACCTTTGGCATAAACCTCGCTCATTATTGGAACAATGATATTCGATGCATTCATGCGTTAATCCAATTTAAACGTTCAGCTTGAGAATATGGCCAGGGTGCTCCATTATTTTCGATATTAGCAAAAACAGCTTGCAGTCCGCCCTGAGCCTTGCCTTCTTCTAATACAAGATAACGTCGTAAATCGATAATAATTTGCGGATGATAAATATTTACAGGACATTCTTGTGCACAAGCATTGCATAAAGTACATGCCCATATTTCTTCAAGAGAAATGTAATTGCCTAAATATGATTTATCGTCATTAAATTCAGGTTCTTTCAAAAGCTTAGGAGCTTTTTCGTTCATGCGATATCTTAAGTCCATCAGCAATTTTCGAGGAGAAAGCTTTTTGCCTGTTTGAGAAGCAGGACAAACAGAAGTACATCGTCCGCACTGAGTACAAGCCAGCGAGTCGAGATATGTTTTCCATGTTACATCTTCCACGTCTTTGACTCCAAAACGTTTAATTACTAATGGTTCGGATATATTCGATGTTAAATCGGGGTTCATCATCAATTGTAATTCGTGTGTAATGCTTTCCATCGTATTTAACTTACCCAGGGGCTCCAATCGACTTAAAAACACATTGGGTATGGATGTGAATATGTGAAAATGCTTGGAGTAAGGTAATATATTGGCAAAAACGAATATCAATTCGATATGTATCCACCAAAAAATAGTGTAAAAATGATGGGCCTGACATTTACATGCAGGAAATAATACTGTCAATAATCGACTTATTGGATATGGGGTGTGTTTGTTTAGTATGGATTCGGAATAATTCATGCCCAAAAGAGAAATCATTAGCAACAGAATAAGTGTAAGAGCCAACAATGCATCTGCATGATTTTTATGCTTCATTTCGGCGCCATCAAAACGTTTAACGGTGTGAGTTATACGTCGAATAATAAAAATAATTACCGCAATACATATAAGAAAAGCAAAAATATCGCCAAAACCCATTATGATTCGATATAAACCACCTAAAAACGAGAGGGATTTGTGCATACCAAATACGCCATCGATAACCATTTCAATGCTTCCAAACAAAATAACCAAAAAACCCCAAAATGTAATAGCATGAAGCAGTCCGGCAAAGGGAAAACGAAATATTTTTGTCTGTCCCAAAGCTATTTTGAGTACTAAACCGATTCGCTTGCCCCAGTTTGATACAGAATGTTTTTGAGTGAGTTTAAAAAAGCAATATAATCTATAAAGTGTAATACTAAAAGCAACTATCGTTAAAATCAAAGTAATAATAAAAACCATTTGCGAAGTTGTCATTGGTTTTTCTTTTTACGAATGGCAAAAGTATGATAAAAATTCTTTTTAAAAAGTGTTAAATAGCATGTTTTTAGGAAGGTTAAACGTCAAAATGTTAATAAAAAGTTTTTGCCTTATGACGTAATAGTCAAAGCATGCTTACATTTGTAAGAAAAAATTATATGAAGATATTCAAGTTTGGCGGTGCTTCGCTCCAAAATGCCACGTACATAAAAAATGTTGCAGATATTATTCAAAAACACAGCCATGAGCATTTGATTGTAGTTGTTTCGGCTATGGCTAAAATTACTAATGAACTTGAAAAATTACATCGCAGTTATATGATGCAGTCAAACCATACAAATCAAATTCTAAAGAATATTATATCGTTTCATAACATTATATTACAAGATTTATTTAAACCTACAGATGAAGTACATGATACCGTGAATAATTGCTTTTGTTTTTTGAAAAAGAAACTATTACAACCACCTTGTTCAGATTACGATTTTGAATACGATCAAATTGTTATTTATGGCGAATTAATTTCATCAATAATTGTTTTTCATTATTTGCGAAGCAGAGGTATAGATACAATATGGATAGATATTCGCAGTGTTCTAAAAACAAATTCGAACTACCGTGATGCCGATATTTTGTTTGATATTTCAATGAGTGAAGTTCGTAAAAAGTTTTACGACAAAGGAATATACATTTGTCAGGGCTTTATTGGAAGCGATAGAAGTAATAATAATACCACTCTTGGTCGCGAAGGTTCGGATTATACAGCAGCAGCACTGGCACATATATTAGATGCTCAGAGCGTTACTATATGGAAAGATGTGCCGGGGGTATTAACTGCCGATCCACGAATTATTTCTCATGTTCAAAAACTCGATCGTATTACATACAAAGAAGCTATTGAACTAGCATATTACGGTGCTCAGGTAATTCACCCGAAAACCATTAAGCCATTGCAAAATAAAAACATTCCTTTGTTTGTTAAGTCTTTTTTTAATCCAGACGAAAAGGGTACTATTGTTCAAGATACAAACGAAAAAATTGACTTACCTCCCATCTTCATTCACAAATTCAATCAGGCTCTTATTTCTATTATGCCTAAAGATTTTTCGTTTATTGAAGAACATAACCTAAGCACTATATTTAAAAATTTGTCGGATGCTAAGATTAAAGTAAATATGATGCAACAATCAGCGGTGAGTTTTAGTGTTTGCGTCGATTACGAAGAACAACGATTACATAAATTTCTGACTGCCATGCAAAAAGATTTTGATGTTTTGTATAACATAGGTCTAACGTTAATTACCATACGACATTATACCGACGAAGCGATAAATTCAGTAGTAAATAACAACAAAATAATGCTCAAAGAAATAAGCCGAAAAACTGCTCGTATTGTTATTAAAACCGTCAACTCTAATTGACTTACCTTAGTTTTTAATTAGTAATAAGTGTTGCTCAAAAAAAAGGAATTGATAAATCTACATCAGCACAATGAAGATATTTAATTCATCAAAGGGTATTTATAGGAATTTGGCATTTTCGTATAATTTCGAAAAAAAACTGTATTTTTGTACAAACTATATGCCATGCGAACATTTATTTTTTTTTGGATAGTATGTTTTACACATCTTGAATTATATTCACAAACCGGCTATTACTTCGTTTATTTCAAAGACAAGCAAAACAATCCATACTCATTATCCAATGCAAGCGCTTTTTTAAGTCAACGATCAATACAGCGAAGAGCAAAACAAAACATCAGTCTTGATAGCCTCGATCTTCCTGTTAGTCCAAATTATGTTAATGAACTTATAAATAAAGGTATTAAAATACATTTTACTTCTAAATGGCTTAATGGTGTCATGGTTCGAATAGATAACCCTGATATAATCGATAGTATTTTACACTTGCCATTTGTTAAGACTTTAGTTTATACTAAGCCTTTATCTTCATCTTTGTCGAAAAAAGACAAGTTTGAATTGGAAAAAAACTACGTATATGGTATGTCCAGTAATCAAATTCAGATGCTCAAAGGAGATTTTATTCATTCTTTGGGCTATTATGGACAAGGTTGGCTAATTGCTGTTTTGGATGCTGGTTTTTTAGGAACAGATGTAGTTCCGCAGCTTGATTCATTACGTTTGCAAAATAGAATTGTATTAACTCGTGATATAGTTGATGGAGACTTCGATTCGTATGTTTACGAAACTCATTCGCACGGAACTATGGTTTTGGCTACTATGGCTGTAATTGATAACGGACAATATGTAGGTACTGCTCCACATGCAAGTTATGCACTTATACGAACAGAAGATGGTGCTACCGAATACATATTTGAAGAATATTGTTGGGTAGCAGGTGCTGAACTTGCCGATAGCTTGGGTGCTGATGTTATCAATTCAAGTTTAGGTTATGCTACATTCGACGATCCTGGCATGAATCACACATGGTACGATTTGAACGGTAAAACATCTGTTGCCAGCATTGCTGCAACTATTACAGCTCGCAAAGGAATGATAAGCTGTATTAGTGCCGGTAATTGGGGCGTAGATACTTGGCGTAAGATTGGTGTGCCTGCCGATGCCGACAGTGTACTAACAGTAGGTGCCGTGGATTCGCTGCGAAATTATGCCTTTTTCAGCTCACAGGGATACAGTGCCGATGGCAGAGTTAAGCCCGATGTAGTAGCACAAGGACGTGCCGTGGCAACCATTACTTCGGGTGGAAATTACACAACTTCAAGCGGAACGTCGTTCTCATCGCCCATCTTATGCGGTTTGGTAGCATGCTTGTGGCAAGCTTTGCCCAATAAAACCAATATGGAAATTATAGATGCTATTAAACGTTCTGCATCGCAATACAATATTCCTGATAGCTTGCTGGGGTATGGAATACCCAACTTTGAAATAGCATATTATTATCTTACAGGTATTTATCCTAACCAACAAATATCGTTCGAAATATTAAATGCTTATCCAAATCCATCTGAAAAAATACTTAATGTGTCATATCAATCTTCCGTTGTTAAAGAAATAACCATTCAACTTTCTGGAGTGGATGGCAAAGTTTTGCAACAAAGAAACGTCATTTTATCGGCAAATAAAGGTGTTTTTCAAATAGATATTCAAAACTTATCTGCAGGCACATACTATTTACAAGTTAAAGCCGAAACATATCAAAAAACCATTATGTTTGTTAAATTACACTAGTAATGCATCAAACTTACACACTCAGCCAATTATCAGCAATAATTAAAGAAGTATTAAACATTTATTTGAGCGATTATTTTTGGATTAAAGCAGAAATAAGCGAATTGCACGAAAATCGAAATGGAAACTGTTATTTAGAGCTGATTGAAAAAGATACTTATACCGATAAAATCATTACAAAATTTAGGGCAATTATTTGGAGCAATGTATATCGAATATTAAAACCATATTTTGAACAAAATGCACAAGCAGAATTTAAAGCCGGAATAAATGTTTTGCTTAAAGTAAAAATTGAATTTAGCGATTTGTATGGCATTTCGTTAGTAGTGCACGATATCGATCCTTCGTTTACGCTCGGTGATTTTGAATTACGACGTGCACAAATATTACATCAATTAATGTCCGAAGGAGTATTTGAAATGAATAAACAATTGCCGTTCGCAATAGTTCCACAAAGAATCGCGGTTATTTCTTCCGAGACAGCTGCTGGTTATCAGGATTTCATAAATCACCTGCAAAATAATGAATACGGTTTTAAGTACCAGGTAAAACTTTTTAAGGCATACATGCAGGGCGACGAAGCTGAACCAAGTATTATTCAGGCACTTGATAAAATAAGCGGGCAAGATTTCGATGTACTTGTTATTACACGAGGTGGGGGAAGTAGAAGTGATTTAGCTGCATTCGATCGTTATTTGCTGGCATTGCATATCTGTCAGTTTCCCATACCAGTTATTTCGGCAATTGGACACGAACGTGATGTATCAATTATCGATATGGTGGCACATACGCGAGTAAAAACCCCAACTGCAGCCGCACATTTCATCATTGATAAAACATTACAATTTTGGACAGCTATTAGCAATCTATACGAAAACATTATTCATCAAGCTAAAAATTTAGTCGATAACGAGCAAAAGATCTTAGAACAATATGCCATTGTATTGAAAAACTCAAAATATGTTGTTAATGAGCAAGAGTATTATGTAAAAGAAACCGTTTCAAGTATTATTAAACAAACACAGCTTAAGCTCATAGATACGTCTAACAAAATTGACAATTATGCAAACAGTTTAATATTTAAAATACATAGACGTATGCAATTCGAAAACAATACTATTCATTCGTTTTATTCGAATATTGTTAATATCACACAATATCGCTTACAACAAGCAACTCAGCATATAATTTATGCCGAGAAATTTATTCAGGCCGTTCATCCCGAAAAAGTCTTACGAAAGGGTTATTCCATTACACGCAAAAATGGTAAAGCCATTAAATCATCAACCGAAGTGCAAAGTGGTAACGAAATAACAACCGTATTATATCAAGGAGAAATAATCAGTTACGTTAAATAAATCGAATATGGCCAAAAAAGAGTTAACTTACAAACAAGCCATGCAAGAACTGGAAGCCATTCTTGCCGAAATAGAGAGCGAAGATGTTGATATAGATAAAATGACCGAAATGATTAAACGTGCTACCGAACTTATTCAATTTTGTAAAACACGCCTAACAAATACAAAAGATGAAATTGAAAAGTCGTTAAAACTACTGGACAATAATAAATGAGTTTTTTTAAAGATAATAGGCATTTCCATCAGATTGCTTTTGTTTTTAAACAGTATCTTTTTTGGATGCTGTTTTTTCAGTTTCTACGCACTATATTTCTTTTGTATAACCTCGATGAAGCATCTGGAAACAACTTTATCGAAGTCATTAAAGCTTATTGGGCAGCTCTAATTCTCGATAATTCGGCAGCAGGCTATATTATGATGTTTCCACTTCTGATGGGTTTATTTAAATCTATTTTTCTGCCCAAAATTTTCTATCGTATCAATCAGGCGTACCATTATTTGATGATAGTCCTTGCTGTTAGCATAAGTATTTCCGAATTGCCCCTTTACGACGAATGGAAAGTAAAACTTAATTTTAGAGCATTGACGTATCTTGCTCGACCATCAGAAGTATTTCAAACTGCATCTGTAGCCAACATTGTTCTGGGCTTTTTGGCCATCGTTTTAATATCAGTATTGGCTATATATGTATTCAATCTTTTTGTTTTATCGAAAAAGTATGCTCAAACATCGATTTATGGGGCTTTGGCACATTTATTTTTTATTCCTATTTTTTTTATATGGGGTATTCGCGGTGGTTTACAACCCATACCTGTTCATCTTAGTGATGCATACTACTCGAAAAGTTCGTTTTTAAATCTTGTTGCCGTTAATTCTCAATGGAATTTGATGAATAGTGTTGTAAAAAACTTCAAGTACAAAGACAAAAACCCTTATGTTTTTTTCAACGATACAATTGCACAACAAACTGTTTTAGAACTTTATCACACAAATAAAGATACAACAGTGTTAGTGTTAAATAATCATCGTCCGAACATTGTCGTTATTTTGCTCGAAAGCTGGTCGGCAGATGTTATCAAAAGCTTAGGCGGATACGATAGTATTACACCCGAATTTGATAAACTGGCTACCGATGGCATTCTTTTTACACAAGCTTATGGATCGGGGGGCTTAAGTGATGAGGGGATATCGGCTGTACTGAGCGGACAGCCTTCGCTACCTTCGGTAATTGTCGTAAACCAACCCGACAAGTACAGCAAAATGCCTTCCATACCGGTCGATTTAAAGAAAGTTGGCTATTATAACTATTTTATTTTTGGAGGACAGCTCAATTATGGCAACATAAAATCGTATATCTATTCTAATCAATTTGATGAAATATACGAAGAAAAGGACTTGCCCCGTTCATTGCTTCGCGGCAGATTGGGTGTCCACGACGGTTATCTGTTTCAACACTTTTTAAAAGACTTAAAACGATTGCCTCAGCCTTTTTTTGCTATGATATTTACTCTATCGAGCCACAAGCCTTACGATCAACCAAGCAATACGAAATTTTTCTGGGGTGGCGATGCACAACAATACCTTAATGCTATGAATTATACAGACAGTTGTTTGGGAGCCTTTTTTAAACTGGTAAGAGAAATGCCTTTTTACAAAAACACGTTATTCATTCTGGTCTCCGATCATAGTCATCATTCTCCCAAAGCTTGGCATCCGTATGCTAAAGAATATCGGCGTATAGCCTTTATGTGGTACGGCGATGTTATTGAAGAGTCGTTCAAAGGATATCGCCATAATAAATATTGTACACAAACCGATTTGGCTGTAACACTCTTAAAACAATTAAAGGTTGAACATAGCGAGTATAAGTGGAGCAAAAACTTATTTAATCCTTATACCAAATCGTTTGCCTACTATGCCTACAACGATGGTTTTGGTTGGGTTTCCGATAGCAATTATTTTGCATATTTACACAGCGAAAAACGATTATTATTTCATAAATTTTCATCGCCAACGGATAGTCTTTTGCATTTAAAATACGGGAAGTCGTATATTCAAAAAGTTTTTGATCAATACTTAAACATGTAACGAATGAAATTTAATCTCATAGCACAGGATAACAAATCGAAAGCAAGGGCAGGTATATTGCAAACCGATCACGGACTTATCGAAACACCCATTTTTATGCCTGTTGGAACGGTTGGTAGTGTTAAAGGTATTGTTCACAAAACCCTCGAAGACGAAATAAAAGCACAAATTATTCTGGCTAACACTTATCATATTTATTTACGTCCGGGTATTGATGTTGTTCGAAAGGCCGGCGGTATTCATAAATTTATGTCGTGGGATAAGCCTATCTTAACCGATAGCGGAGGATATCAAGTATTTTCATTGTCTGAGCGTCGTAAAATAACCGACGAAGGTGTTCGTTTTAGTTCGCACATTGACGGATCGAAACATGTGTTTACACCCGAAAATGTTGTTGAAATACAACGCATTATTGGCAGCGACATTATGATGGCTCTGGACGAGTGCACTCCTTACCCTTGCACATACGAATATGCTCAAAAAAGTATGCATATTACTCATCGCTGGCTTAAACGCGGATGGCAAGCATATAACGAAACGAAACCACTTTACGGACACGAACAGGCATTTTTTCCTATAATACAGGGCAGTGTTTACAAAGATTTACGTATGCAAAGTACAGAAGAAATTCTGAAATATGATTCGCCAGGTATTGCCATAGGTGGCTTATCGGTAGGCGAACCTAACGAACTTATGTACGAAATAATCGAAACCATTGTACCACTTATGCCTATACATAAACCACGCTATTTAATGGGAGTTGGCACTCCGGCAAATATTTTAGAGGGAATAGAGCGTGGTATCGATATGTTCGATTGCGTTATGCCTACTCGAAATGGACGTAATGGAATGCTTTTTACACAAAATGGTATTATCAATATTAAAAACGAAAAATGGAAGAACGACTTTTCCTGCATTGATCCAGATTCAAGTCTTGAGCTTGATCGTCGTTATTCAAAAGCTTATTTGAGACATTTGTTTCTTGCCGGCGAAATGTTGGGACCTGTTATTGCTAGCATTCACAACCTGCATTTTTATTTATGGTTAGTACGAGAAGCACGCAAGCACATTATAAATACTAGTTTTGCTTCATGGAAAAGTAAAATGGTCAGAACAATTGTTCAAAGATTATAGTTAATTTCGCAGCAACTGAATACCGATGGCAAAGCTTCTTACCAGATTAGACCGTTACATTATAAAAAAATTTTTAGGAACTTTTGTATTCTCCATACTGATTATTATTTCTATAGCCATTATTTTCGATTTTGCCGAACGTCTTGACGATTTTTTAGAACGAAAAGCCCCCATTGAAAAAATATTGTTCGATTATTACCTGAACTTTATTCCGTATTTCGTCAACTTATTTACACCACTGTTTGTTTTTATTTCGGTTATTTTTTTTACATCAAAACTGGCACAACGCTCCGAAATTATTGCCATGCTCAGTAGTGGCATTAATTTTAGTCGTATTTTATATCCATATCTACTATCGGCAATGGTAATTGCTGTTTTTACATGGTTTTCGTCTAACTTTTTTGTGCCTCGTGCAACTAAAAACAAATTGGCTTTCGAAGAAGTTTATATACGCAATCCGTTTTACAACAAGGATGTTCATATTCATCGACAGATAGAACCGGGTATTTATGTTTACATGGAAACCTTTGCAGTAGAAAACGATATGGCATATCGTTTTTCGATGGAAAAGTTTGAAAACAAAAAACTTGTATCGAAACTCTATACCGACTATGCTCAATACGATAGTACTACGGATAAATGGAAATTCATAAATTGTTTTATTCGAAATTTTACTGATGCTGGCGAAAATATTCAGAAATTTACAATGATAGATAGTTCCATAAACTTGAAATCCGAAGAATTTAAGCGTCGCACCGAATTTGTCGAAACTATGGACTTCTTTAGACTAAATGAATACATCGAACAAAAACGAATGGAAGGCGACGAAAATGTTATTCATTATGAAGTTGTCCGATATCAACGATTTATAAATCCATTAAGCATTTTTGTACTAACATTGATAGGTGTTTCGGTATCATCAAGAAAAAAGAGAGGTGGAATTGGTGCACATCTTGGATTAGGATTAGGATTAAGTTTCTCGTATATTGTTTTTATGCAAATATCTACATATATGGCTATAGGAGGCAGTTTGCCACCATGGCTCGGTGTTAGCCTGCCAACCATTGCTTTTTCGTTTATTGCTGTTTTTTTGTATATAAAAGTCCCAAAATAATAACCGTATTTGGTAAACCTAACTTAGGTTGTTATTTTTGCAGAACTATTGTTCGATGAAACACATAATTTACAAAATATTTTTTATTTTTGCTTTAGCCAGCATCATTCATATTCCCATTCTGAATATTGCCCGTATTTACTTAGTTATATGGTTTGTAGCAGGATTGCTTTTTTTCTTATATCATCGCAAGGTTACGTATGAGTTGTTTCACCTAAAATGGCTTATATTTCCTTTGTTTTTGCTAGTACATATTGTTTCTTTACTGTACACACAAAATTTATCAAAAGGACTTTTCGATATAGAAGTAAAGCTAAGTTTTTTGGTATTACCCTTTTTGTTTTATCTTTTATCTATGTATTTTTCGCAGTTTGTTTGGGTTGCTAAAATGAAACGCCTGTATTTAATCTCAACGTCACTTATTGTACTGTTTTTAACTTTTAGAGCCATTTACCGATATGTTAATACCAAACAAATAGCCTGTTTTTTCTACAACGAATTGTCAGCTATGTATCACCCGTCGTATCTGGCTATGTATATCACGCTATCCGTTATTTTTTTGCTAGAAATGTGGTTTAGCAAAAAATCTATTCAACAAGGTTTTTGGTTTATTTTATGGATAGCGTTTTTTCTCGTTTTTCAGTATTTTCTTTCATCTAAGGCTGGCATATTGGTTACTTCTATTGTTCTTTTTTTGGGTTCATGGTATGCCATTCTTATAAGGAAAATAATTCATAAATCGCTCATTATCATATTAGTATCTGTTATTTTCGTGTATTTAGGAATACACGACAACTACCGTTTTCATTCGGTTAGCCAGTCCATTCAGAGTGCCGAGCAGAATGTTCAAACTACCGAAAGCAATGCCGTACGAATACTTGTGTGGAAAGCAGGAGTTGATTTAATTGCCCAACACTGGTTAACAGGCGTGGGCTGCGGCGATATTAAAGATGTGTTGATAAACGAATATGCAAAACGCAACATGCAGGGAGCTATTGAACGAAAACTTAACTTACACAATCAATATTTAGAAACATGGCTATCGACAGGAATAGTGGGACTGATATTGCTTCTCACATTGTTACTTTATCCTCTTTACAAAGCCTGGCAATCAAGAAATTTATCGTGGTTACTTTTCATTGTGGCTGTGTCGTTAAATTTTCTTACTGAATCTATGTTCAACACACAAGCAGGTGTAATTTTTATTACTTACTTTTATACGTTTTTTATTTTTGTTTCAAAAATGGATAAAAAATGATACCATTTTCACCACCTCGTATTGATGATAAAATTATTGCCGAAGTAATAGATACGTTGCGTTCGGGCTGGATCACAACGGGACCAAAAACGAAGTTGTTCGAAAAGAAAATAACAAATTATTGTTCGGGCAAAAGTACCATTGCCGTTAACTCAGCCACTGCCGGACTTGAGCTTGTTTTACGCTGGTATGGAGTAGGAGAGGGCGATGAAGTTATTGTGCCGGCATATACTTATTGTGCTACAGCTAATGTAGTAGTGCATTGCGGTGCTAAACCGGTTATGGTCGATATCAAACCCGACGATTTTTGTATTTCCGTGTCAGAAATCGAAAAACACATTACTGCACGTACTAAAGTAATCATACCGGTTGATATAGCTGGCATGCCTTGCAATTACAATGAAATAAATGCTCTGGTAAATCGTCCCGAAATTAAAGCATTATTTAAACCTAACAATAGCATTCAACAAAAACTCGAACGTATTTTAGTTTTATCCGATGCAGCTCATTCTTTTGGTGCATGGTATCATGGCAAACGAACAGGTAGTTTATGCGATATTACCGTTTTTTCGTTTCATGCTATTAAGAACCTGACAACAGCCGAGGGAGGTGCTATTGTTTTAAATTTACCCGACCATTTCGACCACGATGAGCTTTACCGGTATTTTTCCATCATGGTATTGCACGGACAAAGCAAAGATGCTCTGGCAAAGTTGCAAAAAGGAGCATGGCGATACGACGTAATTGATGCCGGCTACAAAGCCAATATGACCGACATACTTGCATCTATTGGATTAGTTGAAATTGATCGTTACGACAACGATACTTTAAAAAAAAGAAAATACATATTTGACCGTTATCAAAAAGCCTTCGCTTCGTATCCGTGGGCCGAACTTCCTGTTTACGAAACTACCGACAAAACATCATCGTATCACGTTTATCTGTTGAGAATTAAAAATATAACTGAAAAGCAACGCGATTTAATTATTCAAAAAATTTTCGACAAAGATGTATCTGTCAACGTACATTTTCAGCCATTACCATTATTAACAGCATATAAAAACAGAGGTTATAAGATAAGCGATTACCCTATTGCTTACGACAACTATGCACGCGAAATTTCGTTACCTGTTTTTTACGATTTAACTGACGATATGATAAATCAGGTGATTGAAGCTGTTGTTGCCTCTGTTGAAGAAGTAATTTATGCTTAAAAGATTATTTGACATAGTGTTTGCATTTGTATTTTTAATTTTGCTTATGCCCTTGTTTTTAATAGTTGCTTTGTTAATTGTTCTTGAAAGCAAAGGAGGAGCTATTTTCAAACAAACTCGCGTAGGAAAAGACGGCAAACACTTTACTCTCTATAAATTTCGTTCTATGTATATATCGCAACATCAGCAATTGTTGCTAACGATGTCAAACGATGCACGCATCACCCGTATAGGACATTTTATTAGAAAAACAAAAATCGACGAATTACCTCAATTGTTCAATATCCTTAAAGGCGATATGAGTTTCGTCGGACCACGTCCCGAAGTTCCTAAATATGTGGCATTGTACAACGAAGAGCAACGTCGTGTTTTATCGGTGCGTCCCGGATTGACTGACTTTGCTTCTCTACGTTACATTAACGAATCGGACGAATTGGCACAAATAACCGACCCGGAGCAATATTACATTCAGCATATTATG
>CALGPK010000037.1 GCA_937960415.1 uncultured Bacteroidales bacterium | reverse complement strand
TCGATGTTGTGTCGTTGTTTTGGTCTGGATCTGATGAATGAGATACGTAAACCTTTATTGTATAAGACTGATATTGAGATAAATCTGCCGTAGTAGCAAAAGTGTAATCAATAGAATCACCCGGATTGAGTGTTAAAGATATTTGTTCGCTTACAACAGGAGAAGTATTTACCACATAATTTACAGGAATATTAGAAACGGGCGATATTCCCAAATTCTTAATCCTAACCGTTATGGGTTCGCTACTGCTTAATCCACATCCACTATTTGGATTGATGATTTTGGTAGCAGCTAATTCTACAGATGGTAGTTGTTCATAAATAAAATCATCTATATATACATACGTATAAGTCGATTGAGTAGCGTGTTTAAATGCTATATATTCACCGGTTCCGGTATATCCCTGAAATGATACTACCATATTGGTCCATACAGAAGAACTTGGAATATTTAGGGTCTGGTATGGCACAAAGGTATTTTCGTCGGTATAATCAGTCATAGTACCTACTATTAATTTTTCAGTTGTTGAACCTTTGAGTTTAAAACGAATACGAGTGTTTTGACTTGTCAAATCGCTAAAACGAGGTGATATTAGCAAGAGATGTGTATTGGTTCCCTGCGAATTTGAATTGTATAATACAGCACAATTAGGAGAAGATGAAGGAGAAGTAGTTGTAGTTTGTACATAGGCACTAGTACTGGATGCTATAACCTTTTTGGTCCAGCAAAGAGGTAAATTGGGTGTTGTTACTGCATCAAAGTTTTCTGTATAGTTAGCTATAGTAGCATCACAAGGAATATAGAATGTAAAAGGACCAGCCCAAAAACTAGTATCGCCCGAACCGCATATTGACCGAACATAATAACTGTAATTCATTCCGGACGATAAACCTGTTATAGTATATGGGTTAGAATTTACTGTTAATAACGTTCCGGTACCTAATAAGAAACCTTGTAAGCCATATTGTATTTGCCAACTTGATGCACTTCCCTCTTCTGTCCAGCTAATTTGTGCAGAATTTGAAGTAACATTATAAACGGTAAGATTTGTTGGACGAGGACAAGTAATAACTCGTATCTCAATATCATCAATAGCTATAGGAGGTTGATAAGTAACGGAAGCATCATTTCGCCAGGTAAATATTAATCGTTTTATAGTATTAGACACACTACTATTAAAGAAAATAGTATCTGTTTTCCAAGTATTGTTCTGATTATAGTATTGACGTCCTATATAGGCTGATGAAGGTAAAACGCCCTCGACGGGAACAAAGGTTGTGTTTTCCAGAAATACTCGCATATAATCGAAAGTACTTTCGCCCTGACATTTCCATTTAAAAGTTAGAACAAACTCACTTCCAGAAGGGAATTGTATATCTCTGTATAAGTGAGTAACGCTAGATACAGTACCATCATAGTTATTGCTACTGCCGTTTGTATTTGAAATATATGCCGATTTTGTTGGACTAGCAAAAACAGCAGTACCTGCATACCACTTATTGGTCTGTGTTCCGTTAACAACAGTCCATTCCTGAAAATCATTTTCAAAATCCCAAACATAAGGCAATGTAGCAGGAATTTGTGTCGTTGTAAAATTAAACGGACCTGTCCATGAGCTCGAATCGTTAGCATCACATTGAGCTAAAACATAAACCTGATAATTGGTTGTTGGATTCAAACCTGTTATTGTATAGGTTGTAGTTGTAATATTTTCAATCAGTGTGCCAGCATTATTTGGATTAAAGCCAGCGGGTCCATAAATAATATCCCACGAAATTTCAGATCCACCAGCTGTCCAGGATACATCAGCCGTATTACCTGTAACATTGTGTACTAGTAAATTACTTGGTTTTGGACATGAAGGAATGGGCTCATAAACAATATCATCTATATAGATATACTGATTGGTCATTCCTAATCCATGTTTAAAAGCAATGTATTGATTTGAACCAGTGTAATTGTTGAATGCAACAGTAAATTCCTGCCATTGACTGGTCAAAGTCATAATAGTTTGATATACCGAAAATGTAGCAGGATTTGCAGGATCGCTCATAGTACCTACATATAAAACTCCCGTGCCAGAACCCGTGTATTTTGCTTTAAACGAAATTTGAGTTGTATGAGTTGGCAAATCAGAAAACTGGGGTGAAATTAGTAAAATATGAGTAGAACTACCCGAAGCTGTTGAATTGAATAATTGAACAGAATTTGGGGATGTTGAATATGTTGTTGATACAGTCTGTATTATAGGCGATCCTGAAGATCCCTGTACTATGGATGTCCAACAGTTGGGCAATGCAGGAGGTGTTACGCCATCAAAATTCTGAGTATAAACAACCGTTAATGGACCACATTGTGTAGCAAAATGAAATGGTCCTGCCCACGAACTGGTATCGCCCGGTCCACAAATAGCACGTACATAGAAGGTATAATTCAATGAAGAATTTAAACCTGTTAAAGTATACGATGTCGAAGTTACATCCACAATGGTACCTGTTCCTAAAACAAAGCCTCCTGTACCCCACTGAATTTGCCACTCTGTTTCTGAACCTCCTGCCGTCCAGCTTAAATCAGCACTATTTTGCGTTATATTCGAAGCACTTAGATTTGTTGGCTTAGGACAGGTTAATACATAAAAACGTATATCATCTATAGCGGCCGGTGGCTGAGTACCTATAGAGCCATCATTATACCAACTAAAGACAAAACGACGTGTAGTTCCCTTTACGGAATCTGGTATCTGTATTGAAGCAATTTGCCAATTGTTTTGATTATTATACGGTCCTCCTATTAACGTACTCGTTAATTGAGTACCTGCAACAGGACTTTGAGCAGTATTGATCATGTATACTTTTACATAATCGTATGATGGAGAATTTTCGCCCATATTTTTCCATGCAAATTCTAACACTACCGGATATGAAGTATTGGGAATAGTTACATCTCTATAAAAATGTACTGTAGATGTCGATGATATTGTGTAAGTATTTGATACGCCATTGTCGTTTGAAATATAGACACTTTTAGTTCCACTATAAGCGGTTGCAGATCCATGGTGCCATTTATTTATTAAGCTACCATTTACAAACGTCCATTGTTCTGTACCAGCTTCAAAATCTATGAAATATGGCATTGTAGCAGGCACTTGCGATGTTGTAAAAGTAATCGGAAAAGACCAATTGCTAGTAAGTCCACCACCACAATCGGCTTGAACATAAGCAGTGTACGTTGTAGAATAATTTAAGCCAGTTAGCGTATAAGGATTAGATGATACGGATATAATAGTTCCTGTTCCCTGAGTAAAACCAACGGGTCCATACTCAATGTTCCATGTAGAAACATTTCCTGCCTGATTCCAACTTAATTGTACACTATTTTGAGTAATGTTACTTACAGTAAGTGCTAATGGATCAGGACATTCGGGAGTTGGTTCCATTTTAAAATCATCAAAGCTAATATACCATGGTGAAACCGATGCATTTATGCGAATGGCAAAATAATAAGTACCCGAAACTGTGGGAACAAAAGTGTAAATTTCTTTTTTGTAAACCTTACTGGTAGTTTGCGATGATGTAACAAATGATGTTCCAAGTTGAACAGCACCAGTAGATATTTGAGATGTATTAACAAACACATCGCCAGTCCACCCAGAATAATTATCGCCAGCCCACCAGAATGAAAAATCATAACTCTCACCTGCTGTTAATTCAAATCCGGGTGTCCAAATAAATTCATTTGTGGCTGAATAAGAATTGCGTAAAAATTGTGTGCCACTTAATGCATCGGCATCATACGTAGAATTCGCATTATTCGTAACTACCCAATCACCATTTTCTTTATACCAACACGGTGGAAAATTAGGAACAGTGACATTTTCGAAATCCTCTGTCCATGGTAGCATAGATATAGCTTCACATTCAGTGGTAAAAGAAGTAGATATCCATTGACTGGTATCGCCCGGAGCACAAATAGCACGAACATATACCTGATAATTCGTTATTGGATTTAATGATGTTAATGAATATGATGTTGAATTTATTGAAGTGATTCTTGTTCCAGTCCCAAGAGTAAAGCCCTGTAACCCATACTCAAGCTCGAATTCGGAAGCAGTAGAATTCCATGATATATCTGCAGAATTTGAGGTTATATTACTTGCTGTTAAAGCAGCAACAGGCATACATTGTAAAAATTCTTCCCATTTAACATTATCTATCAAAACTGCATAAGCCGGATTACCCGTATGTCTAAATGCCAGAACGCTATTATTGCCCGGCAAAGTTCCTAAATAAGCAGAATATTCCTGATAGGTTAATGATGAAGCTGTGAAAGATTGCACAGAAACAAATGAATTAAAGTCTGAAGGATTGGTTAAGTAGCCAACTTGAACTACACCGCCAGCTGTAGAGCTAGCTCGCATCATAAAACGAAGTCGATGTGTGCTGGCACCTGCATTTGAAACAGGCGGCATCGAAACCGTTGCTATGTTTGTTGTTGAGCTAGAATACAAATACAAGCAATTAGGAGCCGAATAATTATTTGATGTTTGAGTTGAAACAGAACCAGTTGTACTCTTGTACCAACACGATGGCAAATTTGGAGTAGATATAGCATCAAAGTTTTCGCTAAACTGTGTTACTAAATCACACAAAGTAGTAAAACCAACAACAGCCCATTGACTGGTATCGCCCGGAGCACAAATAGCACGAACATAAACCTGATAATTCGTATTTGAATTTAAACCGTATATTGTATAATTGTTAGAATTAATATTATTAATACGCGTTCCCGTACCTATTGTAAATCCTTGTACACCGTATTCAAGCTGAAACTCTGTTGAACTTGAATTCCATGTAATGTTAGCCGATGATGATGTAATTAACGAAACCGCTAAATCGCTTGGAGGAAGGCATGTAGCAGGTGACCAACGAAAAACCGTACCACTGGGAGGAATTATCGTACTTGTTATAGAACATGTTCCTGTGTTTGCATTACCTGCTGTTGTGTTCAACCAATCGGTTGTCGTAGTGCGATTGTTAAAATCTGTTGGGGTACTACCTCCCAGCCCAACCTGTACCGTTGAATTTGTCGAATTATTTGTTATAGTACCATAAACTATTTCTACTACATTTGTTGTTTCGTAGAGTCTTATCTGAAAATTATAGCTATCGCCAGTACCACTACTACCATATTTCTTATAGTTTTTCCACTGAACCACCAGTACTCTATTAGGTGCAGCACCTAGGGTCTGGTAACGAATTTCGGCACCTGTTTGTGCTTGCAAATCTCTTGCAAATGGTGCAATGCGAGTTCTAAGATAGTTTGGTGTATGTACATAAGTTGACGACAATGGAGTATAGGCACTTGTTGAATTTAAATCTACAGCGGGTGTTAATGACGATTTACCCAGACTAATCCAACCATTGGCATTAACAGCAAAACGATCGAATGTTTGACCATTCATTACAAAATTGAAACCAATGGGCAAGCCTACACCTGTAAATGCAGTTCCACCTAAAGGAACAGACGGATCAACAAATTTTTGTTCGTCGGTAGTCTCATTGCCTAAGGCTGTACCACCAGTAATTTCGGTGTACGTTGTATTGTCTAACGAAAAAATCAGGTCAGCTACCTGAGCTTTCAACATGAAACCTAAAAAGGTAGCCACTAATAGAATATAAAATCGTTTCATAGCCTTCAATTTTTTTGTAAAATTAAAAATTCTAAAATTTTATACAGAATCTTTTATCAAATTTTTAAGATATTTTATCAAAAAAAATATCAAACAAATAATTCAAAAATTCAAATGTTGAGGTCTTAGCAAATCATTGATGATTTTTACTGGATTAAATGTAATAATGGGTACTTCTACAAATATTGTATTCCAGTATGCCATAGCACCATTCCAAAGCCCCGGTAGCTCAAGAGCTTTTACGGCTTTTCCGTCTTTTGTTTTTACTGAAATAAAGCTTGTTTCAGGATCTACATAATTGAGCAAGTTGTATTTTTCGCCTTTGTAATTTTTTAAACTACAAACTAAATCAACCGGATTGAAATGCGTAGAAGCTTTGAATTTGGTATTTTGATCTGAATCGTTTAAGTTGATTTGCGAAGATTCCACAATCTGTAATGAGATATTACCATTTTTATCAAATATCCAGAATGGTCCGCCTCCGGGTTCGCCTTCGTTTTTTACCATACCACACACGCGAATAGGCCTGAATAGGATATATTTTAAGCCTTGAATACTTGTATCGGTAAGTTCTAAATGAAGATATTGTTTGTAAAAATCTTTAATCTCAGATACTTTAGTATCATCTAAACAATCGTTATCAATCCATTTTTGAAATTCGAATATTTTATTTTGTATTTTGACCAACAAGCCAGCAATTGCTTTTTTATATTTTACAGTTTCCGATTTTAATCTGTCTGGTACTACATTGTCTATATTTTTTATAAAAACAAGGTCGGCATTTAAATTATTCAAATTGTGTATCAATGCTCCATGCCCTGCTGGTCTGAATAATATGCTACCATCCTGGTTACGAAATGGCTTATTCTCTTCATCTACTGCAACCGTATCAGTCGAAGGGTGTTGTATGGAGAAGCCGATATGATACTTAACTCCATATTTTTTTTCATAATTGCTCAACTCACGTCGAACTAAATCATTAAATAAGTCTATGTACTCGGGCGATATAGTAAAATGAATAAGTACATTATTGGTTTGACAGGTAGCATACATGGCTCCTTCTACCAAATGTTCTTCCAATGCAGTTCGTGAACCATCAGCATATCGATGAAACTTAATAAAAGCTTTAGGCAAATTACCGTAATTTAAACCTTCCTTATTTAATAGGTAGTGAATAATTGTATAAGGCTGATTATCTGGCAACAAAGCCTTAAGCTCATCAGCAAATGCAAATTCATCAATTCGTTCTAATACCTGACGTACGGAGGAGAATTTAGACAAATCCTTTTCATCCAAAAACAGGTATAAATCTTTGAACATACGAGTTGCCGCACCTGAAGCAGGAACAAATTTGATTACAGTATGATTGGTAGAGTAGTTGTCGTAGGTTTTAATATAGTTATTTATTTCTTCATCAGAAAAACATAAAATTCCATCGCCAATAGTTGCAGGTTTGGCTAAATTAACGTAAGGAACACCTTTCCTGAAAAGTTCTATTTGGCGATATATTTCCGATATATCTACACCTCTTTTGTTTATTTGAGCTAAATCCTTTTCTGAAAACATAAGAGTATTTTTCTAACAAAATTAAAACAATTTATTCAGCTTTGTATCGGCAAAAAAATATTTTTTTGTGATGTATATTGCAATTCTATATGCAGCATAACCTGCAATAGGTGCAACAAAAACATCGATGGAATAATGTGCATGCTGAATTAACACCAAAGCTGCAACAGCCAATGTGAAAAATAAAAACAAATATTTTAACCATTTATGCTCAATAAGCAAGAAAAACATGAACATGGTAGCCGTATGCCCCGAAAAAAATAAGTCTTTGAGATTTACCTGATTGGCATAAAACGTTGCTTCAAGAAACGGATCTCTTAATGGTACAATTGCATTAGGTGGGTTTAATGGAGTCAGATACATACAAATTATCCTGAGCCATAAAAGCATGGAATATGTATGCATTGCTTTAACCATTCTAACTGGCAGTTGCAAAGAATATATAATACCTATTATACTACCAGCGTATGTCAGGAGAAACAATATATATGAAACATCAAAAGATGGTATAATATTCAAAATCGGATCGTTTAATACAACTCCTTCTCTACTTTCTACATAATTCAATACCAAAAATGTAATAAAAAGCGTAATCAAGAAAAAATTGATACTTAATAGAGTTTTGAATTTATAATTTAAAAAAAAATCTTTCCACAACATAGATTAATTAAGTATTCCTAGCTTTTTTGCGACCTTTGTACATTTTTCTAATGCTTCGTCGATATGATGCTTCTCGTGCGTTGCCATTAACGAAAAACGAATAAGGCTATCTTCGGGCTTAACTGCTGGGCTTATGACCGGATTAACAAATACACCATTATCTGCCAGTTCCTGAGTAAATTTAAAAGTTAAATGATCGTTGCGGATGTACAATGGTATAATGGGAGTTTGACTATTTCCTGTATCAAAACCAGCCTCTGAAAAGATTTTTTTGGCATAATTTGTATTTTCCCATAACTTTTCAATTCGGTGGGGCTCTTCGTGAATAACATTTATTGCCTCAATAACACTGGCTACCGAAGCAGGCGTAAGGCTTGCACTAAAAATCAACGAACGAGCATTATGTTTCAAATAATTAATTACTTCTTTAGAACCAGCAATAAAACCTCCCACCGTAGCCAACGATTTGCTAAATGTGCCCATAATAAGCTCAACTTTACCATTGAGCCCAAAATGACTTACTGTGCCAGAGCCAAATTTGCCTAAAACTCCCAAGCCATGAGCATCGTCAACCATTACAGAAGCACCATACTTTTCGGCCAGACTAACTATTTCAGGCAATGGAGCGATATCACCCTCCATACTAAACACTCCATCTGTAATAATAAGTTTAATGCGATCGTTGGGCAGGCCTTTAAGCACAAACTCCAACGATTCCATGTTGTTGTGTTTGTATTTTAACACTTTTGAAAAACTAAGTCTTGTGCCTTCAATGATAGAAGCATGGTCAGAATCGTCGATGATTAAATAATCGTGTCGGCCTGTTATGGAAGATATAACACCTTGATTTGTCAAAAAACCAGTGCTAAAAACCAATGCCTCTTCCATGTTTACATATTCGGCAAGTTTCTTTTCAAGTTCAATATGCAAATCAATGGTACCATTTAAAAACCGAGAACCAGCACAACCCGTACCATATTTTTCTATGGCTTTTATGGCAGCTTGTTTAATTCGAGGATGGTTGGTTAAACCCAAATAACTATTAGAACCAAACATTAGCATTCGTTTGCCTTTATAAATAACCTCGGGTTCCTGAGCCGATTCAATGACTTTAAAATAAGGATATATCCCGGCTTTTTGTACTTCCTGCGGCGCTGTATAAGCTGCCATTTTCTTGTGTAACAAACTATTTTTCATAATTAAAATGAAAAGGAAAGCAAAGATATAACAATTTAATAACATTGTGGCAACTATTTATTAATTTAAGTCGATTTTTTTACGTCAAACAATTGCTAAAAAACGTAGCATTGCTTTTGTTTTTAAAAAGCTTTTTAATTTTTTAGTTTTTTTTTGCAATATAACATTTTCTGTTTAATTACAAAAGCATTAGAGATTTACCATTTTTATTGATATCTATCGAATATGGTAAAATTTAAACTTTTTTGAATTCACAGCATCTAACTAAATGGTTTTAATATAATTTTTTATGAAAAGGTTGATTTTTTCATGGGTTAGTATTTTTATTTTAAGTCAGCTGGTGGCACAAGATCGTCCTGGTTTTTCTAATATTGAATGCGAAGTTCTTGGTAAAGTAATTGATCAACAAACACAAAAACCAATGCCATATACCAATATTACGCTTATTCGAATGAAAGACACTACCATTGCAGGTGGAACTATTACCGACGACAACGGCTTATTTAAAATAGACAAACTACGACCTGGCATGTACACCATAAAAATTCAATTTATTGGTTACGAACGCTATACAACAACTGTACGCTTACATCCTCAAAATCCTACAGCCAATTTAGGTACCATTCAGCTAAAACCAGCCATAACTCAGCTCGGTGAAGTAGAAATTATTGATGAAAAACCCCTTGTAGAATTTCAGCTCGATAAAAAAATTATCAATGTTGATAAAAACATTGTCAACACTGGCGGAAATGCAATTGACGTACTCAGAAATACACCCTCTGTTGAAGTCGATATGGATGGAAATATTCTACTACGTGGTAGCACAAACGTTAATATCTTAATTGATGGAAAGCCTTCTACGCTTGTAGCTGGTGATAAATCGACCATACTGGAACAAATACCTGCAAGCACTATCGAACGTATTGAAATTATTACCAATCCTTCTGCAAAATACGATCCAGAAGGGATGTCCGGCATCCTGAACATCATAACTAAAAAGGAAAAAAGACAAGGTATTAACGGGCTTATATCGCTAAACTATGGTACGTGGCAAAAATTAGGAGGAACCATTAGCATCAATCGCCGAATAAACAAAACCAATGTATTTTTCAGTTACGACTATAGAAACGACGATCGAAAAGGCTATCGAAACCACGACAGGCATATTTTTTTCAACGACTCGCTTATTTCTAATACAATTATTCGCTCCAATAGAGATGGACGACACATGTCGCACAACATTAAAGGAGGCATAGACTACAACTTTAATCAATATAATAGTCTTACCTTAACTGCAACCTTTAGAACAGGCAAACGAACCGGAACAGATAGTTCGGTTAACCGCATTCTTGATCCATCTTACAACTATAAACAGCATTACAGCCGATACGAATTATCGGACAACCCAAACAACAACATCGATATATCGCTAAACTATCGTAAGCGTTTTGACGAACCTGTACGTGAACTTACTGCAGATGTGTATTACTCAATAGGAAATTTTGACGATATTGAAAATTATCATCAAATAAACTATTATCCTATACTTATCACACCTAATCAACGCTCTGTTAACAAATATCAATTTCAAAACATTACTCTTCAAAGCGACTACATACATCCTATAGCTGAAAAAACAAGGCTCGATGCGGGAGTTAAAGCCATGATACGAACTACCGACAATAATTATCATTTTTATAATTTTGACACAATAAATCAGGATTATATCGACGACATTAATCTTTCCAATCATTTTGTATATACTGATAATGTATATGCAGCATACACTACTCTATCGCAAGAGTGGAAAAAAATCAGTATTCAAGTAGGATTAAGAGCTGAAGAAACCATTCAACAAGGCAATCAAAAAACTACTGGTACTACGTTCAATCGAGCCTACTTTAATCTATTTCCTAGTGCTCATATTAGCTACGGTTTGCCAAACAATAATAAACTCCAAACTAGCTATAGCCGTCGAATCAATCGGCCCGATCCGCATTCACTAAATCCATTTATTGACAAATCGAACCCGCTTACCTGGCATGCCGGCAACCCCACCCTAAAACCCGAATACATCAACTCCTATGAAATAAGTCACCTAAAAGATTGGAAAAAGGTATCTCTAACATCCGATATTTTTTATAAATGGACCGACAACGTTATTAACCGATATCGTAGTATTGACTCTATAGGCATTGTAACTGTTTTTCCTTTAAACATGAGTAAATCTGAATCGTATGGCTTAGAATTCACACTTAATTCGCAACCCATAAAACCCCTTCGCCTTATGGGCACATTCTCGTATTATAAAATATCGGTGTTTGGCAATAATGATGGAAACGATTTATCGAATTCAGTGTTTTCGTATAATGCACGATTAAATGCATCGTTGTTTTTGCCCAAAGAATGGTCTTTACAAATAAACGGTATGTTTAATGGTCCATCGGTTATGGCTCAGGCTACCCGTAGCGCATTTTACACTGTTGATGCTGCCATAAAAAAAGAATTTTGGAATAGAAAAGCTTCGCTATCTGTAAGAATGAGCGATATTTTTAACACTATGAAATTTCAAGTTAAAACAGACGATCTCAATTTGAAAGCCATCATGGAGTTTAAACGTCAGACACAAATTTTATACGTAACGTTTGCATACAAAATAAACGAAGGCGTTAAACAACGCCAACGTCAACAAGAGATGATGAATATGGAAATGGATATGAGTGAATAAACCAAATTATTTCGCTAGAAAATCAACTTTTTACGCTTGGCTGACACTGCACCAGAAAAGTGTTTTTTCTTATTGGGTAAATCCATCGATTCTATCTAAAGGCTCTTAATGAATAATTTGGAATAAAAATTTTGCTATTTCAAAATTAAGTTGTATCTTTCGTTACATTAAAATTAAATGCTTATGAAAACCATTACGTTTACATTATTATTGTTTTTGATTTTCAGTCTTTTGGCAACATCCAATACTACCGTAAATGTCGATAGCCTCGAAAAACGAGTACAACTTATTGAAAAAAAGTTGATTAGCGATGAAAAAGAAGATGAAGTAGAAAATTTTATACTGATGTCGAATGTACCAATCAATACCAAAAATAAAGTAGAAATTATCAAAAACAAAAAACACTATCGTGCAAACATCGTCAAAACACTACCACTTTCTAATAAAATACTGGTTATAAGTCCTTTATTTACTCTTGGATTGTTTTTTGTAATTACAATGATTTTTCTTAAACGTCGTGGTTTTAGCCTTACGCAAGCACTTTCGTCGAAACGAACAAATGAACAGGGTTTAACCGAATACTTACCTTCGACAAGTAAGTTACTAGCTTTCTTTAGTATTATGTTTGGCTTAATTTTGATTGCATTTTTCTTTACTTTTTACTTTTTTATTGCCTTTAAAAGCTTACCATTGCCCAGTTTTATAGGTTTATGGCCAATCGTATTCATCATTGGCTTAGGAATTCTTCCTTACATTGTTCAGACGATTTTCAAAAAATAACCTTTCACACTCGATGCTTTTTTATGACTTTAAAAAAAATCAGTGTGGTTTGTATTTTTTTTTCATTTTGCAACATTCAAGCACAAACCGAAATTGACAGTATTCCATCGCGTATTAAAACTTCAGCCGAGATTTGTAGTCGTTACGTATGGCGTGGTAGCGATTACTTCAATTCTCCCTGCATTCAACCCGATTTGCAATTCTTTTTATACAAAGAATATGTTGGAATAGGCACATGGGGCTCATTTAGTACAACCAACCAACCTATTCAGGAAACCGACCTTTATGCTTTTGCACAATACAAAGGTTTTCTACTTTATGTTTACGATTATTTTTATCCAAATTTATCAACCAACAACCGTTATTTCGATTATCGTCAACAAACAACCGGACACACTCTTAGTTGCGACGTTTCATACACTATCTCTGAAAAGTATCCCTTAAGGCTACTTGCTTCGTATAACTTTTGGGGAAACGATAAGCAAAACAGCTCATATTTTGAACTTAGTTACGAATTCAAAAAAGAACAAATAAAATGCTTCTGTGGCGGAACCATTGGAAATGGTTGGTATGCAAATAAAGCTGGAATTTGCAACATAGGAATTTCTGCAACAAAAAATTTAACCATTACCGAAACATTTATTATTCCATTTAAAGTAGAGTGCATTTTAAACCCTATTAGCGAAAACATTTACATTGTTGCAGGAATTTCATGGTGAAAAATTATTTATAATATGTACCCAGCAGTTGTTTATGTTTGCTATCTTTGTAACAATTATGCTACTTTATGAAATTTAATAAAACATCTCTTATTATTGGCTTTTTTACTATTATTTTTTTTATTATTGCTTACTATCTATGGAAATTGTGGATTTATATTGTTGTAGCTGCTGTCATTTCGTTAATTCTCAATCCACTAAATTTACTTTTAATGAAAATACACATTAAACAGCATTACTTACCGTCTTTTATTCGCGCCGGTTTGCTTCTTACTACTTTTTGGTTTTTTTTCTTTTTAATTGCTTATTTAGTATTTCCACTTATCGTTAATAAAATTTATTCATTAGCATCTATAAATCCAGAAATTTTAAACAACAAAGTATCTGTACCTTTAGATAATGTACGCAAATTTTTCTATTCACTTGGATTGCTTAATCAAGAAAACAGCAACCTTTCGCAATTTATTGTCAACAAATTTTTAGAAACATTTAACATTTCAAATATTCAAAATATTTTTAGCCAGTTTTTGTCAACCATAATTGATATTATAGTAGCCTTATTTGTAATTTCTTTTATTGCTTTCTTCTTTTTAAAAGACGACAAACTATTCGTTCGGACCATTCTAAAATTTGTACCGGTAGAATATCAAACAGAGGTTAAGCACGTTATGTATTGTATTAGTAAAATGCTTATGCGTTATTTTAGTGGTGTGGTAGTCGATATGGTCATCGTTTTTATCTTAATCACCATTGGCATGCTTATAGTTGGTTGTGATTTCAATACAGCGATAATGTTGGGTATTGTTGCTGCCATCTTTAATATTATTCCGTATGTAGGACCTATTATTTCGTTCAGTACTGGAATGATGGTTGGCTTTTTGTCGAATATACAATTCGATTTGTACGATGTTATCTTACCTCAAATGATATACATGACCATTGTTTATCTTACGGTAAATATAACCGATGCTTCCATCATACAACCCTATATCTATTCTAATGCTATTAAAGCTCATCCGCTGGAAATATTTTTAGTAATACTTTCAGCAGGCTTGCTTGCCGGAGTTATTGGTATGATGATTGCCATACCGGCTTACATGGCTCTACGAATTATTGCTAAAGAATTTTTTTATCAGTTTTACATTGTTAAAAACTTAACCAAAAATATGTAGAACTTTTTTTCTTAACATACACATTTTTTATATTTTTGCAATGTAATAGAAGCTTCAGTCTATTGAAAAAGAATTTAGCGATAATATTGAGTGTTTTTCATTTTACTGTTTCAGCACAAATAAGCGTAAACTTTAAAGCAGATACAACCATTGTATGTCCCGGGTATTCGATTCAATTTACCGATTTGTCGGTAGGTGATACTGTATTTAATTGGCAGTGGGATTTTGGCGATGGGCAAACCTCTACCCTTCAAAACCCTACACATGCTTATTCTGCACCAGGTTTTTACACCGTTAAGCTCACCGCTTCGAGTTCAAATGCTACACAAACTAAAACCATCAACAATTATATTCATGTACGAGACTTTCCGCAAGCCACCCTAAACTATACCGACACCATATTTTTGCCCAGCTTCGAATTTTACTTTGTTGCAACCATTACGAACAACGATGGTTATTTTTATCATTACTACTGGAGTTTCGACCAATTGCCCTACGTAAAAGGAGACAGCAGTCGGATACATATTTTCCCATCTGCAGGGCAACATACAGCAAGCCTGATTGTAAAAGCCGGTGCAGGGTGTAACGATACCGTAATCATTCAGCTTAATGCCAAAGATACACTTGCCGCACCCAATATTTTCACCCCAAATGGCGATGGATTAAACGACCTCTTCATAGTTAAAACCAATGGATATAACAATTTTACTTTAGAAATATTCAATAAATGGGGAGCTATAGTTTATACTACCACAGCTAAACGATTGTATTGGGATGGATATTCCTCTGCCGGGATTGCAGTCCCCCCCGGTGTTTATTATTTTCATGTAACATCGCCCGATGTTAAAGGATATAAACTATCCGGGAAAATATTACTATTACGTTAATTGTGAAAACACCCAAACGAATCATAATTAGCCGAACCGATAAAATTGGCGATGTTGTACTTACATTGCCTATCGCAGGTTTTTTAAAAAAAATTTATCCACATTCGTATATCATTTTTCTCGGCAATTCTTACACAAAACCCATATTAGAAGCATGCGAACACATCGACAAAATTGTTGAATGGGATAAAGTGCAACAATATTCTTTTAAAAAACAAATACGTTTATTTAAACGACTAAATGCAGATACAATTATCCATGTTTACCCCAATAAAAAAATAGCTTTTTACACATATTTATGTCAAATTAAAAATCGTATAGGTACCAGTCATCGCTGGTATCATTTTTTGTTTTGCAATAAACTTGTTCCTTTAGGACGAAAAAAATCTAATAAGCACGAAGCAGAACTCAATCTGGAATTGTTAAAACCTATCATTCATGATGCAAACTTACCAAATCAAGACGAAATACCTTTGCTTTATGGCATGACCAAAATAGCGCCGGTACCCGAGCGATTATACAAAATTATTGACCGTACAAAATTCAATCTGATTATACATCCTAAATCAAAAGGCAGTGCACGTGAATGGGGATTAAATAACTATGCTCAATTAGTAAAAATGCTACCTGCCGATAAAATAAACATCATCGTTGCCGGAACCGACTACGAAGGCAGCCAGATGGAATACTTTTTGAAAATTTACGAGCAAAAAATTACCAACATTACCGGCAAAGTAAGTCTTGCAGAATACATTTCGCTCATCAACGAAGCCGACGGGTTACTTGCCTGTAGCACTGGTCCTTTGCACATCGCTGCAGCATTAGGTAAACACGCTATTGGAATATATGCTCCCATGCGTCCTATCTTCCCTCAACGATGGAAGCCCATTGGTACAAATGCCACCTATTTTGTGCTTGATAAAGAATGTAATAAATGTAAACATACCAATCATTGCGAATGCATTGAAAACATTAAACCCGAGTGGGTTTATCAAAAAATAATGCAGTTACTTAAAAAATAGATTAACAACTTACTACCATAAAGCCATTTTGACATAAACTACAACCATAAAAAGCCATTTTGACATTTATAAAAAATAAGTACATAAATTGTATAGTATTCAAATAAAATTATCGGAACTATGAATTTAGAAAAATTTACCATCAAATCGCGTGAAATTATTGAACATAGCATTGCATTGGCTCAAAGTATGCAAAATCAAGCCATTGAAAATGGTCATTTATTCAAATCCATCATCGAAAAAGAACGAAACATACCTCAACACATTTTTAGCAAACTCGACAAATCGCTCGATGACTTCGAACGTGTTCTCGACCAGATACTACGCTCATACCCTAAAGTTCAAGGCGGAAATCCTTATCTTTCTAAAAACACAGAAACAAGCTTATTACAAGCACAACAGTTTGCTCAAGAAATGGGCGACCAATACATTGCCGTGGAACATCTAATATGGGGAATATATCATTCATCCGACCCAGTAGCAAAACTCATAAAAGACTATGGCATCAAAGCCGATGAACTAAAAAAAAGCATCGAATCGCTACGCAAAGGTCAACGTGTCAATAGTCAAAACGCAGAAAGTACATACGATGCTCTTAATCGCTTTGCTATCAATCTCAACGAACAAGCACGTAAAGGTAAACTAGACCCTGTTATTGGTCGTGACGACGAAATACGAAGAGTTTTGCAAATATTATCGCGTAGAACCAAAAACAACCCTGTACTCATTGGCGAACCTGGTGTTGGTAAAACAGCTATTGTAGAAGGACTTGCACAACGAATTGTTCGAGGTGATGTTCCCGAGAATCTCAAGTCCAAACAAGTGTATTCGCTCGACATGGGAGCTCTTATTGCTGGTGCTATGTACAAAGGCGAATTCGAAGAACGCCTTAAAGGAGTAATTAAAGAAGTAATTGCATCCGACGGTGAAATAATCCTCTTTATCGATGAAATACACACACTAGTTGGTGCTGGTAAAAGTGAAGGTGCCATGGATGCTGCCAATATCTTAAAACCCGCACTAGCACGCGGTGAGCTTAGAGCTATTGGAGCCACTACACTAAACGAATATCAAAAATACTTTGAAAAAGATAAAGCTCTTGAACGACGTTTTCAGATAGTGATGGTTGACGAACCCAATATAAACGAATCCATATCTATCTTGCGTGGATTAAAAGAACGTTACGAAACCCATCATAAAGTACGTATCAAAGACGAAGCTATCGTAGCTGCTGCCGAGCTATCAGCACGCTACATTACCGATCGAAAATTACCCGATAAAGCAATAGACCTGATTGACGAAGCGGCCTCTAAACTACGCCTTGAAATCAATTCTGTACCCGAAGAAATTGATGAACTTGAACGGCGAATTAAACAACTCGAAATTGAACGCGAAGGCATTAAACGCGAAAACGATGAACAAAAACTCAGCCTCATTTCCAAAGAACTTAATGAACTTCAACAACAACGAAGTGTTTTACGCTCGAAGTGGGAAGAAGAGCGTAAACTAGTAAACGAAATACAAAATCAGAAAATTCAGATCGAACATTTTAAATACGAAGCCGAAGTAGCCGAACGAGAAGGTTTATACGACAAAGTAGCCGAACTTCGTTATGGCAAAATTCGCGATGCTGAGAAAAAAATTGAAGAATTGCAGGACAAATTAAAAAATATTCAAGGCGAAAAACCTTTAATAAAAGAAGAGGTCGATGCCGAAGACATTGCAGAAATTGTTTCTAAATGGACAGGTATTCCTGTAACACGAATGTTACAGTCGGAAAAAGAAAAACTACTAAACCTTGAAGAAGAACTCCATAAACGTGTTGTTGGACAGGACGAAGCTATACAGGCTGTGGCCGATGCAGTACGCCGTAGCCGAGCCGGATTGCAAGATCAAAAGCGTCCCATTGGCTCGTTTATTTTCCTTGGCACTACAGGTGTGGGCAAAACCGAATTAGCCAGGGCACTTGCCGAATTCCTTTTCAACGACGAAAACATGATGACCCGTATCGATATGAGCGAATATCAAGAACGCCACTCGGTATCGCGACTCATCGGTGCACCTCCGGGATATGTCGGATACGACGAAAGCGGACAATTAACCGAAGCCGTTCGCAGAAAACCATATTCTGTTGTACTACTCGACGAAATTGAAAAAGCACATCCAGACGTATTCAATATACTTTTGCAAGTATTGGACGATGGACGTTTAACTGATAATAAAGGACGCATCGTTAATTTTAAAAATACCATTATTATTATGACTTCGAACATAGGCTCACACATTATTTACGAAGAATTTGAAAAACTCAACGAAAAAAATAAAAATGAAGTGTTGGCACGAACCAAAGAACGAGTACTACATTTATTGCGTCAGAGCGTAAGACCCGAATTTTTGAATCGTATAGATGAAATTATCATGTTTTCGCCATTAACACAAGAAGATGTTTTCAACATTATTCAATTGCAACTTAACCATCTTAAAACATCACTTTCAAAGAACGGAATTAGCATGGATTATTCAGCTCGTTTAGTAGAATGGATTGCCGAACAAGGATATGAAATTCAACTTGGAGCACGACCTATTAAACGAGTTATTCAAAAACATATTGTTAACGAACTTTCAAAAGCCATTCTACAAGGAAATATTAATACAAAAGAAGGAATTTATATTGACGTAAAAGACGATAAAATTGTTTTCGAAAATATTGTAGAAGTAGAGGAAATTAACTAACAAAATTTAAGGACATTCATATCATTTTATTTCCTCAAAATTTTTGCTACCTTCGATACATGAAAGAACCTATCGAAGGTATTTTTTTAAAAAAAATTAATTATTCCGACTATACCAACATACTATACATTTATACGTCGGAATATGGTATTTTGTCTTTTATTCAAAAATGTAAGAAAAAAAATAATTCAAACGCTTTGCTTGTTCCATTAAATATTGTTGATATAACATTTCGTTATGCAGAAAATAAAAATTTTCAACACATTCAAAGCATAAATAATTCTTATCTGCTTTTTTCAATACGAGAAAACATTTATAAATTACACTTAGTACAATTTATGGCAGATTTTCTTTACCAACTAATCACGTATCCACAAAAAGACAAAGAACTATTCGATGCCATAAAAAATTGGACATTATTTCTCGAAAAAGCTTCATCTGAATACATTAAACTATGGCACATATATGGATTACTTCAACTAACCACTTATTTTGGTATAAGACCTACTATCAATTTTTCAGAACATACCCCCTACTTCGATTTACAAAATGCTGCTTTTAGCAATAAACTATCATCATATTCACTTACAAAAAATATTTCGTATTACTGGGCTAAAATATTTACCTCTAATATCGAAAATTTAAAACACATAACCATTTCTAAAAACGATAAAAACGAACTTATTCAGAGTATCATAAATTATTACTCTATTCAAACTCATAAAACAATTAATGTAAATAGCCTGCCTATATTTCAAGAATTATATACATAATAAAATTTTTAGCGTGTTTTCTAAAAATTTTTTTCTTACTATTAAGACCTTTTGGTATTAAATAAAATTTTTTGCCTTTCTACTATAAATCCCTTCCGGGTTATTACGCTTTTGGTATTGCGAGTTTCTCCTGTGACTTTGATTCATTTGTCATCCGGCAGACAAACAGAGACCTGTGCAATGAGGGGATTGCTTCGTCCCGATATTCATCGGGACTCGCCATGACGGTTTAGTCCGTCATTACGAGCCCCGAAGTAATTCGGGGCGTG
>CALGPK010000036.1 GCA_937960415.1 uncultured Bacteroidales bacterium | reverse complement strand
GAGCAATTCGTCACAACGACCTATAATAAATGATGTACTTATTCAGAACATCCATTTCTCGGGTAATTTTGTATTTACAGTTAACAACAAAAATTACTTTGTTCCTAAAGTAATTACCGGTGAAATTATAAATGCTATTTTACATAACCGCCGCCTTGGCTTCAGAACTGCACAGGCTACAAACATACTAACACCATCTGAACATCGTATTCCTGTTTTATGTAGATATTACGAATCATGTGGTGGGTGTAACTTTTTGCATATCAATTACCCTGAACAACTGAATTTAAAAAAGAATATTGTTCAAAAAGCTTTCGATAAATACAAAGTACCATATACAGTTCGTTTACCCTTAGAAGCACCTATTAAGATTTATTATCGAAATAAAGCTACATTCGCAGTTAAACAGGAAAACTCTGGTGTAATTTCAGGCTTTCATCCATTTTGGGAAAAAAGTATTATCGACATTCAACATTGTCTTATTCTTAAGAACGAAATAAACAAATTACATCCTATAGTTAAAAAATGGTTATCAAAAATTAATATTCCTGTACATAGTTATACCATCCGTACAAACAGCAACAACGAATCGATTTTGATATTAAAGACACCATTGAATAAAACTTCTTTTTATTACGATTATCAAGAATTACTATCATTTTTTACTGGTATTTATTTCACTTTCGAAAACCAATTTTATACCATCGAACAACAAAAAGATTTTTTCGAAACAGTATTTAGTCTGGATATAAAATTACATCCTCTTGCATTTTTTCAGAATCATTTAGCAGTTGCTGAGCAAATCGTTAATTACCTTAAACAAAAAATAAACTTTGAAAACAAAACCATCTACGACTTATATTGTGGCATAGGCTATTTTTCGTTGTTGCTTAATACCAATAATAAACATAAAACCATTATAGGTATTGATAATAATCGCCATGCTATACAAAATGCACAATACAATGCAACAAAATTATCTATACAAAACACTCATTTTATAGTAGGTGATGTATTAAAAACATTTACCTGCAAATTTTTCGAGAATTATCCATTACCCGATATTATCATACTCGACCCTCCCCGTTCTGGAACACTTATCGAGATACTAAAAAATTTAGTAAAATCAAATGCACAACAGATTGTTTACATTGCTTGTAACCCGGTTTCATTGGCATGGAATTTAACCTATTTAATACCATATTATCAAATAATTGATGTTCAATTGTTTGATATGTTTCCACAAACTCATCAAATAGAAACCGTAGTTATATTAAAACGACTCAATTAATGGCAACTATTTTAAACTCTGTTCTGCGATTCAAAGCCCTTCCTTCGGGTGTATCGTTCGACGCAATAGGCTTGGTAAAACCATAACCTGCATAAGATAACCGATTCTTTTCGATACCTTTTGAAATTAGATACTCATAAACAGTTTTAGCTCTATTGGACGAAAGAACTTTGTTATACTCTGCCGAACCAACATTATCGGTATGTCCCGAAATTTCGATAGCGACATTCGGATTTTGCATTAAAAATTGCACCAGCTTATTTAACTCGACTTCCGATTCTGGCTTAATGTTGAATTTATCGGTTTCATAAAAAATATTTTTTAGCACAACCGTTTTACCAATCTCTATAGGGGTTAAGGAGACATCTAATTGAAACGAAGTAGCCATTTTTTTTAACGACTCCAAAGCGAAGTGTTCGCTATAAAACAAGTATCCCGTTGCTGATACATTCATAGCATATTCATTTTTTTTGGGGATGCAAGCAATATAATTGCCATTAGATTCGTCAGAAAAAGCATGATATATAAGCGTTTTGTTCTCTAAATCGTACAATTCGATATTTGCTTTTAACGGCAATTTTGTTTTGGCGTCATAAATTTTTCCAGTTAAGTATATTACCGGATCAGGACGAACATCTTCGTACAATTCAAAGGTATATAAATCCCAATCGAGCGAACCTTCACGGTTCGAAGCAAAAAAGGCATATTGTCCGCTTGCATTAACAATAAGTCCAAAGTCATCCGATTTAGTATTTATTGGATAGCCTAAATTTTTAGGCGTTGTCCATGTACCGTCATCTTTCATTCTTGTTACAAAAATATCTTGTCCCCCCAAACCAGGCCATCCGTCCGACGAAAAATACAAGGTTCTTCCATCGGGATGCAAAAATGGGGCATACTCGTTACCTGCGGTATTGATGCTATCGCCTAAATTTTGTGGTTCGCTCCACGTGCCATCACTATTTTTATAGCTCACATACAAATCTTTTCCACCTCTTGAGTCAGGCCTACCACCACACGAAAAAAACAAAATTCTACCATCCGACGAGGCAGCAGGGGTACTTTCCCAGAATTGAGTACTTACAGGTGGACCTATATTTTTTGGCTTAGTCCATCCTGCTGAGGTTCGTTCGGAAAAATATATATCACATGAACCATAATCACTCTTTCTATTACAAGCTACATAAAACAAAAATTGTCCGTTGGCCGAAATGCTTTGTGCTCCCTCGTTATCGTCGGTATTTATTCCTCCATCTACTTTTCGACCGGGTAACCATTCGTTGTTAGCAGATTTTCGACTATAATATAAATCCTCTTGATACAAAACTTGTCCATAAGGAGTGCGTTTATCGGTGGGCAATGCTACTGTATAATACAATTCTTTTTCGTCGATAGTTAGCGATGGCCAATAATCTTTGTAAGGTGTATTTACTTTGTCGGACAAACGAATGGGATTAAAAGGCACAGGATGCTCGTATGCTTGTTTCACAAATTCAATTTGCTTCAACCATTTTTTGGCTTCGTTCATATCTTTCTCGTCATTTGCTTTATCTAAAAAAACCTGCAAGTTCTTTATGGCATCATTGTATCTATCTATCCTGTATAATGCTTTACCTAACAATAAATATATCTTCTCATTAAAATCGGGATTAGCATCTACCACTTTTTGCAAATAAAAAACTTCTTTTTCGGGGCATTGTTGTTCGTTATAAATATCGGCCAAAAGTAAATATGCCTCAATAAACTTGTTATTTCGTTCAATGGTTTTTTGAGCCAAGGTCTTTGCATTTTCTAATTGACCAATATTAAAATAAGCCAGTGCTTTCTCGAATAAGTCTATGGCTTTTTTATCGTCAACAGAATATTTTTGCGAAAAAGCAACATTCGAAATAATAAGCAAAAATGACAAAAAACGCTTCATAATTAAGGTATTTTCATAAATTTATGTGCCTGTATTGAAATTCTCCATTCTGGATGTTCCTTGATGTAATTAACGATTTCTGGTAGTATTTTATTAAACGATGACCATTCGGGTTGCAAAAAAAGTTGACAATGATTATTTACTCTTGTTTTACAATCTTCTGCCCACATGAAATCTTCGGTTCGTTGAATAACAACCTTCAGCTCGTTGCATACATCAAAAAAAACAGGTAATGGCAAATTCCACGGTTTGGGAGAAAACGAAATCCAATCCCAATTACCACTAATATTTTTTGTACCGCTGGTTTCTACATGCGTTTGTATGTTCAGAGCTTTTAGTTCAGCAGTAAATATCGATAAATCATAAGTAAATGGTTCACCTCCAGTAACAACAACTACCTTTGATTTATTTTGCGATGCTCTAATAATTATATCATTGATACTTGTCCACTGAAATGGAAATGTGTGCCACGAGGGTTTTGAGTCGCACCAATGACAACCAACATCACAACCAGCCAAGCGTACAAAATATGCAGCCTGCCCCATAAAATAACCTTCGCCCTGCAATGTATAAAACTCTTCTGCTACGGGTAATTCTTCACTTTTCATTAAACACATCTATTAGTTTTTCTAAATGAATTCCGTGCGAACCTTTAATAAAAACAGTAGAGTTGTTTATCGGATGTTGTTTTAGTTCGTCTATTAACTGATCTACATTTTGAAAAGTCTTTGCATTGACAGAAAAACTTGAACTTACTCGTCGAAAAATTTTTCCTACCAGATATAATTGGATATCCTGTTTATTTTCGAGTAATTTAAGAATATTCAAATGTTCTTCGTCTTCATATACTCCTAATTCCAACATGTCGCCTAAAATAAGCACTTTATTGGGTTTATCCAAATTCAAAAAACTTTCGATAGCTAACTGCATGCTCGATGGATTGGCATTATAGGCATCCATAATTACATCATTCGAACCAATCTTCATCCATTGCGATCGATGATTATTTGGAGTGTACGACTGTATCGCTTCTATAATAAATTCCGTAGGAACATTAAAATATAATCCTACACAGATGGAAGCTAAAATATTTTGTGCATTATACAATCCAAACAACTTAGTATGAACTTCGTTGACATCATTGCTGCCATTGTTTTGCCATTTTACAACTAGAAAAGGATTCAGTTTAGCTTCGATTAATTTCACATCGCAATTTTCGCACTTACCATATAGCGATTTGGGTAAATTGTTTGACCGTTCGAGCAATATTTTTTCCTCAGCATAAACAAAAGTATAGCCATTTTTAAAATATAAATATTCATATAGGTATGTTTCTGTTTCAATCACTGATTCTAAGGAACCAAATTCGCCCAAATGTTCTTTACCTAAATTGGTTACAATACCATAGTCGGGATCTGCTAATTGACATAGCAGCTCCAATTCATTGGCATGATTGGCACCCATTTCTATGATGGCTATCTCGGTTTCGGGTTTAATTTGAAGCAAAGTTAATGGTACGCCTATATGATTATTAAAATTTCCTTTGGTAAAACTAATCTTATACTTTTTGGAAAGCACAGCGGCCATTAATTCTTTAGTGGTTGTTTTTCCGTTTGAACCGGCTATAGCGATAATTTTGGCTTGCATTTGTTTGCGATGGTAATGCGAAAGCTGCTGTAAAGTTTTTAACGAATTCTCTACTATTATAACATTCTTTTTGTTTCCTTCATAATGTTCTCCTATGGCATACTTGCATCCTTTTTGAAGAGCTTCATCAATAAAAAGGTTTGCATCAAAGCGTTCTCCTTTAAGAGCAATAAACAGAGAATCGGGAATAATGTTTCTGCTATCGGTACACACCTGATAGTTACACTCTACATATTTTTCATACAACGCACGAATATTCATATTTTTTTCCTTTTAAATAAAAAGGCTGCCCTTTTGAGACAGCCCTCTTATGAAGTTTATCTAATAATACATTATTCTGCACTACCTGCTCTTGGGCTACCTACGCGATGCATTGCACAGCGAAATCCCAAATCATCACGAGCTTGTTCCTCATCGAGAAAACGACGTGTACCGGGCGACATCCAGTAAGCACGATCACGCCATCCACCACCCTTAAATACACGTGCTCGATTATCTATCATCGAAGTCATACCATCACCACCACGAATGATTGGTTTACCATTATCGTCAAATAGTGATTTTCCTGTATTATACATACGCTTCGAAGTTCTATTATCGCGATTTGCTTCTTCGTTGTCGTAATCTATACTCGATTCAAAATCGCCATCTAAATAATTAATATTATCGGCTGTATTATAATTGCGGCGATTGAATGCTTCATCATCAGTAACTTCTCTATAACGTATTCTTCCAAGACTGTCTTTTTCGGCAATATTTCCTTCTTCATCTCGGACTTGAGTTTTAAACACATTACCACGGAATGGTCTAAAATCTTCAACATCTTCGTACGAAAGTGGACGATATACATCCATAACCCATTCGTTTACATTACCAGCCATACAGTATAAACCGTAATCGTTTGGCCAATAAGATGTTACGGGACCCGGGATATCGTTATGGTCATTGAGTGCTCCGGCCATACCCATGTAGTCTCCTCTACCTCTCATCGTATTGGCACGAATTTGTCCTACATCGGTAGTTTTAAATCCCGAACGGTCGTCAACACGTATATAGTGTCCATTCCATGGATAAATTCGTTCGTTAAATATACGTTCCTGAGCCAGCATGTTGCCAATCAATCCTAATGCAGCAAATTCCCATTCTGCTTCGGTTGGAAGTCTATATTTAGGCAACAAAATACCATCTTCCATTCTTACTTTACGATAATCGTTATTAGGATCAAGGTCGGGTAATTGGTCACGAACCGCACCTTCGTACTGACCAGCTAAGTATGCCTCGGTATTAAAGTTATTTTCACCTGTTTGACCGGTAGGATCCATGTACAACAAGCCTTCGCGAACCATAATGAGTTCGTTTACTCGATCGGTACGCCATGCACAATAGTCATTTGCTTGACGCCAATTAACTCCTACAACAGGGTATTCTTGATAGGCAGGATGGCGGAAATAATATTCAACATAAGGCTCATTGTAAGCCAGCTTCTTGCGCCAAACTAATGTGTCGGGCAAAGCCATTTTGTAAACTTCGGGATAATCGACAAAAACACGACGCAACCAATATAAATACTCACGATAATCTACGTTTCTAACCTCAGTTTCATCCATATAAAACGACGAAACTGTAACACGACGTGGAAAAGCATGCCATTCGTACATTACATCCTGTTCTACACGTCCCATCGAAAATGTACCACCTTCTATTAAAACAAGTCCCGGACCGGTTTCTTGTTCTTCATAAAAAACATACTCAAATCCACCGTTTTTTGGATCGTTGTAATTCCACCCTGTTGTTGCCGAACGTTTTCTGTCGCACGAAGAAAACATTACAGCACTAATGGCAGCTGCCACAAAAACGGATAACAATTTTGTATTCATAAGGCACCTTATTTTCATATTGTATATAACTAAAAAGATGGACAACTTATTGTTCTAAATTTTTGTTTTTTCTGTTTGCACGGGAAATTCATCGAAAAAGAAACTTCGTGTGCACCAAGTGTCTGGTTTTTCAAGGCCGAAATAGTTAAGTCGTAACTATAAGCAATTTTGTACTTTTCTTTAAGGTATCCTAACAACATAATGAATGAATCGTAGTGGAATGTAAGATTCTGACGAAACCAAATTCCACCAACAATTCCTTTTCGACTTAAATATAATCCCCAGTTCATTTGTTGAAAATCGCGCTGCTGTTGAAACAACAAATTGGGCGAAAGTATCAAATCACCTTTCTTTATACCTCGTCCCGACAAGGGAATATTAAAGCCCGCATGCACCGTATATTTTCTTGGCAAAACTGCATCGTCGTTGCTTCTAAATGATTCAGTAGGTTGAGTAATATGATGAACAGCAACTCCACCAAAAAAACTCTGACGTGAATAAATAAAGCCCGTAGAAAAATCGAAATGCCCTTTAGACTCCGTTGTTGGAACATTAACTTCGGCTGTTGGATAAATAGGACCATAGAGTGGATGTATCATATCGGGAAAAATAAAATTCCAATTTAGTCGTTTTTGAATATACGTAGCCTGAAAAGCAATATTTATGTTCGAACGACGGTCCAGGGTAAATGTATAATTGTAAATACCACTGATATTGGTACTGGTTATCGCACCATCGCCCTGAATATCTTGATAAATGTAGCCGCCTAATGAACCTTCAACGGCTTTGACAAATTGGTCGTAAGAAGCAATATAAGTTACGTAAGTTGAGCCTAAGGCTGGCCATTGATTGCGATAATTTAAAATTACTCTTGGACACTTTATTGAACCTGTCAGGGCAGGGTTTAAGTATAGTGGACTTGCATAAAACTGCGAAAATTGTGGATCTTGAGCACATAATTTTTTGAGTCCTACCACCAACAAAAACAGCCAAACAAATGTTTTCCTTTTATTCATTGTAAAGGTATGTTTCTTCAAATTGCAATTATACAAATAATTTTTTAAAAAACATTAACGTTTCCTATTTTTTTAATTTTTTGACATACAATATTAATTATTTTTTTTCGTTTCATTAACTTGCCGTCTCATTTTTTTTCCGTATGACAAAAAAATTTTTTACTTTGCTTTTTCCTATTTACTTATCGGTCAATGCGTATTATCTTTTTTCTCAAACATATACATTCCGAATAAATTGGAAAGAAAATATTACAGAACATTTTTCCGACCAGAAAATATCTTTATTGTATTTTGAAAACGCCAGTTACGACATTGGTTTGCAAATACCCAAATTTACTCATCATATAAACATTCCTTCAGACAATCTCGAAGCCGAGCTTGAATATTACAGAGTAGAATCCATACCCGTAAGGCAATTAAAAGAAATAAATCTTACACAAATCCCCGATAGTTTTATATTCAAAAGTGATATTTCGTATTCTCGCAAACAACCTTATTTAAGTTTTGAATTAACTCCTGTTAGGTATAATCGCAATAGTATGCAATACGAGCGTATAGTTGAGTTTAGCATTAAAATATTGCCATCTCAAAGGAAGGTTAATGATATTGGTTCTTTGAAACAAATACATCAATATAAGGTTAATTCTGTATTAAGTAGTGGGAAATGGAAGAAAATTAAAATTTCACAATCTGGTATTTATAGGCTTACTTATCGTCAAATAGTGGATATGGGATTTACAAACCCAGCCAACATAAAAGTATATGGCAATGGTGGGGCATTTTATGGCTATTCTAACAACGTTATGCGGATCGATGATCTTGAAGAAATACCGATTTTTATGTTCAAAGGCAACGATGGCATTTTCAATGAAGGCGATTATATATTGTTTTACGGAAAGGCTCCCATTTACTGGCGTTACGACAACAATAATCAGGCTTATGTTCATACACTTCATCCGTACACTTACGAATCAATTTATTTTCTTACCGACGGAGGAAACACACCGAATACAATCACTAAATTAAATTTTGAAAGCCTCACAGCAAACGTTATTGTTAACAGTTTTGACGATTATCAATTTCACGAACTTGAATTAACTAATTTTCTCAAGTCTGGTAGGCTTTGGGTAGGCGAATCGTTTAATACTACTTTAACATACTCATATAGTTTTAATTTTCCCAATATTGTACCCAACAGCAACGTTTATATCCAAAGTGGTGTTTACGCTCGTTCAAGTTCTTCCAGTTCATTTACTTTTACATTAAATGGCATTACAATTGGTAGTCAAAGTATTAGTGGTGGTGGAACTTCACCCACATACAACGGCGAAACCTTTAAAAAACGAGTAGCTAACAGTTCAAGCATTCTTAACATAAGTATAACTTACAATAAACCTGCCTCGGGTGGCGAGGGTTGGCTCGATTATTTACTGGTAAACGTCAGACGGCAATTACAATTTAATACTGGACAAATGATGTTTCGCGATGCATCATCGGCTGCACCAGGAAACGTTGCAGAATTTCAGATTTCTACTACAAAAACAAATGCACAAATATGGAATGTAACCAATCCTGTTCAGCCGTATATGGTTGAAGCTACTTTCGATAACAACTTACTACGATTTAAAGCACCTGCAAATACCATTGAAGAATACATTATCTTTGATGGAAGCAGTTTTTTTACACCCATAGTTGTTGGCGATGTGCCTAATCAAAACCTACATGCTTTGTCTGACATAGATTTTGTGATAGTTAGTCATCGAAACTTTTTATCTGCTGCAAACGAAATAGCTCAACTTCACAGAACATACGACAATTTGAGCGTTGTGGTAACTACACCCGAAGAAATTTACAACGAATTTTCGAGTGGTATGCCCGATGTTTCGGCTATAAAGTTTTTTATGAAAATGTTGTACGACCGTGCCGGAAACGATTCACTTAAAATGCCCAAATATTTATTACTTTTTGGCGATGGTTCATACGACAATCGCAATACATCTTCAGAAAATACTAATTTTATCCTTTCCTATCAATCTTCAACTTCTCTGGTGGCTGTTAATTCATTAACATCCGACGACTTTTATGGGTTACTCGATAATAACGAATACGAATATGTTGGTACACTTGACATTGGAGTTGGTAGAATTCCAGTAAAAAGCCTTAGCGAAGCTCAACATTACGTAAAAAAACTAAAAAGCTATTATTCTGCTGCTTCTATGGGCGAATGGCGAAACTGGATAGCCCTTCTTGCCGACGATGAAGATGTAAACGAACACATGAACCAAAGTAATACACTGGCACAGTATCTCGAAAATAACTTTAAGCAATACAATCTGGATAAAATTTATTTAGATGCATTTCCACAAAAAACAACTCCAATAGGCGACCGATATCCAGATGCTAACGAAGCTGTAGATCAACGAATGAAAAAAGGATGTCTGGTTTTTAACTATACCGGACATGGCAACGAATATGCTTTAGCACACGAGCACGTCATTATTGTTTCGGATATTGTTTCATGGTCTAATTTTAATACTTTACCTTTATTTATTACTGCTACCTGTGAATTTGGACGCTGGGACGATTATCATCGGGTATCGGCCGGAGAGCTAGTCTTACTCAATCCACGTGGTGGTGCTATCAGTATGCTCACTACGACAAGACTGGTTTACAGTACATCTAATTTTGCATTGAACAAAAGTTTTTACGAAGTACTTTTCCCAAAGAACTCACAAGGAGAATATTTGCGCCTGGGCGATGCATACCGACTAGCTAAAAATCGCACCGGAGGATTGGGAGACATTAACAAACGCAATTTTTCACTGTTAGGGAATCCTGCCATGCGAATTGCTTTTCCTAAATTTACAGTTGTTACCGATAGCATTAATGGGATTTATATCAACCATTTTAATGATACTATAAAACCGCTACAAAAAATAAGAATTAGCGGACACGTCGAAGATAATCAACAAATACTCAGTTCATTTAATGGCGAGGTGATAATTACAGTATTTGACAAACCATCGAACATCATTTCGCTTGCTAACGATGGCGGCACCCCGTTTCAATTCAGTATTCAAAAAGATATCCTTTTCAAAGGAAAAGCAAGCGTTTCGAATGGATATTTCTCGTGTGAATTTATTGTACCTAAAGACATAAAATATATCAACGGCTTTGGAAAGATAAGCTATTACGCACAGCAATACAACTCAACCGACGATGCAACTGGTAGTTTTACACAATTGGTTCTTGGTGGAGAAGCTTTTGAACTGAACGACAACAAAGGACCCGATATTGATCTTTACATGAACAACGAACAATTTTCCGACGGTGGCATTACCAACGAATCGCCTACACTCATAGTAAAGTTGTTTGACGAAAACGGTATCAACACCGTAAGCAATAGCATTGGACATGATATAACTGCCATTTTAGACAACAATCCCTCGCAAAAATATATTTTAAACGACAACTACATTAGCGAAAAAGACAACTACAAAAAAGGAATCGCAACCTATTCATTTTCTAAATTATCGCCGGGCGAGCATACTATTACTGTTAAAGCATGGGATGTTGTAAATAATTCATCGCAAAAAACATTACGATTCGTTGTTCAAAACACCGAAGACCTATCCATTAGCAGAGTTATCAATTATCCCAATCCATTTACTACTAAAACAAGCTTTTACTTCGAACATAATCATCCGGGGACACCCTTGTCTATTACTATTCAAATATTTACCGTTACAGGTCGACTTATTAAAACCATTAAACAAGATATCATTAACGAAGGATTTCGCAGTGAACCTATTGATTGGGACGGGACAGACGAATACGGCGACCGTATAGCACAAGGAGTATATTTTTACCGTTTACAAGTTCGTAGCGGACAAAAATTTACCGAAAAAATAGAAAAACTGGTAAAATTGAAATAATTTTTTTCTACATCTTTATTAGTTTTATCATTAATTTTGAATCTAAATTTCGTCTGGTATGTTGATAAAGTTTGCCGCTTTAATATTTGCATGTTGGTGTTATACTTCTGTAATATATTCACAAGGGAGTCAACCTGTAGTTTTAATTTCTGGTAAAGTTGTCAACGAGCGAAATATGCAGCCAGTTGAGGCAAGAATTGTGTGGGAATTGCTTCCCGAAGGCAAAGAAGTTGGTATTGCCCGCTCCGACCCTAATAATGGAAATTATAAAATTGTTTTACCACATGGTAAAAGATATGGCTACATGGCACTTGCCGAAGGTTATTATTCGATAACCAAATATTTAGATTTAACCAACTTAGAACAATACACCGAAGTGGACGAACAAAACCTTTATCTTGCCCCGGTAATGGAATCGCAAGTTGCTCGACTCAATAATATTTTTTTTAAAGATGGTTCGGACGAACTTCTACCCGAATCACTTTGTGAGCTTGATCGCTTTGTTTCCTTTCTAAAAGTAAATAAAAAAATTGTAGTTGAAATTGCTGCACATACGGATAATGTTGGTGACGACAAGAAAAATATGGAGCTTTCTCAACTTAGAGCTCAAAAAGTTGTTGATTACTGCATTAGTAAAGGCATTAAAAAAGAGCGACTGGTGGCAAAAGGATATGGCGAAACCCAACCCATCGCCTTTAATGGCGACGAAGAAGGACGTGCCATGAATAGAAGGATTGAATTTAAAGTACTTTCGATAAAGTAATTTTCATACGATATTCTGATTAGCGTAATTTCGCTCAAGCCAACCTATCAACACCATCAAATTCCATATTCTACCATACAGATAATCTTCACCCGCTTCAAACCGTTTGATATATTTTTCTATTTCGTAATCATCAACAAACGGATATCTTTGCAAAGTATCACTCGACAACAACTGTCTCATCCAATTATTCAATTCATTTTTTAACCAACGGTTTATAGGCACAGAAAAGCCCCACTTAGGGCGATTGAAATACTTTGCCGGTATATACTCGTATAATATTTGTTTTAGCAAGTACTTATCAATTTTTCGATTATGCTTCAGCTGCGGAGCAAGGTTGTAAGCAAATTCTATTATTCGATAATCGATAATTGGCGAACGAACTTCGAGCGAAAAACGCATCGAAGCACGATCTACTTTAACCATCAAATCATCTTTTAAATAATACCTAAAATCGAACAACGATTGTAATTCAACTTCACTAATACGCTCTATATTTTCAAGGCTCTGAAAGTTTAACTGATGGATAAAACGTTGCTTAAGAATTGACTTTATTTCTCGTTGCGAAAAATAATACTGCTCTTGCGAAAAAATATGAGATGGTAAAAATTCTTTTGCTTCATACTTAAATAAATTTGAAATCCTCTTGTGTCGGTTATTTCCCAACGACAAGCATCTAGCCATTGGCTTTCTACAAAACCTTACCCAGGGTTGCTTGAGTCGTTTAGCCCATCGATAAGCACCGTATCCCCAAAACAACTCATCGCCACCATCGCCACTCAACACAACCGTAACCTTTTGCCTTGCCAGCTTAGAAACCATCATCGTAGGCAATGCCGACGAGTCGGCAAAAGGCTCATCGTATTGCACAAAATAATCTTCGAGCAAACTCAACGCATCGTTGATGTTTAACACATATTCGGTATGATCGGTTTTTAAAAAGTCTGCTACTTTTTTTGCAAAAGGAGCTTCGTTATATTTTTGTTCGACGAAACCTATAGAAAACGTTTTCAAGTTTCCGGTTAATTGTTGAGCAATGGCAGCCACCAGAGACGAATCGATACCACCACTTAAAAAAACCCCATAAGGAACGTCACTTATTAAGCGGTACGCTACTGCACTCTTCAGTAATTGATGTAATTCTTCTTTAGCTTGAAGCTCATTATTTAATGGCTTAGTTTTAAGCTTTGTATCTAAATTCCAATAACAATTTAATTCAAGAACATTGTTTTTATAAATACCAACATAACCAGCCGGAAATTTTTTTATTTCGTTATATATAGTCTCTGGTTCAGGAATAAAACCCAAATGCAGAAAATAATTTATTGCTTTACAATTAATAGTAAGTTTTTTTTGAATATATGGATGCTTTAAAAGTGCTTTTATTTCAGACGCAAATGCAAAAAAGTTATTATCGGTAAAATAAAATAGTGGTTTCTTTCCCACTCTGTCGCGAGCAAAAAATATCTTTTTTTCGATTATATCATAAATTGCAAAAGCAAACATTCCGTTTAATTCATTAACAATACCTATCCCCTTTTCTGAAAACAATTCAAGTATAACTTCCGTATCGGAATGACTTCTTGTTTGTAAGGAGTACTTTGCAGATAATTCCTTAAAATTATAAACTTCGCCATTGTAAACTATTATGTAACGACCATTGGCAGAAATCATTGGTTGAGTGGCTAAGTCTGATAAATCAATGATACTCAGCCTTGCATGTCCTAAATAAAAAGGCTCATCTATAAAAATATTTTGTTTATCCGGTCCTCTATGAGTAAGCATTATTAACATATTGTGCAATACGGTTACGTCGTATCGAATCTGTCCAGAATAAAAACCCACTATTCCACACATGTTGCAAATTTTATCAAAAGTAGTAGATTTTTTGAAAACAAAAAAGGCTGCCCTTTTGAGACAGCCTTAACACTTGAAAACAAAAGGTTATTATTCTTCTTCTTTTTGTTGAGCTTCGTATTCTTTAAGCAGTTTTTCCTGAATTTCGGCAGGTACCTGAGCGTATTCGGCAAATTTCATAAAATACATAGCACGTCCACTGGTTAATGAGTTCAATGTGGTAGAATATTTATTCATCTCTGCCAAAGGTACTTTTGCTTTAATAACTTCAAAGCCTTTTTCGCTCGACATCCCCATAACAATGGCACGACGAGTTTGCAAATCGCTCATTACATCACCCATTTTTTCGCTTGGCACCCATACTTCTACATCGTAAATCGGCTCTAGAATTCTAGGACCTGCATTTTTAAATGCCTCTTTGAAGGCATTTCTTCCAGCCAGACGGAAAGAAATTTCGTTCGAATCTACCGGGTGCATCTTTCCATCGTATACGGCAACTCTAATATCGCGTGCATACGAACCGGTTAAAGGACCTTCTTCCATTTTCTCCATTATACCTTTCAAAATAGCTGGCATAAAACGAGCGTCAATTGCCCCCCCTACAATACAGTTGTAATAAACCAATTTTCCGCCCCATGGCAAATCGTATTCTTCTTTACCACGAATAGTCAAATTGATCTCTTTGCCCGGGAATTTAAATTTAGTAGGATCGGGTTTGCCTTCTTCGTAGGGTTCAATAACCAAATGAACTTCGCCAAATTGTCCGGCACCGCCAGTCTGTTTTTTATGACGATAATCGGCTTGAGCAGGTTTGGTGATGGTTTCGCGATATGGAATTTTGGGAGCTAAAAATTCGGTAGGTATTTTAAAAACATTGTCAAGATGCCATTTCAAAATATTTAAATGATATTCGCCCTGTCCGGAAACAATAATTTGTTTCAATTCTTTCGAATACTCTATCAATATGGTAGGATCTTCGTTGTGCATGCGATTGAGTATTTCACCCAATTTTTCCTCATCGCTTTCATTTAATGCTTTAATGGCAGTACGATATCTTGGCTCGGGAAATGCAATAGGTTCAAATATCCAATCAACTCCTGATGCGGTTAAAGTATGGTTAAACTTGGTATTCTTTAATTTAACTGTAGCACCTAAATCGCCAGCTATTATTTTTTCAATCTTGTTGCGAGTTTTACCGTTAACATACAACAATTGCGATAAACGCTCTTTGGTTTGAGTATTATTGTTGGTAAGGTCGATGCTTTCTGTTAATTCGCCTGTTATAACTTTAAAGAAATTGATCTCTCCGATATGTTGTTCGGTTGATGTTTTAAATACAAATAACGAAGTGGGTGCACTTGCATCAATTTTAATTTCTTGTCCGTCCTTTGTTTTCATCGGTGGCACTTCGGCAGGATTGGGCAAGCTCGAAATGACAAACTCCAATAAACGTTCAACACCAATGTTTTTCTTTGCAGATGTACATAAAATGGGAAACAACGATTTATTTAAAATACCCAATTTTAAACCTTTAGCAATTTCATCTTCTTCCAATGTACCATTTTCAAAGAATTTTTCCATCAATGTTTCATCGTTTTCGGCAGCTGCTTCTATTAAAGCATTTCTGAGTTCCTCGGCATGTGCTTTCAAATTGGCAGGAATTTCACTTACAACTGCTTTTCCCGATTCATCTTTATATTCCAACAATTTCATTTTTACGACATCCACTATGGCGTTGAAGCCCGAACCTGTAGACACAGGAAACTGTATGGCAACAGCCTTATTTCCAAAAAATGACTTGACTGCTTCATATACCTGCTCATAATTGGCTTTATCGTGATCGAGCTGGTTGATTACTATAACATAAGGTTTTTCAAATTTTTCTATATAGCGCATTTGAATTTGAGTCCCTACTTCAATACCATTCTGAGCATTAATTAAAAACAATACCGAATCGGCTACTTTCAACGATGAATAAATAGCATTATTAAAGTCGTCAAAGCCAGGATTATCGAGCATATTAATTTTATGATCCTGAAATTCGGTTTGCATGAGTGAAGAAAAAATTGAACATCCGTTTTGTTGTTCTATCTCATAGTAGTCCGAAACAGTATTTTTAGTCAATACGTCGCCTTTTCGACTTACTACACCGGTAAGAAATAAGATAGATTCGGTCAAACTTGTTTTACCACTGGAAGAATTACCTAATAAAGCAAGATTTCTAATTTGTTCTGTTCTGTACACTTTCATTGTTTATACGTATTTATTTGTTATCCTTTGATTACAAAAATTTGAAAATGGGCACAAACATAGTCAGTTTTTTTGAAAATTACAAATGAAACATCGACTAATGAATAAAAAAAAACTTCCAACGATGTTGGAAGCTTTTAAGTGATCCAGCTGGGATTCGAACCCAGGACCCCCGCCTTAAAAGGGCGATGCTCTACCTGCTGAGCTACTGAATCATCTTTGATTTTTGAGACTGCAAAGGTATAATCATATTTTTAAATTTCAAAACCTTTCGACTACTTTTTTTTATTTTTATCTTTAATCTTTGATTTTCTGATTTTTACATATTTATGCTTGTATCAAAAAAATATGTATTTTTGTCAAAAAAAGATTTGCAAAAGGTTATCATCATTACAGGAGCATCATCTGGAATAGGCAAAGCTTTAGCTATAGAAGCTGCCAAAAGGAACTATTCCGTTGTCATAACCGGACGAAATAAAGCAAAACTACTAACGGTTTTTGAAGCAATATCTAACATTAACCATCAACAGGCACATTATGTCGTGTCAGATGTGTCGGTCGAAAAAGATTGCAAAAGGATCGTAGACGAAACTATTTGCCGATTCGGACAAATCGATATTCTAATAAATAATGCAGGTATTTCGATGCGAGCTCTTTTTTCAGAATTAAATCTCGATGTCATCAAGAATTTAATGAATACCAATTTTTGGGGCACTGTTTATTGTACAAAATTTGCACTACCTTACATTATTCAGCAAAAAGGAAGTATTGTTGCCATTTCGTCTATTGCCGGATTTACTCCTTTACCTGCAAGAACGGGTTATACCGCATCTAAAGCAGCCATACATGGTTTTTTAAACACATTAAGGCTTGAAGTTCAAAAACATGGTGTGCATGTTATGATTGCTGCACCCGGCTTTACCGAGTCAAATATTCGCTTCACAGCATTAACTGCCGATGGAACTCCTCAAGGTGAAAGCCCACGAGCTGAAGAAAAAATGATGAAAGCCGAAGAAGTTGCCTACAAGGTTATGAATGCCATAGAAAAAAGAAAAAGACAACTGATTTTAACCTCACAAGGAAAAATGACCGTTACATTATATAAGTTTTTCCCTAAATTTATTGATAAACTAATTTATAATCACATGAAAAAAGAACCTAACTCTCCTTTTAGTTGATGCAACATTTTTATTAATTTTATACTAAATATGCTCAAGCACATATTTAAATATAATTTATTTGTTATCATCAGACAATCACATATTTTTGTTTTTCTCTTAATTATTATTTTTTTTTCATCCGAACTTCTTTTTAGTCAAAAACAAGGTTATTTACGGATATCGGGTCAAGTTAAAAGCGGTAAAGATAAAATTGCTAATGCCACCATCAATTTATATGAAAACAATACTAAAATAAATTCAATCACATCAAATGCTAACGGAGATTTTACTTTTAACCTAAATTTTGATAAAGTATATATGATCGAAGTTTCGGCTACAAATTATGTTTCCAAAAAAGTATTGGTCGATACTAAAGTTCCAGACAAAGAACTTATCTACAAGTACACATTTACCGTCGATTTGTTTGTACAAGTGGATGGTGTCGATTATTCCATATTAAATAAACCTGTTACAAAAATAGTTTACAACGATGAAGCCGATGCTTTCGATTACGATCTTCCATACACCGAAAGTATGAGAAAAGAAATAGACAAAATAGTATCGCAAATTGAGAATAATAGAAAACAAGCATATAACCAAATTATAGCCAAAGCCGATGAACTTTTTAAAAACCAACAATATCATGAAGCCATTACATTATACGAAAAAGCTATTGATATTGACCCGTACAACGACTATCCTGATAAACAAATAATGGCTTGTGAAAAAATGATTAATCAACTCAAAAATAACGAAAATAACTATCAGAAATTCATCACTCAAGGCGATAATTTGTTTTCTAAACAAGACTATGTAAATGCCAAAAACGCATATCAAAACGCATTGAATTTAAAGCCTTCTGAACAATACCCCAAAAACAAAATCGCTGAAATCGATAAGCTCATCGCTGAAAAGGCTGCCAAAGAAAAAGCAGAAGCAGAAGCCAGAGCTAAAGAAGAACAATACAAGGCGGCCATCGCTAAAGGAGATGCGGCACTCGCTAAGCAAAACTTCGACGAAGCTAAAACCGCATACAATCAGGCACTGAACATTAAACCCAATGAATCATACCCCAAAAACAAAATCGCTGAAATCGATAAGCTCATCGCTGAAAAAGCCGCCAAAGAAAAAGCAGAAGCAGAAGCCAGAGCTAAAGAAGAACAATACAAGGCGGCCATCGCTAAAGGAGATGCGGCATTTGAAAAATTACAATTAGACGAAGCAAAACAAGCTTATCAAGAAGCTTTGAATATAAAGCCAAACGAAACATACCCTAAAAATAAAATGGTAGAAATCGACCATTTACTTTCACAAAGGCAGAAAAAAGAGCAAGAAATTCAGGAAAAAGAAAAAGCTTACAAAGAGGCTATTCAAAAAGGCGACAATTTTTACTTAAACAAAGATTATTCAACCGCCATCACCTATTATCAAACAGCTTTAAAATACAAACCCAACGAAACTTACCCACGTCAACGTATATCAGAATGTCAGGAACAACTGAAACGACGCTACGAAGAAGAACAAAAACGACTTGCCGAAGAGCGTCAAAAACAAATCGAAGAACAACAAGCAAAACTCAAAAAGCTCGAAGAAGTGAATTTCAATGACAAACAAAGTGTTGAAAAATATCTATCCGAACTTGCTCGTACCTATCCCGAAGGAGTTACCGAAGAACTTTACGAAGACAAGACAAAAAAAATCAAACGTGTTATCGTAAACCGCGAAGGAGTAGCAACAGAATACCGTCAGGTAACACACAACTGGGGGGGTGAATACTTCTTCAGAAATGGTCAATCCATCTCCAAAAACATATTTTTAATTGAAACCAAAAAATAAAAATGCGTTCACCATTTATTTTTGTATTTTCTATTTTTCTTTTCGGTTGTAAATATCAGGATAATTCTCCTAATCTAACAAACATTAATTTTTCTATAAACCAATATGCCAAGCACTTTCAAATTATTCATCATACCGACAGCACCTACGTAAAGATAATTAATTATTATCAGAATGCAACCAACGAAACATTATCTTACAACCTACAAAAATTTAAAATCCCCATTAAACGTGCCGTCCTTTTGAGTAGTACATACATAGGCTTTTTTGACGCATTAAACGAACTATCGTCAATTGTTGGTATTGCGGGTGTTGATAGAGTGTATCATCAAAAATTAACAAAACGAATAAAAGATAGGACAATAACTGAAGTAGGCTACGATCAAAATATTTTATATGAAAAAATTGTTAGCCTAAAACCAGATATAATTTTTGCTTATGCCATAGGTAAAAAAGACATGCCATATATTGACAAATTCCGGTTACTCGGAATTCCTGTTGTTTATACTGCCGAATACCTCGAGCCGCATCCTTTGGGAAGAGCTGAATGGATCAAGTTCTTTGCTGTTTTTTTTGACAAAGAACATTTAGCCGACACCATTTTTAACAAAATAGAACAGGAATATATGAATATTAAAACCAAAGCATCTAATGCAAAAAATAAACCACAAGTTTTACTTAATAGTCCTTTTGAAGGTATTTGGTATTTACCTGGTTCATCGTCGTACATGGTACAACTTATAAATGACGCAGGCGGAAAATACATATTCGATACTTTTCAATGCAAAGATATCTACCCCATGAACATAGAGTGGGTTATACATCATGCACAAAATGCTGATGTGTGGCTCAACACCGGATTATTTACTCAAAAAGCACAACTACAACACGAAGGCTTTAAGATCATTAAAGCATATCGAAACCACCGTATATTCAACCACATTAAAACAAACGAACATAATGGCACTAGCAAATTCTGGGAACAAGGCGTATTAGAACCACACATAATTTTGCACGATTTGTATAACATCTTTCACAACGACTCTACCAACCAATACCATTACTATCAAAAATTACTGCCATGAAGCATCGCATAGCCATTTTATCTTTCTTTTTGATTGGCTTAATTCTTATTGACTTTTCAATGGGAAGTACATATATCCCTTTTTCGGATGTTTTTCATTTTTTAATTTTTAAGCTTGACACTCAAAACGAGTATTATACCATACTATCACAATTACGTTTACCACGTGTATTATCGGCTATAGCAGCAAGCATTTGTCTATCCATTTCAGGCTTATTGATGCAGAATTATTTTCGCAATCCATTAGCCGGTCCTTATGTTTTGGGAATTTCTTCGGGTGCATCGCTTGGAGTTGCTACATTTATATTATCTGGCAATTTCTTAAACAATCCATTAACCGAATGGTTTATACATATCGGCATAAGTGGTGCTGCCATACTGGGTTCGATGACATTTTTATTGGTTATTTTTTTTATCTCGCTGCGATTGCAAAACTCTGTTAGCGTGCTTATTGCAGGAATATTACTCGGAACTGCTGCAAATGCCATCATTTCATTTTTACAAAATATTTCGAGTGGACTGCAACTTCAATCATTTGTTTATTGGAACATGGGAAGTTTACAAAATGCAAGTTCACAGACTAGTTTTATTATTCTCATTGTTACCATCATTTGCCTGGTTGTATTGCTAAAATTTTCATCCTGGCTCGACTTATGGCTTACGGGTGACGAACAGGCTAAAAGTGCTGGAGTTTCGCAAAAGTACTACTCGCTGTTAACGTTTAGTATCACTTCATTACTCATTGGATTATCTACAGCATTTTACGGACCAGTAGCCTTTGTCGGTTTAATTTCACCTCATGTAGCACGCATGATTTTTCAAACACAAATACACAAACGATTTCTTATTTATACAACACTGATCGGTATTTTTGTTATGCTCATTGCCGATATAATTTTACAATTGTTTGCTTTTACCAATTTACCGCTAAATACCGTTATCTCATTACTTTCACTACCAGTTCTTGTTTATCTTTTTATTAAAAAGAAAGAATTATGGATGTAGCACATTTCGAGACCATACAACTTTTGTGCGGATATAGACAGAACAAAACACAAATAACCGTTCCAAAATCCATCATTAATATTACCATTCAAAAACCCACACTCGTTGCTGTAATTGGCAAAAACGGAACCGGGAAAACCACATTGCTAAAAACATTGGCAGGTCTGCTTAAACCCTTAAATGGCTCCATCTTAATTAACAATAAACAGTTTTCTGAATTATCTATAAAAGAAAAATCTTACTGGATTTCGTTTTTACCATCTTACAACAATAAAATACCTTACATTCGGCTAAATGAATACATTGTACTGGGTCGCAAACATTATGAATGGAATCATAAGAACGAACAAGATTCATTGAATGACCTATTACGTAAAGTTTCGCTCGAAAGCAAAGCCCATCTTTTCCTTACCCAACTAAGCGATGGCGAAATGCAGCGAGCTGCCATAGCTCGCACTCTTGCTCGCCAAACACCCATTATGATGTTTGATGAACCACTGGCACACCTCGATCCCAAACAACAAATTTGTATTTTGGAACTATTCAAAAACTACACGCATAATCTTAACAAAATCATAATTTTTTCAACCCACCTTACTGACTTGATATTATCGTACGCACATAAAATTTGGCTAATTACTGAAAACGAAGTTATTGATAAAATACCCGAACAAATCATCATCGATCACGACTTAGAAAACAACGAACTCAAAATTGCCATAAAACCATGGCAACAAAAATCATCACATTTTCGTGGCTGTGTCCGACTGGTTGGAGATGGCTTAGCATACACATATACAAAATATGCTCTTCATCGATTCGGAATAAATACTTTGTGTAACAAAATACCCGCTTTTTCCGTTATAATAATGCAAGTTTCAAATCAATCACATCGATGGTTAGTCAAAAAAGAAAATTCTATAATTCGAGAATTCAACAACTTAGAAAAATTAATTGGTTACTTAATTGATATCTTATGAGTACTATCAGAAAAGCAATTGCTTACATTTTAATTAGTTTAATCATCTTTTCGACAATCATCGGACTGTTAGCTATTTGGGACATTATTGATGTTCAGGAAGTTATGAAAAAAGTATTTTCATCAATTTTCCTGGTTTTTGTTTCTTCGGTAGTTGTTCTGTTCATTTTTTCTGTGCTTTTTAAAGATAACGACAAAAAAGCCTAAAATTGGACAGAAAACCTCTCTCTTTTTTTTGCAACAATTTTAAGCATTTAGAAATCTTGTTCGTATTTTTGTAATACTTATGTTATACCATTTCATCATATTAATTACAACGCTTATTCTAATTCTGGCATCCGTATTTATTGTCAGAATGCTATCATTTACACGTAGTCGTCGGTCATGGATTATCATGACCTTTGCTGTACTATTAATGGCATTAGCACAAGTTCTTGAACTGGTAAACCTTTATTTTTTCAATAACAATGAACTTATATTAAATATTTATTTTATTTTAAATTTAATCATTGCAGTTCTTATAACTATTGCCGTTGTTCAAATAGGCACTATATTAAAACGCCTGAAACAAAGCGAAGAGCAACGAGCCGAATCGGAAAATCGCTTCAAGCTATTGTTCGACAATTCGAGCGACGAAATTTTTCTGGCCGACTTCGAAGGAAACTTTATCGAAGTAAATCAGGAAGTATTAAAACGACTGGGTTACACTCGCGAAGAATTGATGAAGAAAAATTTTGTTGACATTAAAACTCCCGATTATGCACCTTTAGTTCAAAAAAACATTGAAATTATACTCAAAAACGGGCAACATGTTTACGAAACCGAACACCTCACCAAAGATGGGAAAATTGTTTTTCTCGAAATGAACAGTCGTGTGATTGACTATTTCGGACGAAAGGCTATACTTAGCATAGCACGCGATATTACCGAACGAAAAGAAATGGAGCGAAGAATAGCAGCAGCCATCATCGAAACCGAAGAACGAGAGCGTAAGCGTTTTGCTGCCGACCTGCACGACGGTTTAGCTCCCTTGCTATCGACTATCAAACTATATACCGATATGCTCAAAAAAGGCAAGTTCAATAAAATTAGTTACGACGAAGCCATAGGTGCTGTTGACGAATTGGTCGATAAAGCCATCATCACCACTCGTGAAATATCGAACAACATCATGCCCAGCATTTTGCTTGACTTTGGTCTGCCCGCAGCTATTAAAAACTTTTGCGACTACATAAACAACACCAATTCCATCGAAATACGTCTTGACACATCACAATACAAGCTCACCGGACACCGAATCGAAGAAACCGTCCTCTTTCAAAGCATTAAAGAACTCGTACACAACACCCTGAAACATGCTCATGCAAAACACATCGAAATATTCCTCGAAAGCCACGATAATAAAGTCAACCTATTTTACAAAGACGACGGCAAAGGATTCAACGCTGAAGAGAAACTCAACCACCCAACCGGCTTTGGATTGAGCAATATTGCCAACAAAGTAAAAACCATTAACGGTTTATTTTTGATAAAAAGCAAAGAAAACGAAGGTATGTCGGTTTTAATCACCATACAAGTTAAATCCTAACCACCATGGACATCATAAAAGTAGTTATAGCAGACGATCACGAAATTTTCAGAAAAGGACTGAAAGTCATTCTCAACGAACTCGATGAGGTAAAAGTGATGGGAGAAGCTCAAAACGGGCACGAACTGTTCGATATCCTAAAAAAAACACCCGCGGATATTGTTTTAATGGATATAAAAATGCCTATCATGGATGGAATAGAAGCAACACGAAAGATAGTAGAAAAATATCCACATATTAAAGTTATTGCCCTTACGATGTTTGAAGAAATCAGCTATTTCAATCAAATGATAGAAGCCGGTGCCGACGGATTTCTGCTCAAAAAGACTAACAAAGACGAAATAGCACGTGCCATTAACATGGTTATCAATGGCGAAAACTATTTTTCCGAAGAGTTTATCAGCAACGTTAATCGTATTCATCGTCCATCAAGCAGAAACATGAACATCGATTTAACCGAACGCGAACAAGAAGTACTAGAGCTTATTTGCAAAGGCATGTCGAACGCCGAAATTGCCAAATATCTTGGCGTTAGCCCACGGACTGTTGACGGACATAGAGCCAGCCTGCTCGAAAAAACTGGTGCTAAAAATTCACCACATTTGGTCATGTTTGCTATTAAAAATGGATTAATTAAGGTGTAAATTAACCTATCTAAAATATTAAATATCTATTTTGTTTGCCAAAATTCTTTTCTCCTTAAAAAATTTTAGCTTATTTGCAAAAAAACGAATATACCAACTAACGATTTAAATAGGTAAAAACCCTTATACAAAAAAATTTTTCCATTTTTTTTCTCTTTTATCTAACTGATAATCAACCATATTCATTTTTTTTTTACATTTAAAAAGTATTTCTATTAAAAACTAATTGTCAGTTTTTCAATTAGTTAAACCAATTAATGCAGGTTTTTTTACCTATTTTTCTTGATGTGTTTTTTACGCTTTTACTAGGGTTTAGTCTAAAATAACTTTGTATAAGAAAAAACAAAGAGCCATGTTAAAGGTAATCATCGTAGATAACGACGCTAACTTCCGCAAAGCCTTAAAAAGTGTATTACTCAACATAGGCAATGTTGAAATAATAGCCGAAGCAACCAACGGCAAAGAAGTACTGCAGTTGTTTCCCACACATATACCCGACCTTATTTTCATGGACATAAAGATGCCCGAACTAAATGGTATCGAAGCTACAAAAAAAATCAAAACTCTATACCCCAACATCGACATTGTTGGAATTTCATCATATACCGACGTTGAATATAAAAATGAAATGCTAAACTCAGGCGCCAGTTTTTATCTGTTAAAATCGGACGACAACTACAACAAACTCAAAGGCATCATCGAATTAAAAAACAGAGAAAATAATGTTGGTTTTAAACCAAACAATAATGTTTAACTTTTAAATCTTATGTGTTATGAAAACGAAAAAAATTTTAATCGTAGACGATGACATCGATGTCATCAACATCATCGAAACCATTCTCAAGAAAGAAGGTTTTGAAGTAATCTCAGCCAGCAACAAAAAAGAAGGCATGAAAAAAATTCGAGAAGAAAAACCCGATTTAGCTATTCTGGATGTAATTATGACAACCCACTACGAAGGCTTTGAGTTAGCCAAAGAAATCACCGACGATCCCGAATTACGCAACATGCCTATTTTGATGCAAACCTCTATCGATGTTCTTACCACAACCAAGCCCGATGTTCAGGCAATGGCTCGCGAATTCAGAAAAAATCCTGGGTTTAAAGATCTGCATGTATTGCTTGTAAAAGACATCAACACCGGTAAAGCTGGCGTAGATTATTTATCGGAAGATGGTAAAACTATTTGGTTCCCGGTAGATGGTTTTATCAGAAAACCCGTTGATGCAAAAAAAATTGTAACAGAAGTAAAAAGAATTTTAGGAATGTAAGTTAATAATGTAGCAACACTTGTGTTATGAAAACGAACATAGACATCATATTAGAAAGATACGAAAACGTAGGTAGAGACAACCTGATACCACTATTGCAAGAAATACAGGAAAAAGAAGGGTATATTTCTGAAGAGGCTATTGTCAAGACTGGCAAAAAACTAAACCTGCCAACCAGTAAAATATATGGTGTTGCTACATTTTACAACCAATTCCGGTTTGAGCCCATTGGTAAGTATCACATTCAGGTATGCAGGGGTACAGCTTGTCATGTTTTAGGTTCGGCAACCGTATTGCAAGAACTCGAATCAATGCTAAAAATCAAAGCCGGACAAACCACTCGCGACGGATTGTTCAGTATCGAAGTGGTTGCGTGCATCGGAGCATGCGGGCTTGCCCCCGTCATATCCATCAACGGCGAATTCTACGCCAACGTTACTTCCGAAAAAATTAAGGAAATTATTGAGTACTACCGTTCAAAAGAGATGAACCATGAATAGCAACACAAAAAAATATATTCAGATGTTAGCGCAGGGTAACGCATCGGCCAATGAGTTGGCTTCCTCGCTCCATGTTTCGGAGCCACAAACCGTACCTATAATCTATATCGGTGCAGGCACATGTGGCTACGGAGCTGGTGCCAAAAAAACCAAAGATACCGTTGAAGAATATCTGAGGCAACGAAACATATCAGCTACCGTTACCGAAGTTGGCTGTATTGGCATATGCAGCGCCGAACCCATTGTCGACATTAAACTGCCGGGCAAGAATCGTATTTCGTTTGGCAACATCACCGCCGACAAAGTATCGGATCTACTGAATGAAGTTTTTGCCGGAAATATACCACAGCAGCATCTACTGGGACAATTTAAAGAAGAACATGCGAACGAATGGGCAAATATCCCCGACCTTTTCGAACACCCATTTTTCAAAAAACAGAAACGCATAGTTCTTCAAAACTGTGGCAAAATTAGCCCAACAGATATCGATGAATATATCAAGAAAGGTGGCTACAGTGCCTTTATTAAGGCTTTAACAATGAAACCCGTCGATGTTATTACGTGCATCGAAAAAAGTGGATTACGCGGTAGAGGAGGTGGTGGATTCCCTACCGGCACCAAATGGAGACTGGCATACAATACCCAAGCCGATCAAAAATATATCATCTGCAATGCCGACGAAGGCGACCCCGGTGCATTTATGGACAGAGCCGTAATTGAGGGTGACCCACATCGCCTACTCGAAGGACTTGCCATTGGAGCTTATGCCATCGGTGCTACCGTAGCATACATATACATCAGAGCCGAATATCCTCTTGCCATTCAACGATTGAAAAAAGCGATAGAACAAGCACATGAATACGGATTGCTTGGTCAAAACATACTCAACAAAAAAATTCATCTTCATATTAAAATCAAAATGGGAGCTGGAGCATTTGTTTGTGGAGAAGAAACAGCACTCATGCACAGCATAGAAGGATACAGAGGCATGCCAAGCCCTCGCCCACCTTTCCCAACTGAAAAAGGCTTATTCGGAAAACCAACCGTAATTAACAATGTAGAAACGTTTGCTAATGTTCCATCCATCATCAACAACGGTTGGGAATGGTTTAGCAGCATGGGAACCGAAAAAAGCAAAGGCACCAAAGTATTTGCCCTATCTGGCAATGTAAAAACAACAGGCTTAATTGAAATACCCATGGGTACCACCATTCGTGAAATTATTTATGACATAGCCGGAGGCATCAAAAACAACAAAAAATTTAAGGCAGTACAAATTGGTGGTCCATCGGGTGGTTGCATTACCGAAGCAAATCTCAACATTCCCATCGACTACGAAAACTTGCTATCGGTTGGTGCTATGATGGGCTCGGGTGGACTTGTTGTAATGGATGAAAATACCTGCATGGTCGATGTTGCTAAGTTTTTCATGGATTTTATTCAACGAGAAAGCTGTGGCAAATGTATCCCCTGCCGCGAAGGGACACGCCGCATGCTCGAAATACTTCAAAACATTACCACCAAACCCATTGCCGACGATAGCAATAAAGCGCTGGAACGACTCAAAGGCATTATACAGCTCGAAAAACTTGCTAAAGTAATTAAAGATACATCGCTGTGCGGTCTTGGACAATCAGCACCTAATCCGGTTTTGAGCACACTCCGTTACTTCAGAGAAGAATACGAAGCCCACATTTACGAACGAAAATGCCCGGCTAATGTATGTACTGAGCTCCGAAAATTCCGAATTGACATTGAAAAATGTACTGGCTGTGGTATTTGTCTTAAGAAATGCCCTACTTCGGCAATTATTGGAAACAAAAAATCGCCACACTTTATCAACGAAAACAAGTGCATTGGCTGTGGTTCATGCAAAGAAGCATGCAAATTTGAAGCAATTGAAATGATATAAAAAACATTAACGACTATGAAGCTGAAGATCGAAATTAACGGTAAATCATTTGAGGCACAAAAGGGTAAAACCATCCTACAGACATTGAACCACAACGGTATCAATGTACCAACCTTATGCCACATGAAAGATTTCATACCTACCGGTGCCTGTCGTATTTGTGTTGTTGAATTAGAGGGTAGTTCAAGACTGGTTAGCTCCTGTTCATTTCCGGTAGCCGACGGAATGAAGATATGGACCCATTCGCCACGTGTTATTGAAGCCAGAAAAACCATTGTTGAACTGCTCTTGTCAAACCATCCTGACGATTGCTTGTACTGCGTTCGTAATACCAATTGCGAATTGCAAAAACTGGCTAAAGAATATCATGTGGTTGAACGCAGAATATTCGGTGTGAAAAACAAATTCAAGCCCGATTTTTCGAGTATTAGCATTGTACGCAATCCCAACAAATGTATCTTATGCGGTCGCTGCGTAAGAGTATGCGAAGAAATAATGGGGGTAAATTGCATCGAATACACTTATCGTGGGAGCAAAACTTGTATTGCTACAACCCTCCAGCGAGGCCTTAACACCTCGAGTTGTGTCAACTGCGGTCAGTGTATCATGGTATGCCCCACAGGAGCACTTTCCGAGAAAAACCAGACACTTGCCGTAAAAGAAGCACTTGGACAGAAAGAAAAAACCGTTGTGGTACAATATGCACCAGCCATCACGGTATCTATTGCCGAAGCTTTTGGAATGAATCCCGGTAAAGACATTAACGGTATTCTGAATGCAGCTTTACGTAAAATGGGCTTTAAATATGTCTTCGACACCTCTTTTACAGCCGACCTTACCATTATGGAAGAAAGTGCCGAACTGATAGAACGCATTCAACACGGAGGTAAATTACCCATGTTTACCAGTTGCTGCCCGGCATGGATCAAATACGCCGAAGAATTTGCTCCCGATTTTCTCGAAAACTTATCCACATGCAAGTCGCCTCAACAGATGATGGGGACCATCATTAAAAACTTCTTTGCACAAAATATGCAATTGAAGCCACAAGACATCATTTCCGTTTCTATTATGCCTTGTACCGCCAAAAAATTCGAAGCACAACGCGAAAACATGTCCACCAA
>CALGPK010000035.1 GCA_937960415.1 uncultured Bacteroidales bacterium | reverse complement strand
AAGCAAATCACAATAAGGATGATTCCGTAGTGAGTTACTTAGGTTTGCCCCTGTCCTTAACAGGGGCTATTTTTATTATTTTTTTCTCCATCTTTGCAAAAAAAATCTTTTATGTCTCCTTGGGTTATTTTGTCAGTGCTGTTATTTTATTTTTCGTTGCTTATGCTCATAGCCTGGCGTACTTCGCTCGGAGCTACATCGCACACTTTTTTTAATGCCAATCGTCGGAGCAAATGGTACTGGGTAGCCATAGGTATGGTAGGCACGTCGTTGTCGGGAGTTACGTTTGTTTCGGTGCCGGGTTGGGTAGGAAGCACACAATTTTCGTATATGGCTATGGTGCTGGGCTATATTGCCGGCTATTTCATTATTGCTTTTGTGCTATTGCCACTATATTATCAACTAAAATTACCATCTATATACACTTACCTTAACGATCGTTTTGGTTTATACTCATATAAAACCGGATCTGCATTTTTTATTATTTCCCGCACTCTGGGAGCAGCATTTAGAGTTTTTATTGTAGTTAAAGTATTACAAATATTTGTGTTCGACGCATGGAATATTCCATTTTCGGTTACTACATTTTTCTTTTTGTGCTTAATGCTACTTTACACATACAAAGGTGGTGTAAAAACGCTGGTTTATACCGATACGCTGCAAACCTTAGGCATGATAGGAGCGGTAGTGATGACCATTTTTTTTGTTTCGCAATCGTTGCAAACAAGTCTCCCCGATTTAATTCATCGTGTTAGCCAGAGTTCGTATTCCGAATGGTTTTTCTGGGACGACTGGAGCGACAAGCGTCATTTTCTAAAACAATTTCTGGCAGGCATGTTCATTACCCTTACCATGACAGGTCTTGACCAGGAAATGATGCAGAAAAACCTCAGTTGTCGAACAGTAGGCGATGCACAAAAAAACATGATCACCTATAGCATCATTATAGCCCTTGTCAATCTGTTGTTTTTGTTCTTAGGTTCTTTATTGTACATGTTTATAGAACAGGAGGGCATTTCTGTCCCCCAAAAAACCGATGATTTATATCCTTTTGTAGCGTTGCATTACATTGGCGGCGTGGTGGCTATGGTGTTTTTAATAGGCATCATTTCGGCTGCTTTTCCTAGTGCCGACGGTGCCTTGACCTCACTGACTACTATTTTTAGCATTGATATTTTAGGGTTAACACGAAAAAATTTAGACGAAAAAACATTAAATAACAAACGCATTAAAATTCATATTGCCTTTGCTATCGTAATGTATGGAGTGGTAGTAGTTTTTAATACCATCAACAACGATGCAGTAATAAGCGAATTATTTACCGTTGCCGGATACACATACGGTCCTTTGCTGGGTTTGTATGCTTATGGTTTGCTAACTAAACGTGCCTTATGGGATATCGTAACGCCTTTTGTTGCCATCGTTTCGCCCATTTTATGCTATATCATAGACAAACATTCAAAAACATGGTTTAACGGTTACCAGTTTGGCTTCGAGATTATTCTTCTCAATGGTTTTATTACGTTTGTCTTACTTTGGTTATCATCGTTTAAGGTCAAAATCAATTAAATTATACTACTCCCAAAAATTTTTTTCATAACGGAAACCTTTCAAGAGACTTTAATAGTCTTAAAGAAAAAGAACGTTATGAAACCAGAATTTCAAATAACATCGAGTAGCCTGTTCTGGTTTAGTGTGTTCGTTTTTTCGTTTCTTTTGAGTGTAGTGCTAATTCCGTTTATTATACGTCTTAATCAATATTTCAACTGTTTCGATATTCCAAACGAACGCAAAATACATCGGCAAAAAACAGCGACCATGGGAGGCATTGCTATTATTGGTTCGCTGTTACTTATGTATGCGTTTGCCGGCAAATACAACTTATCGGGCTATTTCTGGTTATCGCTGCTGTTACTTACATCGGCTGGCATATACGACGATATTTATGGTATGCGTTGGCACAAAAAGTTGCTGATTCAACTATTAGCAGCCGTTGTGTTTGTCTCTACCGGCTTCAATTACACCTTACTTTTCGAACATACCATTTTTTCTTTTGTCCCCGTGTTTATGCAACCTGTACTGATAGCCATCCTTATAGTTTTGTACATCAATGCTTTTAACCTAATTGATGGCATGGATGGTTTGGCTGGCGGGCTTGCCACCATCAATTTTTTAGTATTGGGCTTATTCAACTATCATTTTGGCAATTTTTCGATGAGCTGGCTCTGTTTTGTACTAACCGGTGCACTTATTGGTTTTCTGGTATTTAATACTCATCCGGCAAAAATTTTTATGGGCGACACTGGATCCATGTCGCTGGGCTTTTTGCTGGTAATGGTTTCGTTTTACACATTTCAGTATCATTATCATTTGCCTTTGATAGAAGTCTCCGACAAAGTCATGTTTTTGTGGGTTATTTCGGGCATCTTATTTTTGCCCTTTGCCGATGCTACACGCGTATTTTTTACACGTTTAATAAACAAAAAGAAACCATATATGCCCAACAAAGACCACATTCATCACATATTAAATCGTTCGGGACTTAGCCAACGCGATACGGTACTGCTTTTGTATGGAATCAACCTTATGTTTATTCTTACTGGCATTATTGTGTATCTAAATAAGCCCATTTCGGTTATGGTTAGTGTCTTACTTTTAAAAATGTAGTATCATGAAAACTATTGTGTTAGAATATTTCGATGTGTATGGCAAAAAACATTGCATAAAATTGCCAGAGTTGGCTAAAGAAAAAATACTTAACTATGGTTTAAAAATAGATGCTTCCGACGTACTGGGACTGATATTCGTATGCGATACAGAATTTACTTTACGCCCGGTAGCTCATTCGGTCAGACAATACGAAAACAAAGAGGTTTATTTATGTCGTGTTTATGATGAACAAAATCGTTTGCTCGATAATTTTAAAGAATTTTGGATGAATAAAATTCAAGACGAAATAAAACGATTAGGCGATTTTTTTATCGATGAAAACATGTTGAAAAAAAGAAGCGTAATAATTCAACCCATAAATGTAAGATAATATGCTGCAGGCAATTTTAGATACCATTTTTAGCGCAGGTACGTTGTTCGGGGTGTTTTTCATTCTACTTGGGATTGTTGTATTTTTGAAAACGATTGAGAAATTTTTGTTATTGTGGTATCACTTTAAACATCGTTCGCATCGTAAACACGTAAAAGTACATGAATGAAAAACAACTTATAGAACAATGTTTAAGGAACGACCGTTCGGCACAAAAGGTTCTTTATCAGACTTATGCACCTAAAATGTATGCCGTATGCATGCGTTATGCCAGCAAACGCGTCGAAGCCGACGATATCTTGCAAGAGGCTTTTATAAAAGTCTTTAAGTACCTGCCAACGTTTAAGTTTCAAGGTTCTTTCGAAGGCTGGATAAGAAAAATTGTAGTAAACACAGCACTCGACCACATTAAACGATACGCTGAGCCATTCGACGACATCGACGAAAATTTAAGCGAGAGCGTATTTATCGAACCCGACCAGATGTTATCGGGAATAGGCACACAAGAACTGTTTACACTCATACAACAACTTCCCGAAGGGAAGCGTATTATCTTCAACCTGTATGTGTTCGAAGGGTACAGTCACAAAGAAATTGCCGAAATGCTGGGCATTTCAGTAATGACTTCAAAAGGGCAATTTTCAAAAGCCAAAAAAATATTACAAGAAAAATTATTAAAAATAAAAGCCAACGTTTTATGAAACCGAATGCACCCATAGATGTTGCCGACTTTTTTAAGCAGCAACTCCATTATCAAGAAATAACTCCTCCCGAGAATATTTGGAGTAATATAGAGTCTGAAATACCGACCTATGCAACCAAGCCCACGTGGTCATGGTGGATCTTTAATTCTATAGCACTAGTAGTAGTTTTTTCGATAGCTACATATTTATGGATACAGAATCATTCCACTTCAAGCAAACCGAAAGCAACCTTAGCATACAAACAAAATACTGCCATTGACATGAAAAAGCCTTCTTATATAGAAAGTCCTGTATATGAACAAAATACCGAACAAAACAACCTTCCTAAAAAAAATACAAATATTTCGTTGCCTCTACAAGTCCAACAAACTGTTTATTATATCGAAGCAACCACTACCGGCAAGCTCGATAAAATAGAAATATTAGACAGCCTAAATAAAATTAAAAAGAGCATTATCAATCCTGTACCCAATAACTATGGCTTTTACGAAATGAATATTGATGAACTAAAACCGGGAAGATACACCATAGTTTTTTATCGCAAAGACGGAAGTATTGTTCATCGCCACGAAACGTTTCAATAAGTATTATTGCAAACTAAATCGATAAGTAATTGTTCCACGTTGTAGCTCCGGTGCATCGGGTTTTGGCTCGAATTTAGCCTTCATTGCCGCTTGTAATGCTGCATCAAGGTAATTTTTAGATAAAATAGTAGATCCTTTGATGCCGGGGTTAGCCTTAACAACATTGCCGTAACGATCGACAAAAATTTCGACCACTACTTTGCCTTGCTCGTTTCCGGGATATATAGGCCGTGGCAAAGCTCCTTTTAATCCACGACCTCCGAGGCTGTACGAGTTTCCGCCTCCATCGGTACTTCCCTGATGACTAATGGCATTGGGATCGCCCTCTGGATTGCCTTGATTGCCCATACCTGTGCCTTCGCCCTCGCTCTGGCTGTTGGAGCTTTGATTGCCCGGAAAAAGAGCATTCTGATTAACAGTACGCTGTTCTTCTGTTCTCTGTGTCTGCTGAACACGTTGTTCTTCTTTTCGGGGCTTTTTAATTTCTTTATGTTGAATTACCGGTGCATCTTCAAAATCCTGCGTCAAATTGCTTTCTTCGCTTTTTTCCTGCTGCACGGGAACTTGTTGTTGTTGCTGATTGGGCTCTGTAAATCCGGCACCTTCGTCTGTTGTCCCAAAATTAACCAATATGCCTTTTTCGCCGGGTAATGGTAATGGTACACGTAAAGCCAAAAAAAGCAATAACAAAATAACGATGACGTGAAAAACAATGGTTGCAATTAAACTGTTTTTATTGATTGATGATGTATTCATTATTTGGGTTGTGTTGCTAATATTAATTTATACTTGTTGTCTTTGGCAATATTCATCACTTTTACCACATATTCGATAGGCACCGTACGGTCGGCATGCAGCGAAATGGTAGGAGCGTTTTCGGGATCTGTCACCGGTCCTAACTTTTGTTGCAAAGCCGCCTCCAAGTTTTCAAAAGGTATGGGCTGAGTTTCGAGATAATATTCGAGATTAGCTGTAATAGATATAGTTGTAATAGGCTTGGTAGCATGCACCTGATTGTTGCTTCGTGGCAACAAAAGTTTTAAAGCATTGGGCGATATTAATGTAGAAGTAATCATAAAGAATATCAAAAGCAAGAAAACCAGGTCGGACATGGTTGACATGCTGAACTGTGTACTTATTTTATTTCTCGATCGTATTGACATAATCGCTATTTTACAGGTTCATTCAATAAATCCATAAATTCAGTAGTGTTTCGTTCGAGCGTATATACCAGATTTTCGATTCGCACAACCAGATAATTGTAAGTAACATAAGCAATAATTCCTACAATAAGCCCTCCAACGGTAGTAACCATAGCCTCATAAATACCACTCGAAAGCAATGTAATATCAATGTTATTTCCGGCATTAGCCATATTGTAAAAAGCCCGTACCATACCTGTAACAGTTCCCAAAAAGCCAAGCATGGGAGCAGCACCGGCAACAGTTGCCAGAATGGCAATACTTTTTTCGAGGTTAGCAATTTCGAGCTTACCAACATTTTCGATGGCAGCACTGATGTCGTTTAGCGGACGTCCAATACGGTTAATACCTTTTTCGATCATACGTGCAAGCGGATTGTTTTGTGCCTTGCATAGTGCCTGAGCATTTTCTAATTTCCCGGCTAATATGTACTCGCGTATATTGTCCATAAATTTGTGGTCTATTTTGCTGGCATTTTTTATAGCTAAAAAACGATCGACAAATACATAGATCGTTACAATACTCAATAATCCTAAAATAAGCATAACCCATCCGCCTTTTAAGGCTAAATCCCAAAGCGATAACGATAATTGGCCCTGTACCGCTTGAGTAGCATCATTTACAACTTGTAATAACAACATAATTCAAATCAATTTAAATTTAACTTTCAAAGTTATCGCTACAATTAAAACGTAAAAACAAGCTTCTTATTATTTATTAACAATCTACTGTTGAATGCTCAACCATTATCTATCGAGGTGAAGTTATTTTTTTTAGTTCATTCACTTCTTTAGCAAGTTCTTCAAGTTGATGAATAATTTCGGGCAGATGCTTAAAATGCACATACGATTTTTGGTACTTTTTAATATTAAAAGCTGGCGAGCCCTGAATAATTTCACCTTTTTGGGTTATGTTGGATCCAATACCCGATTGAGCTGCAATTTTAACCTCATCGGCAATGATAAGATGTCCGGCAATACCCACCTGTCCGCCAATCATACAATTCTTGCCTATTTTGGTTGAGCCAGATATACCCGATTGCGAAGCTATTACAGTACCCTCACCTATTTCAACGTTATGAGCTACCTGTATCAGATTGTCGAGCTTAACATGCTTACGAATAATGGTACTTCCCATAGTAGCCCTGTCGATGGTACAGTTAGCTCCAATCTCTACAAAATCTTCAACAACCACATTACCAATTTGCGGAATTTTTGTATTGGAATGATCGGCCGAAGCAAAACCAAAACCATCGGCACCAATCACACTATTAGAGTGAATGATACAATTACTACCTATCACACAGTTTTTATAAATACGAACTCCTGAGTAAATAATAGTATTTTCGCCAATGGTTACATTTTCGCCAATAAATACGTTGGGATATATTTTAACATTGCTACCAATGTTGACATTTGACGACAGATACGAAAAAGCTCCAACATAAACATTTTTGCCAATTTTTACGCTGTGACTGATAAACGAAGGATATTCAATCCCAACAGGATGCTTTTCAATTTCACGCGAACATATTTCTAACAAATGAGCAAAACTTTTGTAAGCATTTTCTACTTTAATAAGGGTTGGCTTTACGGGTTTCGATGGAGTATAATCTTTATTAACTAAGACAATGCTCGAATGAGTTTGATAAATATATTTTTCGTATTGCAAGTTGCCTAAAAACGACAGACATCCCTCTTTACCTTCCTCTATTTTTGCTACACCGGATACTTCAACATTTTCATCTCCAACAATTTCACCATTTAGCAGTTGCGCAAGTTGTTTGGCCGTAAATTTCATTTTTTTCTGCAAATATATGTTAAATTTTTTTTTAACCCAATTATTACATTAGAATATTCTAAAGCAATATGATTAAGAAATCCATTGATTCGCTCTATCTGAAAAACTTTAATCAATTATTTGGCTCTAATCTGCCAGACACTCCGGTGGGCAAGAAATATAATATTTAACAACATTTTTTGACAAAACATCTATGTTTAAAATGTCGGAAGCCTCGGCAATATCGAGCACATGACCATTTTTCATTAAAATATTGATTCGATTATCGACCATACTGTACGCATGATTTTGGGCCGAATTGGACAAAACAAAATACGATGATTCTAATTCTGAAAAGGAATAAAGCTTCTGGAGTTTATTTTTATACCGAAGTATCAACGATGATTCAGCAGGATTTCGTTGCATTTGAATTTTAAACAGCTTTCGCGACAAGAATCGTTCCGACAACATCGACAAAACTTTATCTTTATGTTTTGCCCATTGTTTAATCCAAACCACAACATCTGAATCGTCGAAACTTGCGTATATTTGCAAAAGTTCGGAGTTCAATATCAGGTCTTCAGCTGTCCACTCTCTGTTCCATAACACTTTTAATGATTCTGGTATAATAATGTCGTTTTGTAAAAACAAATCGTACACACGCCTGAAAATAGAAATAAGCATCAGTTCGGCAGCCAACACCGTTTTGTGCAGATATACCTGCCAATACATCAATCGACGTGCAATTAAAAACTTTTCGATGGAATAAATACCTTTTTCTTCAACAGCTAATCGATAATTAAATACCGTAAGCATTTTAATGATTCGTTCGGTGCCAATAACACCCTCAGAAACACCGGTAAAAAAGCTGTCGCGTTTCAGGTAATCGAGCCTGTCCATATCGAGTTGACTCGAAATAAGCTCATGCAAAAATGTTTTTTTGTATTGATCTAAAAAAATATCAATACACAAATTTAACTGTCCGGGATACAGCCTGTTGAAATAATTCATAAAAGCCAACGTAATGGTTTCGTGGTGAATGTTTCTAAACAAAATTTTTTCGAGAGTGTGCGAATAAGGTCCATGTCCTATATCGTGCAACAATATAGCCAGTAAGGTAGCATCAACTTCATCTTGAGTTATGTCAATTCCTTTGGATAATAACACATCTATTGCCTGCTGTGTTAGATAGTATGCTCCCAAGGAATGCTGAAAACGTGAGTGCGTAGCTCCGGGATATACGTAATAGGTAAGTCCTAATTGTTTGATATTTCTAAGCCTTTGAAAATAAGGATGATTAACAATTTCAAATCCTATGCCCGAAGGCATTTGTATAAAACCATGAACTGGATCGTTTACTATTTTATTTTTTTGCTGCATATTGGTTCGATTAAATACAAATGTACGAAAAAAAAGAACATTGCACTGGCAAACATACGAAACATAGTTATATCATGTTTTTTTACGAATAGAATTATCGGATTTCAATTACATTCAAGAATTACGCTGCAAGCCATAAATAAAAAGAGAAACATCGTATTTAATCGGATCGTGTTCATCAAACTGTTTCAGCTTTTCGGTTATTTCCTTCACTGCTTTCCAGTCGGTTTGCTTGCGTCTTAATAAACCCAAACTACGAGCTGCAAAGGCACTATGTGTATCGAGCGGTAAGTATAAATGCGATGGCGAAATGGCTTTCCACACTCCTAAATCGATGGCATCGCTACGAACCATCCAGCGAAGAAAAAGATTGAGGCGTTTGGCAGCTGAATTTTTTTCTACATTCGAAATATGTTTAAGAGTGTGTTTGTTGCTAATACAAGTTGAAAAAAAACGATAAGCTTCTTTTAGCGAATAAAAAACATCTCTATTATTTCTATATGCCGAAACAAAAAGACTTTCGAGCCCTCCATCGTTGACATATAGGCTTTTTAATGCCAAACACAAATTAAAGACATCATCTCCATTAATGGTACGGTGCTTAAATTTGGCTAAGCAAGATTTATGGTGTGCCGATACATTTAAAATAAAATCATGTGGTTTGTTGTTCATAGCTTGCATCAGCCAGTGAGCATGTTGAACAATTTGCCTTCTATTGCCCCAAGAAATGATACTGGTAAGAAATGCGCTAATTTCTATATCCTCTTTTTTAGAGTACATACGAGGTATTTGCACAGGATCGTTTCGAACAAAATTGTTCGGATCGATATTTACATAAAGTTCGTTGAGTAAATTCTTTATTTTATCCATGTTTGCTGCAAATTTAATACTTATTTAACAAGCCATATTTTTCAAATTAACTTTTAATTAACATCTTTGTAGTGTTAAAATAACTCTATCATGTCGCTTATTTCAAATAAGGATGTATTGAGGGCAATTGTTTCGAATATTGGGCAAAAAGGTTTTTTTAAGTTGCTGTTGCAATCGACAAAAGTAAAACGCATCAACCAGTTTTATATTGAACATCAACACGATGATGCCGATACGTTTATCAATGCTGTTTTTGCTCGAAGCAATTTGCGATTTACATTCAACACCAACGAATTGCAACGATTTCCTAAATCCGGTGCTTGTATTGTTATTTGCAATCATCCTTTTGGAGGCATTGACGGGCTTATTCTTTATAAAATTTTGAGTACGTTGCGTAACGACATAAAAATAATGGCAAGCTATACCCTCCGAAAAATTCAACCTCTAAAAGATATTATTCTACCTATCGATACACTTGACGAAAATGTGCCCAAAACATATCGCATTAAAGGCACGAAAACTGCCTTTCAGCACTTGCAAGACAATGGCTGTTTAATTGTATTTCCTGCGGGTGAAATTGCCTCTTATCAAAAACATGTCAATATAATTACCGATCCCCGCTGGCAACAGCCACTCGTAAAATTTATTCAAATGGCTAATGTACCGGTTTATCCGGCATTCATTACCGAAACAAAACAACCCTGGTATATCAACTTTCTAAAACATTTTTCTTACATGAGCGAAAACCAATACTTGCCCCAAGAGCTATTTTTCAGGAATAATTTACATATCAATTGCCGTATAGGAAAAGAAATTAAACCCGATATTATACAGTCGTTTACCAGTGTTTCGCAGTTAGGACGTTTTTTAAGAGTTAAAACTTATGCTTTAGGCTCTCCACTCGATGTAAACCAATTTTTTCCATCACTAAAAGAAGCCGAGCCCATTGCTCCGTCTATCGATCGAACAATCATCGAAAACGAAATCAATACTCTTGGCAAAGAATACTTTTTATTCAAGGTCAATAATTACAAGGTGTTTTGTGCTCCTGCAGTGGTTATTCCGTCAGTATTAAACGAAATTGGTCGATTACGTGAAATCACCTTTCGACAAGTAAAAGAAGGTACCAATAAAAGTATCGACCTGGACGAGTTCGATTTGTATTATCACCATTTGTTTATTTGGGACGAAGATGCAAAATGTATCGTAGGTGCTTATCGTATCGGCAAGGGAAAAGAAATCATGGGGCAATACGGTATAAAAGGCTTTTATATACAAACTCTTTTTTACATCGAAGATGCATTGTTTCCGGTATTAAAAAAATCGCTCGAATTGGGGCGCTCGTTTATTGTAAAAGAATACCAGCAAAAGCCTATTTCACTATTTTTGCTATGGAAGGGCATTCTGTATTTTTTACTCAAAAATGAGGAATATCGTTACTTAATAGGTCCTGTTAGCATTAGTAGCAGTTATAGTTCGGCATCAAAAGCTATTATTATCGATTTTATTAAAAAGTATTATTTCGAAAATGAATTTTGCAATTATGTAAAACCACGTACCGAATTTAAACCCGATTTGCCCGAAATGGACACTTCTGTCTTGCTCGAATCGACCGATGGCGACTTAAACAACCTTGATAAGCTTATCGAAGAAATTGAAGTAAACAACTTTAAACTTCCCGTTCTGCTAAAAAAATACTTAAAACTCAATGCAAGAATTTTGGGCTTTAATTTAGATCCTAACTTTAACGACGCTTTAGATGGTCTTTTATTATTAGATTTGTACAACGTACCACAAGATGTAATTCTATCGCTTTCGAAAGAGTTCAACGACAAAGAAATCATGAAACGATTCGACGAAATAAAAACTTAAAATCCGTCTGCCTTTATTTTTTACTTATTTTTGTCGTGTGGAATTCATGTATTTACTAAATGGATTTATTATTGGGCTTACAGCTTCTATCCCATTAGGACCGGTAGGGTTAATTTGTATTCAAAAAACATTAAATGGTCGTTTAAAAAATGGTATTTTGTCGGGATTAGGGGCTGCCAGTGCCGACACGTTTTTTGCTATAGTTGCTGCATTTGGCATTAGCGCTGTTCATAATTTTATCGAGACACAACAATTATATTTGCGCATAACCGGAGGTGTCATCCTAATTGGACTTGGATTGAAATTCTTTTTAACCAATCCGGCCATTCAAATACGCAAACAACGTAATAGAGGGAACTCTCTTTGGGCCGACTTTGTATCAGTTTTTGTGCTTACATTATCCAATCCACTTACGGTATTTGTTTTTGGGGCTGTATTTGCAGGTTTTGGCATCATACCCGACAATAGTACATGGTTCGAGATGTCTGAACTGGTGTTCGGGATTTTTATTGGCGCCAGTACATGGTGGCTGGTATTGGTTAGTACCGTCAATGTGTTTCGTTACAAATTTCGATTACGCCGTTTGTGGTGGATGAACAAAATAATGGGCTTAATTATCACAGCTTTTGGACTGCTGGCTATTGTTAGTGTTTTGTTTCTGAAGATTATTTAACCTGCTGATTCAATACAATTTCTTTATCAATTTTGCCATCCGACATGTGCAATATTCGATCGGATATATTTGCCAATTCTGAATTGTGTGTAACTATAACGAATGTTTGTTTAAAATGCTCCCTGAGCGACAAAATAAGCGAAAAAAGTTCTTGTGTATTAGCCGAATCGAGGTTGCCGGATGGTTCATCGGCAAAAACTACTTCGGGATTATTGATTAGAGCACGTGCTATAGCAACACGCTGATTTTCGCCACCTGAAAGCTCTTGTGGCTTATGTCTCATACGATGAGCAATGTTCATAAACTCGCACAATTCAAGTGCCCGTTTTTCAATTTCTTTTTTTGGACGACCGGAGATATAGCCCGGAATACAAATGTTTTCGAATGCTGTAAACTCGGGTAATAAATGATGAAATTGAAAGACAAAACCTATTTTTCGGTTGCGAAATTTAGCCAATGCCGTTTCTTTTAGTTTATGAATATCTACTCCATCAATACGCACAATACCGCTGGTAGGCTGCTGCAGTGAGCCCATTATTTGAAGCAAGGTGGTCTTTCCAGCCCCACTTGCACCTACTATTGAAACTATTTCGCTTTTGTGGATGGTTAAGGAAACTTCTTTAAGTACGTGAAGCGAACCATAATATTTGTGAATATGTTCGGCTACAATCATCATACGCAAAGCTAATCAAAATACCTAAATAAAAAAAACGCTATGACTTTGCGATCATAGCGTTTTTACAATTATCGTTTGAATGTTTTGGTTATTCGGTTTTTTTAACAACATCACCCGTAACTCTTAATGTAATGGTTGAGTTTTCGGGGTCGTTGGTTATAACAGTTATGGTTTTGTTTTGTTTTCCGGGCTTACCTGTGGAGTCGAAAATAGTTTTTACATTGGTCGATTTTCCGGGTTTAATAACAGTTTCCGTTGGTGTTACTGCTGTACACCCACACGATGCTTTTACTTTACGAATAATCAAATCGCTTTTACCATTATTGGTAAGAACAAAATCGAATTCTCTCTTTTCTCCTTCGTTAATGGTACCAAAGTTGAATTCGTTAGTATTGAAACTTGCCTTGGGAGCATTAGCACGTTGTTCGGGTGTGAGCTTTGAGAAATCTTCTTCAATAGTAGCACTTATAGAGATGCGATTGTTAGGATCGGCTTTACCATTGATAAGCAAGTCAATGCGATCCATTACAAATCCCCAATCTTTTTGTTTATTACCGTCGTATGTAACTTCGATACGTCCTTTTTGATTAGGCTTTAACTCAGCAGGTACTGCTTTAACAGAAAGATGAGCTGGAATATTTGTAAAAGTAAGTTTTACCGTTTCGGACGATGTGTTTACCACAGGAATGCTGTCGGTTTTAATTTGATTGTTGAAGACCTTAATAAATGCAAGATGATTGGTTTTAAGGCGAATACTTCCGATTTGCATAGGATAATCGTCTTCGATGGTTCTGGGTTTGGGAATTACTTCGCCTTTAATAGTAAGCACTACGGTAGAATTTTCGGCATTGCTCGATACAGTAATAGATTTGTTGAATGGTCCCGGACGTCCTTTCGGGTCGAATGTGGCTTTTACAACACCTTTTTTTCCGGGAAGAACTGGATCTTTAGTCCAATCGGGGGCAGTACAACCACAAGAAGCTCTTACATTTTGAATGATTAATGGCTGAGCTCCTGTATTGGTAAATGAAAACTCGTGTGTAACAGGACCCTTTTCTTCGGCAATTTTGCCAAAATCGTACGACTCTTCGGCAAAAGTAATTTTGGCTGTTTGTGTTTGAGCTATCATCATATAAGAAACAAACAGCATAATGCTTGAAAAAACAATTAACATTTTCATAGGATAAATTTTTTAGTAAGACTGCTCAAAAAATTTACCAAAAGTAATACTTCTAAGTATTAAAATCAATTTTTTGCAAATAAATTTAACATTTTTTAATGCAACTGTTCTAAACTTCTATGCCAATAAGCAGAATGTCATCTATTTGAGATTGATCGCCTTTCCAAATAATGAGTTTTTTATTAAGTTCAGTTAATTGTTCTGTCATCTTGTATTTTTGTAATTCTTCTATCCAATGAATAAGTCCACTAACTTTTAATTTTTTATTTTCCGAACTAAACTGGTCGGGCAAACCATCGGTAAACATATAAAAACGGTCGCCGGGTTGTAAGTATATTTCGTTGTCGGTAAATTCTTTTTTAATCTGATATTTGGATATTCCGATAGAATAACGGCTACCCTTGTAATAAATCAGCTGTTGATTGTGATAAACGATTAAAGGTCTCATGGCCGCACTAAATGTTAATTTATACTCGGATGGCGAATAAATACAAACCGAAAGGTCCAGTCCGTCCTGGGTTTCGGAATTTTCTCGATTAAATATCTGACTGATTTCATAATCGAGCTTATACAACAATTCGCTGGGCTTTTGAATGGGTATAGCATGTAGTATATCTTTAAGTATTGTGCTCGAAATAAGCGACATAAAGGCACCCGGTACACCATGACCAGTCGCATCGGCACAGATAACAATAAACTTATCTTCTATTGGTTGAAACATATAAAAGTCGCCACTAACAATATCGCGTGGCATATACAAAACAAATGAATTTGGAAAATGATTCTGAAGCATAGATGTTGAAGGAAGTATAGCCTCTTGTATTCGTTTGGCATATTGAATACTATCGGTTATGTCTTTATTTTTTCGTTCAATGAGTTCTTTTTGCCTAACAACTTCTTTGGTTCGCTGATCGAGTTTTTCTTTAAGAATTTTTTCCATTCGCTTTAAATTACGTTCGCGAATTTTTACAATCAAGTAAAACACATAAATAACAAATGCAATGGCAGTAATAATAAACCACCAACGCTTGTAAAAAGGCGGCCATATTTTAATCTTGATAACATACGGATTTTTGGAAGCAATTCCATCGTAATTGTAAGCCATTAATTTAAAGGTGTAAGTTCCCTCTTCAAGTCGAGGATACAAAACACTTCTGTTAGTGGTGGTTTCGGACCAATTAGCATCGTAGCCCTCGAGCATATATCTAAAAGTAACTCCTTCCGATTCGCGAAGCGAAATACCCGTATAAGTAATTTGAATTTTGTATTTTCCCGATTCCAGTTCTAAATTGGGGGTTACTACATACTCCACATCGTTAATTTTAATGCTGGTAACTAGAACTGTGGGTGGAACTTTGTTGATAACACTTTTCTTGTAGTTGTAACGTAGCAAGCCTCGTGTTGTTCCGAACCAAATAGTGCCATTTTTGTCTATACAAACAGCATTGGGGTTGCAATCGGCAAAAAAACCGATGTTTTTTGAAAATGTACGAATATTGCTAGCCTTGATAGACGATATTCCCTGTCGATGACCAATCCAAATGGTTCCTATTTCGTCGGCAATAATAGAATAGGTATAATCCGAAAACAAACCATTATACGACGTATAATTGGTAATGACTGAATCTATCTTGTAAACTCCATTACCATAACTTGAAAGCCAAAGTTGATTTTTATGATCGATACACAATGAGTTTATTTTAATAATATCTGCTACGTTTATTTTATTCAGCTCAACTTTCTTTTGTTCGAGATTGTATTTAGCAATAAAATTAGTAGGCGTTGCCAGCCAAGCATTTCCATTTAAATCGCATAAAACTTGATTAATATAATTATGTGGAAGTCCTTGTATGGTAGTAATTACTTCTTGTTCGAATGATTCAGAATGGATAATGATTAAACCATTTTTTGTTCCTATACAACGGAATAAGCCATATCCATCAATAGAACTGATGTTGTTTTGTAGTTTATCGGCAAATTTTATGTGTTTGATTAATTTATTTTTGGTTAAATCGTAAATATACAAACCATCGTCTTCGGTGCCTATCCATAGCAGTGTTTGATGATCGGCATACAAAGAGGTAATCTTGTGGCTTTTAAGTTCATTAAATCGATAAATCATGAAATTTTGCAGATTGTGAATATTGATTTTATAAATTTCTCCCTGTGAATTGGCTGCATACAAAAAATCGAGATGTGCATAAACGGCAGTAAACGAAACATCTTTTTCATCGTGTTTGGGAAACAATATATTAAAAGCACTTTCGAAGTATTGAAAAAGCCCTCCTCCATAACTTCCTACCCATAAATTTTTTTCGCGATCGATAAACAGTTTTCTAATTAAATTGTTCGGAAGTCCATTCTCAATATTAAACTGTAACTCCAGAGCATGCGAATTAGTAGCTGAATAGTATCTATAAAAATAAATTCCCTCACCCATGGTTGCTACCCAAAAATTTCCTTCGTGATCGATGGTTATATCTTTAATGTTGTTGATAAAAGAATATGTTTTTGCTATTTTAAAAGTGTTGCCTTTAAGTATCATTTCGATAATACCTTCTTCTTCGGTGCCAACAAAAATGCTTTTTGTAACGGGATTGTATCGAATACATTCGACTTTAGTTTGCGGAAATTGCGACAAAAAGTGAAGCTTGTTTTGTGTATAAACGTACAAACCATCCGATGTTCCTATAAGTAAATACTCATTCAGTTTTAAAAAGGAATATACCTGAACATTAGGTATAATTATTGGCTGAGATTGTAATTGCTGGTTTCGAAGTGTAAAAATGCCCTTGTTTTGAACAGCTACCAATAACTCATCGCCTAAAAATTCCATTTGATTGACAGTGCTTTTAAACTTGAGTGTTTCCTTTAGTAGAATAAATTTTTGACCTTGTCGGTATGCAATGGTTCCGTTGTTCAATCCTACATAAGGAACACCCTTTCTATCGAAAGCAATAGCTGTAATAAAATTATCGCCCGTAACAAAAGTTAAAGGAATTGATTGAAGTGTATTGCCATCGTATAAAAAAAGCCCATCGCCCGTACCTATCCACAAATAACCAAGCGAATCTTGATGAATGGAATATATATATGGATAAATATTTGTATTTTCGGTCGATAAAACTTTAAATTGATAAGTTTGAGCATAAAAACAGATAGATAATAGAATACAAAAAATAAAATATAATATTTTTTTCATTATTTTTCCTTCTTAATTGGTGTGGTTTTTATTTTTCCTTTATATTTAGGAATTCCACCTATAGGAGTAACATAAAAAGGCAGTAATTCGCCATATTGATTGGTTACATATATTACTACATTATTGTTTTTTATAAACTTTTCTTTAACAAATTGAATATCAAACGAAGTATTCTTTTCTTCGTCAACGACGGGCAATGTTGTGCTCTTCCATTCTCCTTCGCCCGATACTTCAACTTTTAATCCATTTTTAGCAACCGAAATAACGCGAATGATTCCATCGTTGTCCCAATCGAAATTAGTAATTTTTACAGATATTACTTTATCATCGATGTATGGATAAATATGCGAGATATTATTTGGATTGTCCCACATTCGAAATGTGTATTCATAGGTAAAAGCATTGGCTCCTTCGATGGCTTTGTTTTCGTTGGGCAAAGTACTAACAAAAAGCTTATAAAGGTTGCCATCGTCGCCAGCAACACCTTGAATGATGAGTTTAAATATTCGCCCTCCAAATTCTGCAACCATCTCTCCTTCAGATGGGTTAAAAGGTCCCATAGTGTACCATTGATTGTCGTACTTAGTTTCTTCGCCAAACGTTTTAGTAGCCAATAAGTTGCCAGATTTGTAATTTCCAACCGGATCGGTATTTTTAGCATCGGGATCGGTATAACAGCCTTTTCCGCCATAAACACTAAACGATGTTTTAGTATTATATGGTCCTTTTGGTTCGTCGTGCTGCCCGCCACAATCGGGATCAAAAATGCGAATGTAAAAAGGATTTATGTAACTCGTTGGAATTAAGATAAAGAAAATCTGACAAAAATCGTCATCGCCCCATTTGGTATCGCTTTGAGCACCAAAGGTTACTAAAAACGGTATGTTTTCTTCGGCAGTTGGTATTGGTTGAGACCATAAAGAATAGTTTGCTACCAGAAAAAGAAAAAATAACCACATTCTTTTCATGCAGTAAAAATAATTAAAAAAATAATCAATTAAAAATATAGAAAATCATCGTCTAAAAAAACTAAATTTCTAAATTTACTTAACAATTCCATTTGCTGAATTATAGTAGCATTGGTGTAAAACATAAAACCAACTTATACCTAACAACATTTTCCTGATGTTCAAAAAAATATTGATACCCCCCTAAACATTTAAAATTTTCCTGATACCTTTGCTACAATTAGCATAAAAATAGTTTTTCTAATAGTTATAAACTTTTTATTATTATTATTTTTTCTTGAACTATCAAGCGTTTATTATTTTAATAGTTATTTTAATTTTTTGTAATTTTGCCGTTAAATTTGAATGCAATGGACATATTTGAAAAAATTAAAAAACAAAAAGGTCCGTTAGGACAGTATCAGGATATAGCTCATGGCTACTTTGCCTTTCCAAAATTGGAAGGAGAAATTGCCCCACGCATGAAATTTCGTGGAAAAGACGTTCTTACTTGGAGTTTAAATAATTATTTAGGTCTGGCAAATCATCCCGAAGTACGCAAAACCGATGCCGAAGCTGCTGCTCAATACGGCATGGCATATCCTATGGGTGCACGTATGATGTCGGGGCATACGTCGTATCACGAAGAGCTCGAAAAACGTCTTGCTGCTTTCGAAAAGAAAGAAGATGCCTATTTGCTCAACTATGGTTATCAGGGAATGGTTAGTATTATCGATGCCCTGGTAAGCCGCAACGATGTTATAGTTTACGATAGCGAAGCCCATGCTTGTATTTTAGACGGTGTTCGTCTGCACATGGGCAAACGCTTTGTGTATCCTCACAACAACATCGAAAAACTTCGCCTGCAATTAAAACATGCACAAGCTGTTGTTGAAAAAACCGGCGGTGGTATTTTGGTTATAACCGAAGGAGTTTATGGTATGGCAGGCGACCTGGGCAAACTCGACGAAATCGTTGCCCTGAAAAAGGAATTTAACTTCCGCTTATTGATTGATGATGCCCACGGCTTTGGAACAATGGGAAAAACCGGAGCAGGTACCAGCGAGCATTTTGGGGTAATGGACGAAGTAGATGTCTATTTTGCCACTTTTGCCAAAGCCATGGCCGGAATTGGGGGATTTGTTGCTTCTACACAGGAAGTTATCGATTATTTACGCTACAATCTTCGTTCGCAAATATTTGCCAAGGCACTCCCCATGCCTATGGTGCTTGGTGCCTTAAAACGGTTAGAACTACTTCAAACCAAACCAGAGCTCAAAGATAAACTTTGGGAAATTGTTCATGCTTTACAAAACGGACTAAGAGAAAAAGGATTTGACATAGGAAATACACAATCGCCCGTTACTCCTGTATTTCTTAAAGGAACACCTATTGAAGCTGGTAATGTTGTATTTGATCTCCGCGAACGCTTCAATATTTTCTGCTCTATAGTTGTATATCCGGTTGTACCCAAAGGCGTTATCATGTTACGCTTAATTCCTACTGCTGTTCATACTCTGGACGATGTTAAATACACCATTGAAGCCTTCAGCGAAATTCAGAAAAACCTTTCGGAAGGTAAATACAATAAGGAAGTTATTCCTAATTTCTCTTTATAACGAATAGCTTTATTCATGACAAAATTCTTATTTTTTGCTTTCTTTTTAATAGTTATATCCTTGTATTCGTTTGCTCAAAGCATAGAACTATCGGGTATTTTTTCTACCTCTTGCCACAACAATTTTAAAAATGCTTTTGGCTACAAAGCTGGGTATGTATTTAAAGAACATCGGCATGGTCGGCAGTTTGCTATTCATGCTTCGCACATCATCAAAAATGCGCATTATTATAAAATCAATGATGATGAATCTTCATCTGGACCAGAAAGGGTAACCTTTTATTTTAATGAGATAAGCTCATTTAATCAGTGCTTTGGTTTACATATTTCGAATTCAAGAAATTTATTGTATTCTGAAAGCTCAAAGTTGTTCTTTGGAATGGAAGCATCATACTATTACATACACTTGAATCAGCAGTTTGATACAAAAAGTTACAGTCCATATTACCAGTACTATCGGGAATATTCATGGCATATAGTAAATGACTATAAGCATCGACTTGGCCTTTTGCTGCTTTTAGAGTCAGAATTTTTGCCAGCAAATAATAAAAGAATGCACTTCATTTTAGGCACAAAAGTAGGTTTTATTAGTTACGACCATACTTTTCTACGGATGATACCTCGAAATGGTGAGCCTTGGTTTATCACCTCTTTTCAAACATACATCGGACTTCGATATAGCTTAGTAAAACCCAAATACGAAACTCAAAATACGAAGTATTGATTCAGACAACATCATTTGTACTCAACATTTTAAATTCTATTTTTGTAAACTTCAGAAAATCCCTAACCATGGAATGGATAAAAAAATATGTATTAACCCGAACGTGTTTGGGTTGTGCTTTGGGCATTATAGGCGGATATGCTTATTATTACTTTATCGGTTGCAATTCGGGTTCATGCCCAATCACTTCCAATCCATACATTTCGATGATATACGGTGCACTGGTTGGTGGTATTTTGTTGTATAAACCACTTAAAAAATCAGTATCGGAGTCCAATACCATGAACGAGAATACTAAGCACCAATGACCAAATCACCAGCGTTACACTCAAAAACATCATTGTACGTACATTACGCCCAAAAAAACGCACAGCCAAAAAAGTACCAATCGGGATAGACAAAATAAATGGCGTAAGAATAGCTATCCCCAACAATCCACTGTTTTGTTTGAGCCATACATAACGTCGTTTACGCTTGAATGGTACATTTTTTGGCTTTCTATTGGTAAGAATTTTACTTTTAAAATTTTTAAGAAAATTTCGTATTTTGGGGAACTTATACAAGTACGAATGAATAAACCAAAGATAAAGCGAAATAACATGTTGCCAGAAAAAGGAAAAAAAGAGAATGCCACCAATCCCGCCAGCGCTGGTCAATAAAAATGTAGTACCAAAATTAAAATTATACTTGATGGCTAACGGGAAAGCAAAGATAAATTTAACACTACTAATTAATAAAATAGAAATAATTTTTGCAATCATACCTAGACTTTACTGCCATAAGCCAAATCGCCGGCATCACCAATTCCGGGCACAATATACGACTTTACTGTTAATTCTTCGTCGATGGCAGCTGTCCATAATGTTAAATTTTTTGAATAGATGTTTTTCTGAAGCTTTTTGACAGCATCTTTACTAATAATAACCGTAACGATATGAACTTGTCGGGGCATTCCATTCGATAACAAAGCGTTGTATGCCAAAATAATAGACGAACCGGTAGCTATCATAGGATCGCATAAAATTAAAATTCTGTTTTCCAAACTTGGACAGGATATATACTCCAATTCTATATGAAAGGTACCATCTTTGCTATACTTGCGGAAAGCACT